>JACOYG010000030.1 GCA_016181985.1 Candidatus Nealsoniibacteriota bacterium
CACGCGGCGTCGCTCGATCAGGCTTTCGCCCATTGTCGAAGATTCTCGACTGCAGCCTCCCGTAGGAGTATGGCCCGTATCGCAGTGCCATTCTTGGGGAACACGCTCTCACGTCCCCTACCCGTCATAGCCTTGGTAGGCCTTTACCCCACCAACTAGCTGATAGGCCGCAGACCCATCCCATTCCGGCTTGCGCCTTTACCCTTGCGGGACTATCGGGAATTAACCAATCTTTCGACTGGTTGTGCCCGTGAATGGGGTTGGTATCTACGTGTTACTAAGCCGTCTGCCGGTTGCCAAATCAACTTGCGTCAATTTGACCCCCTTGACTTGCATGCCGGTATCCACGCCGCCAGCGTTCATCCTGAGCTAGGATCAAACTCTCAAAAAAAATGAGTTCGAGGCAACTCTAATGAACTAATAATTTTATTTCTCAATTCTAAATTCTTAATTTTTAAAGTCCTTCCCTCTTTCAAACAAAACCAGGAAGACATCTTCCTGGAAGTCATATTCTATACTTGATTATATTCTTTCTCAAAACCCTGTCAAGCCCGCTTTATTATTTTTTACCGATGTATTTGATCAAGGCAACGATGCCGAGAACAAGCAATGCTGTGGTCAACAAATATGCTATCCAGGCAAAAAACATCATACTGCCCCCTCCTACGCCGCCCATCATGTTATAGTCCATCATATTTTTATAAATTAAAATTGCTAATCTAATTTTATTTATAGTTTCCTCAGAGTATACTCCAATCTTCCCTTTATTCCAACTCTTTAGCGTTCCTTCAGCAAATAGTTTTTTTCTTGTTCTTGCTTGTTTATTTTTTGCTTCTATTATTTTTTCGTCTTTATGGTCAGAACGCGGACCTTGGAAAGCATTTTTTGAAGATAAAGCTCGTAATCAAACTTTTCCGATCCGGGAATTTTCTTAACAATTTTTTTGACTTCGGAAATAATCGATGATTTCGAAGATTCGCTTTCGGGCAATTTGACCAAGGCGGGAATTTTTTTAAACAGAATAAAGCCCATTCCCAATAAGCTGAAAAACAAAAGAGTAGAAAAAATAATTTCTAAAAAAAACATCAGAGAGAGTATCTTACGAATCTTTTTACGACTATATTTTCGCCAACCTTGGAGATGGTTTCGTCAATTAATTCCTTGATGCTCTTTGATTCATCTTTAATCCAGGGCTGTTCCAAAAGCGGAATGCTTTCATCGGTAAAACCGGCAATCTGCAAACATACCTCATGAGCCAAGCTTTGAAAATCCGGAGCCTTGGCCACAAAATCAGTTTCGCAATTTAACTCCAAAAGCACGCCGACTTTTTTATTGAGATGGATATAGGAGTCTATGATTCCCTGGCCTGCCTCTCTGGTCTTTTTCTTTTGAGCCAATTCTTTTCCCCATAATTTCAAAATTTCTTTTGCTTTTTCAAAATTTCCGCCAACTTCAATCAATGCCCTTTGGCATTCAGAGATGGAAACGCCAGTCTCTTCGCGTAATTGTTTGACTTGGTGAATATCAACCATTTTTAATATTAGGAATGTTAGATTTCGTTTCCAACACCGCCTCTTTTATTTTTTCTAAAATATATTTTACCGAGCTCACCGCATCATCATTGGCCGGAATGAATAAATCGGCCTGGGTTGGATCGATGTTCGTGTCGGAAATGCCAAGTACCTTTATATTCTTCATTTTAGCCTCGTGAACGGCCAATTTGTCGGTTTTCATGTCGCAGACAAAAATGGCATCGGGCAGTTTTTGCAAATCTTTTACTCCGCCGAATTTTATCTCGAGCTCTTTAAGCTCTTTCCCAAAATTAGCCTGCTCCTTTTTGGTATACTTTTCCCACTCCCCGGCCGCTTTTTGTTTTTCCAAATTTTTATAGTATTCAATTCTTTTAAGAAACGAGCCGAAGTTAGTAAACGTGCCGCCGAGCCATCTTTCAGAAACGTAAGGGAATCCACAATCTTTGGCCGTGCTCACCACCGAATCCTTAACTTGAATTTTTGTTCCAACCAATAATATGGTTTTGCCTTCGGCGACTAAACCTTTTATAAAATCCAAAACCTCCTGAAGTTTTTCTTTGGTTTTTTCTAAATCCATAATATGCACGCCGCTTCTTGAGCCGAAAATATACGGTTTCATCTTAGGATGAATGCTTGAAGTTCTGTGCCCAAAATGCAAACCGGCTTGAGCCATCTGATCGGCATCAAGTTCCAACGGTACTTCCTTTTTTTCCGCTTTTTTAGTCATCAAGTACCAATATACCAAATGCCAAACAATTAGTCAACAACAATAAAAGCTGCGGACAACGGGTGTCCGCAGCTTTGCATTTTTATTTTATTTTTTTTCGCAGGCCATATTTAAAGCTTTTTCAAATCTATTGGAAATTTCATCAATATCGGACTTAGTTGCAATAATGGGAGGTAAAAAACGGATAATGGGATTCCTCTGGGGATGTCCGGCCGCAAAAGGCAAAATGCCTGATTTTATACACTCCCTTAAAACGGCATCCCTTAACGACGGACTCGGCCCGCCTTTTTCGTCAGCAAATTCAATGCCGATCATCAAGCCAAGCCCCCTCACGTCACTTATACAGCCAATGTGGTCATATTTAAATCTGCGGGCAGAGTTAAAGCGGCTTTGAATACCGATCAATTTTGCTAAAAAATATGCTCCTGTTTCTGCGGCATTGGCAACCAAATTTTCTTCTTCAATTACTTCCAATGTTTTTTTAGCGGATACCCAGCCGAGAGGCCCTCCGCCAAAAGTGGTAGAATGGCGCCCCGCTTCGGTAAAATCCCAATCTGCGCGAAAAACAATGGCGCCGATGGGAATTCCGGAACCGAGTTTCTTGGCAAGACAAATAATAGCAGGCATAACTTCGGAATATTCTATGGCGAACATTTTTCCGGTCCTGCCCAACCCTGCCTGAACTTCATCATCAACCAATGCCCAATCATATTTTAGGCAAAGTTCGTGAAGTTTTTTTATCGCCGTAAAATTTGGAACAATAAATCCCCCCTCGCCCTGTATCGGCTCTATGATCACCCCGTTTATTTCCTTGGGGTCGCAAAGCCGGCCAAGGTATTCTTTCTCAATGATGCGAATGCAAATCTGATCGCAATCTGCGGGATTTTTTTCGTAAGCGCAGTGCAAACAATCCGGGTAGGGAAAATGAATCGTCGGTGGATCACGTGAAAAATCTCTCTTATGCAGCGCTTTGCTTGAAGAAAAAGCCAACGCGGCTCCAAATCTTCCGTGAAAATCTCCCAGGAAACTAAGAAATAATCTGCGTTGCGGCCTAATGTCGGCCAAAAGTTTATAAACGGCATTATTGGTTTCTCCGCCCGAAGAGCAAAAATAAACTTTCCAATCCTTTTGAGGAAAACTTTTTTTGGTTATTTCCGTCAATTTCTCAGCCGCTTCAACCTGGGCCGTATTATAAACATCGGTGCCTATGCAGGCCGTCACTTTTCCCGAAGAAAGATAATTAATTAAAGCATTTATAACTTTGGGATGATTATGACCAATATCAGCTATGCCAACCTGGGAAAAGCAATCGATATATATGTTGCCGTCGGCGTCCCAAACCCATATACCTTTTCCACTTTCAATAGATACAGGGAAATTTGGAGAATGAGTGGTTGTAGCTAAAACTTGCTTATGCCGTTCAATTAATTTTTGCGTATTTGGTCCCATTTTTCACCTCTTTCACCCGCCGAAGCCCGAAAGGCGAAGGCGGGCTTTTTTCAATGTGCTCTTGTGATTTAATAACATGCTTGCTATATTAAAACAATAGCATGAAAACAATAGTTATCAGCCTGGGCGGTTCAATTATCGTCCCCGGCGAAATTCAAGTGGAATTCCTTAAGAAATTTAAGGAATTTATTTTGAAATTTTTAAAAAAGAACTATCGCTTTATTATCGTCACCGGCGGAGGAAGCGTCGCCAGAAATTATATTAAGGCAGCTTCAGAAATAACTAAAATATCTGATGATGATAAGGACTGGCTGGGAATCCACGCCACTAGAATCAATGCCCACCTCATAATAACAATTTTCAGAAAAGAGGCCTATCCGATAGTGCTGGACAGCCCTCTAAAAAAGATCGACGGCAAGGAGTGCAGGCTTTTCATTGCTTCCGGCTGGAGGCCCGGCTGGTCAAGCGATTACGATGCCGTTTTACTGGCTGACAGATTCAAGGCTGATAAAATTATCAATGCGTCGAATATTGATTACGCATATGACAAAGATATCAGCAAGTATAAAGATGCCAAACCGATAAAAAAAATAACCTGGGCAAAATACCGTAAAATTATCGGCTCCAAATGGACTCCCGGCATGAGGGTTCCTTTTGATCCCGTCGCCTCTAAAATGGCGCAAAAACTTAAAATAAGCGTCATTATAACCAGGGGCACCGACCTGGAAAACTTAAAAAATATTTTGGAAAACAAAAAATTTAAAGGAACCGTAATCACATGCTGCACCTAACTTTCGACAAAGATTTTACTAAGAAAGAAATTTGGCAAATTTTCAAATTAGCGAAAAAGTTGAAAGATAAACAAAAAAAGGGGGAATCTCATGAATTGTTAAGAGGCAAAAGCCTGGCAATGATTTTCCAAAAGCCATCTACAAGAACTAGAGTTTCTTTCGAAACAGCCATAACTCAATTGGGCGGACATGCCCAGTATTTGTCTGTTTCCGATTTACAGCTTGGACGAGGAGAAACGATTAAGGATACAGCTAAGGTTCTCTCCAGATACGTTGACGGAATTATGGCTAGAGTCTTTAGCCATCAAGATATCATTGATTTGGCTAAAAATTCAAACGTACCGGTAATTAACGGCCTTTCCGATAAATTTCACCCCTGCCAGGCATTGACTGATCTGTTCACTATTTGGGAAAAACGTCAAAAATTAAAAAATTTAACTATGGTTTTTGTAGGCGACGGCGACAATAACGTAACTAATTCCCTATTGCTTATCTGCGATATTTTAGGAGTTGAATTAAAGATTGCTTGTCCGGACAAATATAGAACTAAAAAAGAAATACTCGATTTGGCTAAAAGAAAGATTGAAATATCAAATAATTTAAAAACTATTGTCAAAAATGCGGACGTAATATATACTGATACTTGGATCAGTATGGGTAGAGAAGACGAAAAAGAAAGAGAGATAATTTTGACCCCCTATCAAGTGAATCAAAAATTAGTTTCTCTGGCCAAAAAAGATGCTATCGTTATGCATTGCCTTCCTGCCCATCGAAACCATGAAATTACCGATGAAATTATGGATGGCCCGCATTCAATTATTTTTGACCAAGCTGAAAACAGATTGCATGTTCAAAAAGCGATATTAGTAAAACTTTTAAAATAATATGAAAAAAGATATTCATCCTGCATATTTTCCTAATGCCAAGGTGCAATGCGCCTGCGGCAATGTTTTTAGTATTGGCTCCGCCAAAGAACATCTCGAGGTGGAAGTTTGTTCCGCCTGCCATCCTTTCTATACCGGCAAGGAAAAAATGATTGACACTCTGGGCAGAGTGGAAAAATTTAGAAAGAGATTAGCCAAGGCAAAAGATGCTAAAGCCGGAAAACGCTAAAAAGCAATACGAGGAAATCTTACAACAGCTCAGTTCGCCTGAGCTTCTTTCTAATTGGCCCTCCTCCGCCAAAGCTACGGCGGGCAAGGAAAAATTCGATGAACTCTTGAAAGAAAAAAATAAACTGGAAAAAATAATTGCGAAATATGATGAGTTAAACGAATTAAAGAATAAAATAGAGGAAGATAAAGATATTTTAAAGGCCCGAGAAGACGGAGAATTGACTTCTTTGGCCGAAGCTGAAATTAAACAGCTTCAGGAGAAAGAAAAAATAATGGAAAAAGAGTTAGACAGCATACTCAAAGGAGATAGCGGAGAATCAACTTCGGGGCCATCGGCAATAATCGTAGAAATTCGGGCAGGAACAGGAGGAGATGAAGCGGCTCTATTTGCCGCCGACCTTTTTAAAATGTATTCGAAATATGCCGTTTTACAGGGATGGAAACAAGAAATCCTTGATTCCAACCAAACGGGCATAGGCGGTTTTAAAGAAGTTGTTCTGGAAATCAAAGGCAAGGATGTTTGGCGGAAGATGCAGTATGAGGGCGGAGTGCACAGAGTTCAAAGAATTCCGACAACCGAAAAAGCCGGCCGTGTCCACACTTCAACGGCTTCGGTGGCTGTTTTGCCAAAGCCCAAAGAAACCCAGTTTAAAATAAACCCGAGCGATCTTAGGATTGAAGTTTCAAAAGCTACCGGCCCCGGAGGCCAGAACGTCAACAAAAGGATGACAGCCGTAAGGGTTGTCCACTTGCCTACCGGTCTTGCCGTAGATTCGCATACTGAAAGAAACATGCAGCAAAATAA
>JACOYG010000022.1 GCA_016181985.1 Candidatus Nealsoniibacteriota bacterium
CTATTCCTTCTCCTTCAATGCCTTCTCCAGAGACGGCCAGTCTGATGATGAGCGTAAGATTTTCCTAGAGTTTATTGATTCTTTTAAGCAGCAGATTGATGAGCTAAAAAAGTATCCCTTGCATTCTAAATTTAAAGAGCGTCTGGAATTTTTTGAGGCAATTCTTAAGAATATGGTAAAATAATAACATGGCAACACCGGAAATTATCTCCAGTCCCGAAATAGAGGCCCTAAAAGAAAGAGTAATGCAATTGGAAACGCGGCTGAAAAAAGAACAGCCGTTTGTTTCTCCTGAAAAAAAAGAGGAAAAGGTTAAGCAAGATATTAAAGATTATTTGCAAGAACTTCAGCAAATACCTTCAACGGCCGCTCCATTGGCCACTCGCGACGAAGCGAAGGAAATTAAGAAATTTCCCGCCAGCCAGCAGGTTGGAGCCTTGGTCTCTTTGGTTTTTGAAAAAGGATTGGACGCGGCCGTTTCCGTAGCCAAAGAACTTAACAACCCGGCAATTTTAGACGAATTCCATGACATCTTAGCCGACAGGTACTACAAAGAATTAGTCGAGAAAAAAATCATAAAATCGTAAATGGAACCCATTTTAAATTTTAGAAATATAGCTGTTTTGGGAGGGCTTGCGATAATAGCCGTTTTTTCGGTTTTTTATATTATAATCTCCAAAAGAAAAGAAAAAGCGTTTTTGGGTAGGGGTATGGATTTGGCACTTTTTTTAGTGACGCTTCCTCAAAGAATAGGCAAAGAGAAAGAGGAAAAGATTCCCCTGGAAACGCATTTGAAATCGGCCGAACAGTTTTATTCCTCCCTTACCAGCGTCAAGGAGACGAATTTTATAAAAAGAATTTTTTTCGGCAATCCGGCATTTGTTTTCGAAATCGCCGTTCATCGCACCGGTGAAGAAATATATTTTTATATCGCCTGCCCTCGCTATCTTGCCGGCGTAATAGAAAAGCAAATTTTGGCTTTTTGGCCTCAAGCTCAAGTTCAGTTGGCAGGCGATTACAATATTTTCAACCCCAGCGGATTTTCCACCGGAGCCAATGCTCACTTGGCCCGATCTCCGGTTTTTCCGTTAAAATCGTACCGTGAATTCGGGATGGATCCTTTATCCGCCATAACTAGCGTTTTTACGAAACTTGCCAAAGAAGGCGAGGGAGCGGCCGTGCAAATTTTGGTCAGGCCCAGCCGCCGCAAAATTAAAAAAATGGGGCAAAAAGTTCTAAGCCTCATTGAAAAAGGAGCCAAGCCGGAAGATCTTGTTTCCGGCATGAAGTTGGGAGATCTTATAAAAGGAACGCAAATGACTTATAACCGGCCGCAACAGCCCGGCCAGCCGCAATCTAACCCCATACTCACTCCAACACAGCAGGAGGCGATTAAATCAATTACCGAAAAAATTTCTCAACCCGTTTTTGATGTTAATTTGCGCATTTTATCATCGGCCGAGACTCAGATGAGGGCAGACCAGATTTTACTGGAGCTTCAGGCGGCTTTCAGCCAATTCAATACTATGATTTTAAACCAGACAAGCTTCAAAAAGCTTTCGGGCAGTTTACTCAAAAAGCTTTTTTATCGTTTTTCGTTTAGGGCTTTTAACGATAAAGAAATAATGACTCTCTCTTCCGGAGAATTGGCGGCTATTTTCCATTTTCCTTCCCCACAATTATTAACTCCTCATGTTAAATGGCTCAAAACAAAACAAGCGCCTTCGCCAGATAATTTGCCCGAAGAAGGATTAACCGTCGGCAAAAATATTTTCAGGGGCGAAGAAAAAATCGTCAGAATATCGGACGATGATAGGCGCCGCCATTTTTATGTCATCGGGCAAACCGGCACCGGCAAGTCCGTGCTTTTGCAGGAAATGATAAAACAGGACATTGAAGCGGGCAGGGGAGTTTGCTTAATTGATCCCCATGGAGATTTGGCGGAAAGGGTCTTGAGCTATGTGCCGGCTTCACGCGCCGAAGATGTTATCTATTTTAACCCCGGAGACATAGAAAGGCCTTTGGGTCTGAATATGCTTGATTACGATCCAAGATTTCCGGAAACGAAAACTTTCGTGGTCAATGAAATAATTGAAATTTTTGAGAAGTTGTATAATTTAAAAGCCCAGGGTTTCGGGGGCCCGATATTTGAACAATATATGAGAAACGCTCTTTTGCTGATTATGGATCATCCCGAATCGGGCAGCACCTTAGTTGAAGTGCCGAAAGTTTTAGCCGATCCCGAATTCAGAAAATACAAACTTTCTAAATGCAAAAATATCGTTGTTAAAAATTTCTGGGAACAAGAGGCGGAAAAAGCCGGTGGCGAAGCGGCTTTGGCCAATATGGTGCCCTATATCACCAGTAAAATGAATATTTTTATCGCCAATGATTTAGTCAGGCCGATTATTTCCCAGCAGCAGCCAAGCTTTAATATGAGGCAGATCATGGACGAGCAAAAGATTTTAATTGTTAATCTTTCCAAGGGAAAACTGGGAGACATCAACAGCCATTTACTCGGCATGATTATCGTCGGCAAAATTTTGATCGCCACTTTTTCCCGGGCCGATCTTCTCGAAGAAGAAAGAAAAGACTTCTATCTTTATATCGATGAGTTCCACAATGTTACTACCCAGACGATTACCGCGGCCTTGGATGAAGCCAGAAAATATCGGCTTTCAATGATTTTTGGCCATCAGTTTATCGGCCAACTGGAAGAGGAGACCAAAAAAGCCATTTTTGGCAACGTCGGCTCGATGATGTCATTCAGGGTGGGACCCGAAGATGCCAAGTTTTTGGTTGCCGAGTTTGGGCCGGTTTTTGACGAAGATGATTTGGTTAATATGGACAACTATAATGCCGCTTTCCGGCTTTTGATCAACGGAGAAACCTCCAAGCCCTTTAATGTCATTACCAATCCTCCCTCAAAAGGAAATACGGAAATCACCAAAGCTATCAAAGAATATTCAAGGACCAAGTACGGCCGCGATAGGATTAAAGTGGAAGAAGAGTTGTATTCGCGTCTTCAAAAAAGCTTCGAAATGTGATACGATATAAAAAGATTATTAACTTATAATTATCATGAATATATTTGCAAGGTTTATAAATTCTTTTGAAAAACCGCCGGCACCCAAAACACCGGAAGAAAAAGACAAAGATCGCCAAGAGTGGAAGAAGTCCTTCGGGCAGCAAGCAGAGCTGGGGGAAGTACAAAATAAGGCGGAAGAGGAGAAAAGGCAGGAACAAGAAAAAGCAAAAGAGGAAATGAGGCAAAAAAATGAAAAAGAGTGGAAGGAATCCTTTGTACAGCAGGCAGAGGTGGGGAAAATACAAGATGAAGCGGAAGCGGAAAGAAAATTAGAGCAAGGTAAGGCGGAAGCGGAATTGAAAAAAAAGCAAGAGAAAGAGTGGGAGGAATACTTCGGAGATTCGGCGAAGGTATTCAAGGAGGGAAAAGAGGAAGTTGTTAAGCCGTCAAGCGTTCCCGAAAGAGAACCGTTAATGAAAACGGAATTGGATCCGGAATATGTTTTAGGGAAGGATCGCGCAAAACTTGCCCAGGAATTAGGCGAAAGAATGCGGGCTAAGTCGGCAAAGGTGACGAGAGCGGAAAATGAAGGACCGATAAATAAGGAATCAGCAAAAACCGTTTTTGAAACCAAAGAAGGCGAGAAATTTTCCACTGAGAGACTGACCAATCCGGAAGATCCTAGGGTTAATAAAGTCCAGGAAATGCTGGAAAGGCAATTTAATAAAGAGGAAGTTGATTCGATAGAAACGCTAAAGCAAGCCATGGCCGGTATAATGAAAACTGGCGAAAAAGTGCCTCCCTGCTTGGTCCATGTAGCGGAAAATATCAAGGGTGAGATTATGGGCGTGCATACTGGCGCTGTTTGCGAGACGGTTGACGCCAAAGGAAAAGTTTCTGAAAAATCAGCAGTTTCGCTCGGTTTTTACACTGTAGTTTCTCCGGAAATGCGCGAAAAAGGCGTATGGAAGAATTTATTTAAGGCGTATGAAAAAGCGGCGGCAAAATATGCCAAAGAAAGGGGGATTAAAATTAATGGTTATATGGCCGAAGCTCACGACGAAATTGAATCGCCGTTAAATAAGCAAGGAGCAAAACGAGCTTATATCAAAGCCGAAGGTGTATTATTTGAATTGCCGTATGAACAGCCGCCGGTTGAATGGAATTCCGAAACCGGCAAGCCCGAGGAAGGAGCAGGCACAGTCCCGGAGCATTTAATGCTGAAATTGGCTTCCGAAAAAAATAAAGTTTCAGGTAAGCAAATCATGGAAATGGTTCGAGGAATGTATTTGTATAATAATTACCGCGAAGAAGAATATTTTAATAGCAAGGAAGCGCACAAAGAGCATACTAAATTTGTAAAAAGAATTGAGCAAAACTTAGCCGATTTTGTTGCCGGAAAAACCGTATATCTCTTAAGCGCAAAAGAGAGAGAAGCCATGAAGAAAAAAGGCGTTCAATTCAGCGAATATGAGACAGGAAAATAATAATTAACTAAAAAATTATGCCAACGCCATTTTCGATGCCAAATCGTTCGATGCCTCCAAGGCCGATGTCAAAACCGGAAACGAAACCGCAAACACCACCGTCTCCAAAGGGTCTTTTTGGAGAGAAAGGCGGATACAGAAGCTGGGATGAAGCGAAAAGTTTTGCCAGAAGATTGCCTTGGGAGAAAAGCGCACTGCCGGGCACCAGCAGACAGCTCGGAGAACAAGAAAGGGTAAATCTTATAGAAGATTTACGGAAACGCGATTCATCCAGTGGCGGTATTTCAGAACAAAGTTACAGAGAACGTATTTTACCGCAATTAAAAAAAGAGACAGCTAAATTAGATGCCGCAGGAAAGATTAATGATAAGATAGAATTACAGCGAAAAATGCAGATGTATGAAAAATTGTTCAAAGGAGAATAAATTGCATGGCGGTTCATTATAGGACGGAAGGGATTTTTTTAAAAAAATCCGATAGAGCTGAGTCCGACGAGCTATTTTTTGTTTACACTAAAGACTTCGGCGGATTGAAAGTTTTGGGAAAGGCGATCAGAAAGATAACTTCAAAATTAAAGGGAGGCGCTCAGCCTTTTTATTTGTCTGAAATTGAATTTATCCAGGGTAAAACTTACAAAACCTTAACCGACGCCGTCTTGATCGAAAGTTTCCAGAATATCAGAAAAGATTTGGTTAA
>JACOYG010000031.1 GCA_016181985.1 Candidatus Nealsoniibacteriota bacterium
GCTAAGAAAGAGCTCGGAATACTTGTTAATTTCAGACGGAAATCTCTTCAACCAAAAAGAATATTAAATCGTCCGTAGCCATTCGTAGAATTCGGATATTTATTCGTAGCATTCGGATTATATTTATTATGTTGATGCCTAAAAAAGTAAAACACAGAAAATGGAGAAAGGGAGTCGTCAGAGCGGAAATTGAAAACCGCGGAACCGAATTGGCTTTCGGCAGTTTTGGTTTAAAAGCCATGGAAGGGAAGTGGATTTCGGCCAGACAGATTGAAGCCGCCAGAAAGACGGTAATCAGATATCTTAAAAAAGGAGGAAAATTTTGGATCAGGATTTTTCCCGACAAGCCCGTTACCAAAAAGGGAACGGAAGTTCCTATGGGCGGAGGCAAGGGCGGAGTTGATCATTATGCTTTTGCGATAAGGCCGGGCAGGATCATGTTTGAATTGGAAGGCGTGAAAGAGGAGGTTGCCAAAGAGGCTTTTGGCATGGCTTCCGACAAGCTGCCGATAAAAACTAAGTTTATAAAAAGATAATGAAAGCGCAAGAATTAAAACAAAAATCGCCGGAAGAATTGAAAAAATTGCTTCAAGACAACCGCGAAGGTCTGAGGCAGTTGAAATTTGATTTAGCTTCGGGTAAAGTTAAGAACATCAGAGAGATAAGACAAATCAGAAGAGATGTCGCACGGATATTAACCATACAAAATAAACATTAGATTTATGCCAAAACGCCAATTACAGGGAATAATTATTTCCAATAAAATGCAAAAGACGGTTGTTGTGACGGTGGAGAGTATTAAGAAGCATCCCAAATACTTAAAGACTTTTAAGTCGCACAAGAATTACAAAGCCCATACGGACGAGGCGTTTCAAATTGACGACAAAGTCATAATCGAAGAATGCAATCCCATAAGCAAAGATAAAAAGTGGAAAGTGATTAAAAAGATATGATTCAACTCAGATCAATGTTAAAAGTAACGGATAATACGGGAGCCAAAATGCTTCAATGCATTCATATTATGGTTGGTTTTCATCATAAATCCGGCCAAATCGGCGATATTATCGTCGGCGTGGTGAAGGAAGCCGAGCCCAGAAGAATCGTTAAAAAACACGAGGTAGTCAGGGCGGTTATCGTCAGGCAGAGAAAAGCCCTCAGAAGAGCGGACGGCTCGTATATTCGCTTTGACGACAACGCGTGCGTTATTCTGGAAGCAAAAACGAAAGAACCCAAAGGCGGAAGAATATCGGGACCCATACCCAAGGAAATCAAAGAAAAAGGTTTTGATAAAATAGCATCCTTAGCCGAGGAAATAATATAATATGAAGATAAAGAAAAATGACACAGTATTAATAATATCGGGCAAAGACCGCGGCAAACGCGGCAAGGTTTTGGATGTGTTTCCGGCGCAAGGCAAGTTAATGGTGGAAGGATTGAATTTGAGAAAGAAACACGCAAAACCGAAAAAGCAGGGAGAAAAAGGCCAGGTAGTCGAAATACCGGCTCCCATCCAAGTTTCCAATATTGAGCTGGTTTGCGCCAAGTGCGGAAAACCGACAAGAGTGGGTTACAAAACAATTGATAATAAGAAATATAGAATGTGCAAGAAATGCCGGCAAGAAATTTAATTTTATGTTAAAACTAAAAGACAAATATCAAAAAGAAGTAATACCTCAAATGATGGAAAAATTCGGCTATAAAAGCCAGATGGCTGTTCCCCGTATCAAAAAAGCGGTTGTTAATACGGGTTTCGGCAAAGAGGCGGTATCAAAGACCGGCGACGAATTGAAGAAGCTTCAAGCAAACGCCGTAGAGTCAATTACTTTGATCTGCGGACAAAGAGCCGTTCTGACTCATGCCAAAAAAGCCATTTCCACTTTTAAATTAAGAAAAGGCCTTCCCATCGGCGCTATGGTTACATTAAGAGGGCAGAGAATGTATGATTTTTTAGAAAGGGTGATAAACGTGGTTTTGCCACGTTCGCGCGACTTCAGGGGGCTTGATCCGAAATCAGTTGATAAGCAGGGAAATTTGACTTTCGCGATTAAAGAGCATATTTCTTTTCCCGAAATTTCCCAGGAAAAATCAAAACAGATTTTCGGCTTGGAAATTACAGTGAACACCAGCGCGGGAAACAGGGAAAAAGGATTGGAATTATTAAAATTAATGGGTTTCCCGATAAAAAAATAAGTACGCCCTTCGACAAGCTCAGGGCACACTTCGACTCGGTTAGTATCAAGATGATACTTGCACTGAGCGAGGACTGAGCGAAACGAAGGACGAGTCGAAGTGTGGCTACCGAAGCGCAAATAGCAAAATCAAAGAAAAAACCAAAATATTCCTCTCGTTTAACGCGGCGTTGTTTCCGTTGCGGCAGGAAAAGAGCATACATGAGGAGATTTGGTCTTTGCCGCATATGCTTCAGAGAAATGGCTAATAAAGGTCTTATTCCGGGCATTAAAAAATCAAGCTGGTAACCAAATATTATGACAGATCCAATAGCAGACATGTTTAATAGAATAAGAAACGCTCAAATGGCCGGCAAGCCGCTGGTTTCGGTTCCTTTTTCAAATATCAAATTCAATATCGCTCAAATTCTGGAAAAAAATCAATTTGTTGATAAGGTTGATAAAAGAGGAAGAAAGGTTGATAAATTTATTGACATCACGCTTAAATATGATAATAAGACGCCGGTTATCTCCGGGATTAAAAAGTTTTCCAAGCCCGGCCAAAGGATTTATCTTTCTTTTGGAGACATCAAGATGGTCAAAGGGGGATACGGCATCGCGATAATTTCCACTCCGAAAGGCTTAATGACAAACAAAGAAGCGAGAAGGCAGAAAATGGGAGGAGAATTAATATGTGAAGTTTGGTAGTTCGACTTCGCTCACTATTATGTCAAGAATAGGTAAAAAACCAATTTTAATACCTCAAGGCGTCGAAGTAAAAATAGACGGCCATAAAGTGACAGTTAGAGGTCCCAAAGGCGAAATATCCAAAGAATTTCGACCCGAAGTTGACATTGTCATGGAAGACAATAAGATTGCGGTTAAAGTTAGGGGAGAATCCAAGTTGGTTAAATCTCTCTGGGGACTTACCCGGGCTTTGATTTTTAACATGGTCAACGGCGTTGTGGCCGGCTACGAAAAGAAACTGGAGATAGAAGGAGTGGGATTTAAGGCCAATATTGAAGGCGATTCCCTGGTTTTAAATATGGGTTTTTCGCATCCCGTAAAAGTAAAAGGCCAGGAAGGAATTAAATTTTTGGTGGAAAAGAACGTTATTACCGTTTCGGGCACGGATAAAGGATCGGTCGGACAGATGGCGGCAAAGATAAGAGACGTAAAACCGCCGGAGCCCTATAAAGGCAAAGGCATAAGGTATCAGGGAGAACAAATCAGAAGAAAATTAGGTAAAAAAGCGGTAGCGACTGCTAAATAATAATAATGAATATAAAATCTAAAACTGAAAAACGGCAAAGACGCCACAGAAGAGTCAGAGCCAAGATGCACGGCACAAGCGAAAAGCCCCGTCTTTTAGTTTTTCGATCGGCAAAGCATATTTATGCCCAACTGATCGATGACAATAAAGGAAAGATTATTGCGTCGGCTAGCGATTTGAAATTAGCCAAGAGTAAGAAAAATAAAACAGAAAAAGCAAAAGAAATCGGAAAGTTGATTGCCGCAGAAGGGAAAAAATTACAAGTGGAAAAAGCGGTTTTTGACCGGGGCGGATACAAGTATCACGGCAGAATAAAAGCCGTGGCCGAAGGAGCCAGGGAAGGAGGTTTAAAATTTTAAGGGATTTACGAAATCCTCTCAAATTTGAGTGGATTTCGTAAATCATTCAAAAAATTTATGTTTCAAAGAAGAGAACAAAAATTCGGAGAAAAGCCAAGAGACGAATTCGAGTCTAAGCTTTTGGATTTGGCGAGAATATCCCACACAAGAGCCGGAGGCAAGAAAATGAGATTCCGGGCGGTAATCATAACCGGCAACAAGAAGGGCAAGGTTGGCTTAGGTATTGCCAAGGGCGCCGATGTACAGTTGGCCGTAGAAAAGGCAACACGTCTTTCCAAGAAGTATTTAATGGAGGTGCCCATTGTTGAAGAAACGATTCCTCATGAAGTTTCGGCTAAATTCGGAGCCGCTAAAATTCTTTTAAGGCCGCAGAGAAAAGGCAGGGGATTGGTGGCCGGAGGAACCGTCAGGGTGGTGTGCACTTTGGCCGGAATTAAGAATATATCTTCCAAGACCTTGGGCAGCACGGGCAATAAAATTAACAATGCCAGAGCAACGATGTCGGCATTAAAGAAATTAAAATATGCAGCTTCACGAACTTAAACCATATCATAAAAGAAAATCCCGCAAGCGCGTCGGCCGCGGAGGCAAACGCGGCACTTATTCGGGCAAAGGCGTCAAGGGACAAAATTCCCGATCCGGCAGGAAATTTCCGCCGGCTATCAGGGAATTGATAAAAAGGTACCCGAAATTGAGAGGATACAGATTCAAGACCCAAGATTCAAATATCGAAGTTATAAACCTCGATGTTTTAGATAAAAATTTTGAAGCCGGCCAGACGGTCAATCCGCAGGCATTATCAGAAAAGAAATTAATCCGCAATGTAAAAGGAAAAATGCCCAAGGTTAAGATTTTAGGCGGAGGTAAAATAACAAAATCTCTGACGTTTGAAAATTGTTTAGTTTCAAAGCAAGCTAAAGAAAAAATAGAGAAAGCCAATGGATTGGTTAAATAAGGTTATCCAAATTTTCAAGATTAAAGATCTCCGAAACAAAATACTGTTTGTTTTGGCGGTTTTTGTCGTTTTCCGGTTAATGGCCAATATACCCATACCGGGCATCAATATGGAAAATTTGCGCGCCTTCTTTGAACAGTTCCAGGTTTTCGGCATTCTTAACGCTTTTACCGGCGGAGCTTTGGATAATCTTTCAATTATCATGTTGGGATTGGGGCCATATATCACCTCAACGATTATTTTACAATTACTGACCATGATTTTTCCCAAATTGGAGCAGATGTATAAAGAAGAGGGCGAACAAGGGCGCCAGAAATTCAACCAATACGGCAGAATTTTAACGGTACCATTGGCCATGCTGCAGGGTTTTGCCATGCTTAATCTGCTTCAAAGGCAGGGAGCCATCGGTTCGATTACTCCGGAGGTTATGAAGATTATTTTAAAATGGGATCCGAGCCAGCTTCCGGCTTATTTGCTGTTTTTTGCTATGTCCTTATTGATTGTCGCAGGCGTAGTTATGGTCAATGAAGCCCGCAGAAATATTCCGGTTTCTTACGCCAAGAGAGTGAGAGGCCAAAAAATGTACGGAGGCGTTTCCACTTATTTGCCTTTAAATATCAATCCGGCTGGCGTTATCCCGATCATTTTCGCTTTATCAATTCTGCTTTTCCCGGGAATGATCGCCAACTTTTTGGCCGGAGCCGGAGGCGCCGTTGGAAATATCGCTCAAAGCATTGGAAATTTCTTTCAAAATCCCTGGACTTACGGCATATCATATTTTTTCTTAGTTTGTGTTTTCACTTATTTTTATACGGCGGTCACTTTCGATCCTAAAAACATTTCTTCCAATCTTCAGAAGATGGGCGGCTTTATTCCCGGCATCAGGCCGGGCCAGCCTACGGCAAGTTTTTTGTATTACATTTTAAACCGGATTTTGCTGATTGGCGCTTTGTTTTTGGGAGGAATCGCCGTCATGCCCTCGATTATTCAGGGGGCAACGGGAATTACGACTTTTGAATTTTTAGTCGGCGGCACGTCTTTATTGATCGTGGTTTCGGTGGTCTTGGAGACCATGCGCCAAATTCGTTCCCAGCTTCAAATGCGGGAGTATGACACTTTTTAAATATGATAGAAAAACCATCGCTTATTATTATATTGGGAGCGCCGGGAGCGGGCAAGGGCACTCAAGCCGAACTTTTGGATGAGAAATTAAAATCTTATTATTTGGAAACCAGCAAGATTATCGAGGAGAATGTCATGAACGCCAAAGAGGGAGATTTTATTGAAGTCGATTCTGAAAAATATTATCTTTTGGAAGAAAAGAAACGCTGGGAAAGCGGCCTTTTGTGCAGTCCTCCATTGGTAAGCTTTTGGGTAAAGCAAAAAATTCAGGAGCTGGCAAAAGAAGGCAGGAGCATATTAATGGCCGGTTCTCCGCGAACTCTTCCTGAAGGAAAAGATCAGATTCCTTTCCTGAAAAAACTTTTTGGAGCAAAAAATATCAAAGCGGTGCTTCTTGAGATCAGTCCCCAGGAAACCATTCAGCGTAATTCCCACAGAAGAATTTGCGAATTGATGCGCCACCCGATTCTTTCTACCCAGAAAGAATTTCTTAAATTAAAAAATTGTCCCCTAGACGGATCTAAGTTAGTAAGAAGAAAAGGGCTCGACGATATCGAAACAATTAAGGTCAGATTAAAAGAATACAAAGAAAGAACTCTTCCTTTGGTGAAGTATTTTGAAGAGGAAGGTTTGGCGGTAAAAAGGATTAACGGCGAACAATCGGTAGAAAAAGTCCATGCGGATATATTAAAAGCAATTAATTAAATGATTTACGAAATCCTCTCAAATTTGAGTGGATTTCGTAAATCCCCCAATTCGTTATTATGATTTCGATCAAAACACCAGAAGAAATAAAAATAATGGCTGAAGGCGGCAAAATTCTCGCCCGCGTTATGAAAGAAATGGAGAAGCAGGTGAGGCCGGGAATTACCACCAGAGAGTTAGACAAGGCCGCAGAGGGCCTTGTTTTGTCATCCGGCGCCGAATGCTCCTTTAAGGGTTATCACGGGTATCCTGCCTGTTCATGCGCTTCAATAAATGAGGAAATCGTCCACGCTGTTCCTTCAGACAGGGTCTTAAAAGACGGCGACATTTTTTCTCTCGACCTGGGTGTTTTCTACAAGGGCTATCATTCCGATATGGCGATTACTTTGCCGGTGGGGAAGATAAGCCCCGAAGTCCAGAAATTAATCAAAGTAACCAAGGAATCGCTGGAAGTCGGCATCAAAGAAGCCAAGATCGGCAGGACTTTCGGCGACATCGGAAGCGCTATTCAGAAATACGTTGAATCCCACGGTTTTAACGTCGTCAGAGATCTCTGCGGCCACGGTATTGGCAAAGACCTGCATGAGGACCCCGAGATACTGAATTACGGCAAACCGGGCGCCGGCCCCAAAATTAAGGAGGGCATGGTTTTCTGTTTGGAACCCATGATCACGGCCGGTGATTGGCATATCAAAAAATCCAAAGACGGCCAAGGTTTTATCACCGACGACGGCTCTCTCTCGGCCCATTTTGAGCACACCATCACAATCACCAAATCCGGCAGTCAAGTATTGACAGAGTTGAATTGAGGGAGCACAATTTAATCAAAGATTAGGGGAAGTAATGAAAAGGAGGAGGGAATGAATCAATATTCTCTTTTTGCGCTGGTAGCGCAATGGCCCAATGGTGGGATCGTTACATATAAATGCATTGAGAAAGTTACGGCTCCTTCGATAGAAGAAGTTTGTATAAAATTAGGAGTTATCATCAGGTATCATATGAACGATAGTTGGCGCGTAGAGCCAGATTTTTCTGAAAAGGGAGTCTCCCTAAAGAAAGAAATGGAAAAAATGGAAGTCAAAAAAGAAGTTAAGTTGGCAAGGTTTAGATTGTCGCAATTTTTGATAACACTTGATAAAGAACTCTGAATAAGCAAAGGCCTCGGGGAACCGACGGCCTTTTTGTTTCGGTAATCATGGAAAATTCTAAATGTTGACAAAATTGGAATAATAAGAAACAATACAGCCAATAAAGCCTCTGGCCACGGAACGTGGTGAGGCGGAGGGATAGATGTTCTTTTTAGTTTATGACTTATGGAAAGTTGACGAGGGTGAACCAATTACTCATAATTTAGAGAATGTGAGAGTTGCGATCCAGAAGACAAAGCCCAAAATAAGATTCGGGGTTATTGTAGAAGCAGATTCTCATGAAGAGGCTGCTGAAAAGCTGGGCGCTGATTATCGCGTGAAGGAAAATCAACTTTTTTTTGAATCAAATCTTTTTAAGGAATCAGGAACTGGCTTATCTCGTTTTATTTACCAAAAAGGAGAATTTACTTTAACTGGCGACGATTTTGCAATTTATAGAGGCGAGGGAGTAACTCTCGAAATCGCCCGGATTAAAAAAATATAAAATCTGTAAACGTGAAAAATAAGATACCAAAGGGCCCCCTCGATTTCGCTTGGGGCCTTTTTTGTTTTGAGGCGTTTGTGTTAAAATGAGCTAATGTCAGAAATTTATCTTTCGGTTATTATTCCGGCGTATAATGAGGAAAAGCGTTTGCCCAAGACTTTGGAAGATATCGGCGCTTATTTAAGCAGGCAAAATTATTCTTCAGAGATTATTGTGGTTGATGCCTGTTCCAGCGACAAAACTCCGGATATCGCCAGGAAATTTTCCGTAAAACTGTTGGAGGTTAAAAATTGCCAAGGCAAAGGTCAAGCCATCAGAGAGGGCATGTCTGCCGCGCGTGGATCGATCCGGCTTTTTACCGATGCCGACAACTCAACTTCAATTGATCAGATTGAGAAAATGCTGCCCTATTTCGGTCAGGGATATGATGTCGTTATCGGATCAAGGGATATTAAGGGAGCTGTTTTAAACCCGCCCCAGCCGTTTTTAAGAAAAATGATTTTAGGGAAGGGCTTCAGGTTATTAAGAAAATTCATTGTCGGCCTTTGGAGCATCCAGGATACCCAGTGCGGCTTTAAGTGTTTTTCCCAAAAGTCCGCTTCAGATATTTTTCCTAAAATAACCATCATGGGTTTTTCTTTTGACGCCGAGGCCTTGATTTTGGCAAAAAAATTTGGCTATAAGATTAAAGAAGTCCCGGTGGTATGGGTTAATGATTTAAACAGCAAGGTAAAGCCGTCGCACATGGTGAAAATGCTTTTGGAGCTGATAAAAGTAAAGTTAAATTTAATAACAGGCATATATGGCTAAAGCGTTAAAGGCAAAATTTCCCTCAGAGCTTAGGTCCGACCCTCTTTCCCAGGACTGGGTGATTATTGCTACGGGCAGAGGAAAAAGGCCCGAAACCTTTCAAAAAGAAAGAAGAAAAGGAATAATTCCTTCCAAGAAAAACTGCCCGTTTTGTTTTACCGAAAAAGAAAAGCCGTTATTAGTTTTTGCCAATGGGCAAAAAGCCGTTCCAAATAAATATCCGGCGCTTGTTCCTTCGGATTCTCTCGGAGAAGAATCGGAAGGCCCTTATTATAAAAAGATGAAAGGGGTTGGTTTCCATGAAGTGATAGTAACCAGGGATCATCTTAAATCATTGGCGCTCCTTCCCCTTGATCATGTAATAGAGGTTATCAATGTCTACCAGGAAAGGTATTTGGATTTAATGAACGAACCTTTTGTAAAATACATTTCTATTTTTCACAATCACGGCGAGGAAGCCGGCGCTTCCATATTTCACCCTCATTCCCAAATTATCGCGACTCCGGTTATTGATCCCGACCTGAACAGGGCCCTTTCAATGTCGGAAAATTATTTCAAGAAAACCGACAAATGCGTTTACTGCGAAATCAGCGATTGGGACAGAAAGGACAGGAAAAGAATTGTTTTTGAAAATAAGGGCTTTGTAGTTATTTGCCCCTTTGCCTCAAAGGCCGCTTTTGAGCTGATAATTTCCCCCAAAGAACATTCGCCTTATTTTGAAAGGATTTCCGATAATGAAAAAAAATACTTAGCCGAAGCTCTGCAGGTTTCTTTAAGAAAACTTTATAAAGGGCTTAACGACCCGCCGTACAATTTTTATCTGCATACCGCTCCCCCCGATGGAAAAAATTACAGTTTTTATCACTGGCACATGACGATTGTTCCCAAAACCGCCACTTGGGCGGGATTTGAGCTTTCCACGGGAATTGAGATTTCCACCATTGAGCCCGAAAGAGCCGCCGATTATTTAAAGAAACAATCTTATGATTTATGATTTTTTAGCCCTGATTAGTTCTTTCGTCGTTAACATCATTTCAACGCTCGGATACGGCGGCATTTTCTTTTTAATGGCTTTGGAATCCGCTTTAATTCCCATTCCCTCTGAAATCATCATGCCCTTTTCGGGATTTTTGGTTTTTGAGGAGAAGTTTTCATTTTTATCGGTGGTATTATGGGGCACTATCGGAAACTTAATCGGCTCCATAGCGGCTTACCTTGTCGGACTTTACGGCGGCCGCCCCTTAATCGAGAAATACGGCAAGTTTATTTTAATTTCCCATCGCGAGTTGGATCTGGCCGATAGCTGGTTTAAAAAATACGGCAGTTTAAGCGTGCTGGTTTCAAGAATGCTGCCCGCGGTGAGGACTTTCATTTCTTTGCCGGCCGGCATAGCCAGAATGCCTTTCGGGAAATTTTGCTTTTATACCTTTTTAGGTTCTCTACCCTGGTCATTCGCTTTAACTTATGCCGGAATTGTCAGCGGGGGAAACTGGCGTATTTTAGAGCCGTATTTCAGGAAATTTGACTGGGCCATCGGTATTCTCGGTATTTTATTAATAGGCTGGTTTATTTATTATAAGGTAAGAAATAATAAAAAATATGAAACACTTAATCGTAGCTAATTGGAAGATGAATCCCTCCACCTTGGAGGAGGCCAAGGATATTTTTAATCAAGTGAAAGAAACCGGAGCCGTTATCTGTCCGCCGTTTGTTTATCTTTCCGCTCTGGGAGCGAATGGCGCTCAAGATTGTTTTTACGAAGACAAGGGGGCTTTTACCGGAGAGACTTCTTTTTTGATGCTCAAAAATTTAGGCGTAGAGTACGTTATTTTGGGGCATTCCGAAAGAAGAAAATACCAAAAAGAAACAGACGCCATAATAGGCAAAAAAATAAAAGCGTCATTGGCCGCAGATTTAAAAGTGATTTTGTGCGTTGATAGAATTTCCCAGATTAAAAATGCCTTAAAAAAAATTGAAAATTGGAAATTGAAAATTGGAAATTTAGTTATAGCCTACGAGCCTTTGTTTGCCATCGGTACCGGAAAAGCCTGCCCTCCCGAAAGAGCGGAAAAAATGAGGGTTGCCATAAAGAAAGTTTTAGGGGAGAGCGTTTTGGTTTTATACGGAGGCAGCGTTAATTCGCAGAATGCCAAAGATTATGTTGCAAAAGCCAGTTTTGACGGTTTGCTGGTCGGCGGCGCCTCGTTAAAGCCGAAAGAATTTATTGACATTGTAAAAATCGCGTGTTAGTTTAAGGGGATGCAAAATCTTTTTGACGGATATTTTTATAACCCCACCAAGGGGAATTTAACTCTTGATGAAGTAATCAAGGAGCTTTTTGCTTATATGGCGGAAAAGCCCGACAGATCTTATGAAGTTGTTGTCGGCTGCGACTCTCCCTCGGAGGAGGAACCGCATTTTCCCGTAGTTTTATTGGTTTTAAGGAAAGGCGAGGGTGGCAGGTTTTTTATCAAAAAAGTAAGCTATCCTTTAGGCGAAAAGAAATTTTATAACTGGAAACAAAGAATTCTGGAAGAGGTGATGCTTTCCTGCCAATTTGCTTTGCTTTTAAGGGAGAAAATAGGCAAGGAAGTCCGCTATATTCACGCCGATGTCGGCGAAAAAGGCCAAACCAGGGACATGGTTAAAGAAGTAGTCGGCCTTATCCGAGGCAACGGTTTTGAGCCGAGGATCAAGCCTGACTCCTACGCCGCCTCCGTCGTCGCCGACAGGTTTACGTAAAGGTGCGCGCATATTAGGTTCGAATTCCGTTCGGACAGGCTTGCGGCGGCAAGCCTTTTTGTTTAAAGTGAAATAAACTAATAAATTCTAAAAATTAAATTAATAAAATTATGGGAATAGTAAATAAAAAAGAGTGTCCGAAGTGTAAGGGTGCCAATGTTCGCGATACGGGAGTTAGGGTGGGTACTGCGGTTACAACATTACCTGGCAGAGAAATACCACCGCAGCCGAATCAGCCTATTTATAAATGCGAGGATTGTGGAGAGCAAATTTTTATTGAATAAGATCGATATGATTAAAGATAAGTTAAATAATAAGGTTTTCGTAGCCACATACACCAAAGAGGGGTTTTTGTTCCAGATACATCTCGGTCCATTAAAGTTTGAACCGCACAAGAGGGGACGGAAGCTTTTATTGCCGGTTGCCGCGATTTAAACCAAGACCGCCCACAAGGCGGTTTTTGCTTGCCCGTCCGTAGCTTTAGCGAAGGCGGGGGACGACCTGCCTGCCGGCAGGCAGGTTTGCTTAACCTAAGCAAATTTTGCGAATGGTACACTTTTGTACCAATCGCGAAATGCAGGATACAGTTCTAAATTTTGCATATTTTCTACACTGTGCTGCTCAAAATTCGCCTTTTTTGTGCACTAGACTGATACAACTGCACAAAATGAGAATAATCGTGAAAAAGTACTATTTTTTTAGGATAATTCACGGCTATTGCATTTTCCCCTTATGTTTAATATAATACTTGTAATGAACAAAAAAGGCATATAATGTTTAATACGATTAAAATACTATGCAAAAAAGCCTGTTAAAAGAGATCATATCCAAGCAAAACCAAGAAAAAGTAGCCTTGGCTAATTTGACCTATGTGGAAAGGACTAAG
>JACOYG010000032.1 GCA_016181985.1 Candidatus Nealsoniibacteriota bacterium
ATCGAATTATTTTTAACGCACCGCTATCCTTGCTTAATTCCTTGAGAACATTAAAGGTTGAGTCGATGGAACCATCGTCAATAAAAATAACCTCGTACTTTTTATGAAGACGATTTAAGGTATCGCTAATTCTTAGAAAAAGATCCTTAATGCTATCTTCTTCATTATAAACGGGAACGACGATTGATACTTCTATTGTTTGTTTGTTTTCCATAATTTTAAAAACGCCCAAGCGAATACTCTGCTTCTCCCCGGATTAATTCTCCTTTCGCCATTAATCTTCCGGGAGAATTAACTAAATTATTATTAAAATATTTAGAACTCGGCGTATACGCCGGCTCAAAGATACCCCCGATATGACCCTTGTCGAAAACTCCCGCGGAGAATCTGTCTTTTATTAGCACATTATTATCAATATTAAAAGACCGTTCAAAATAAAAAGACGATGGATTTTTCCGTGAAATAAGAAGATTTCTCAGCGCTGATTTCATAAAAACCGTAAAATACGGCGCAAATTGTCCCAGGCCAAGCAGGATTCGCAATACAACAAACCTGAATGTAGTCGGACGATGCTCGGCCGCTTTCTGCAACCGGCCTTTGATTAAAATATTCTTATTATCTTGAGAAATAATTATTTCGTTTTGTCCGGAAATCCAGGAAGAGCTGTATGATTTTTCTTTTCGCCTTAATAAAATTCCGGAATTATAAATGCTGATTTTTTCTAATCTATCGTAGCAATAAAAGGCGCCGCCTTTTTGGCAATTGACGATGCAGTAAAGAGCGGGGCTGCTTTTTATTAAAAACCCGGCTCGAGGAAAATACTTGTCATTAAAAGAAAATGACGGCAGATTCCCGGCCGAATCTTCATTAAAGGGGTTCCTTTTTTTGAATTGCAAGCTGGCCTCTAAGTAATTATAGCCATTTTGAATAAGATACCTGTCATCCATCGTTTCCGGATGAGTAATGCAATTATTTCTAATGCTCTCTCGCAAGACAGAACTCATTTTGCCGGCTAAGAATGAAAAATTCGCCAAAATTTCGATACCGGAAGGAATAATATAAGATGTATTGCGGCTGCCGTAAATTCCTCCGGCGCTGCCGTCTGGATGAATAAAATTCGAAAGGAAATCCAGTCCCTTTTCTAAAATAGGGAGGACATCTCCGTTTTTTGATTTTAGATAGTACTTTGCCAGATAATCAAGCGTGAGCGAGAGATAACCTATGTCCGCTCCGCCATATTCTGAAAACCACCCCTCTTCATTCTGATTTTTTTTAAAAAATTCAACTAATTTTTTACATTCTTTTTCGTATTTTTCCTCTCCGGTCAGAAGGAAAATATTATACAGAGCGGCTAAAGCTCCGGCATTTTGATTAAGCGCCTGGCTGTCTCTTTTTCCCAATAGCCAATCCCCCGCCTTTTTCAGGCCGGCAATTATTTCCTTCCTTGTTTCCATGTCCGGCAATAAAATCAGGGTTTCCGAGATAGCGTAGCTGGAAAAAGCGGTAGCGACAAAGCTTTTTTCGTGAGGATACCACTCATTGAAGGAACCGTCTTTTCCCTGAATCTTCAGCCAAAAATTTAATCCTCCCTTAATCCATTCTTTAGTATCATCTTTTTTAAAAAAAGGACTTTCACTGTCAAGATAAGACAGGGCTAAAATTAAAACTCCCTCCTGAAGGCGAGCTGACGGAATATCAATAATCTTGTAGTGCCAAAAATTACGGTCAAAGCATCCAAAAGAAGAGGAATATTTATTTCTGTTGCAGTTGGAGATTATTCGAGGCAAGCAATTCAGAATAGTTTTTTTATAAATATCAGTTGTCAAATTTTTTTACGAATTTTTTATCAACGAATTTATTCAAAAATCTTTTTTTAAACTTGGACGGCAGAGAGAAGTAAAATTTCCTGGCAATTCTGTACAAAAATAATCTAGCCGTATTTTTATTTTCCTGCGGAAATTCTGAGCTAAAAACATTATAATTAATCAATTTTTCCAGGGGGTGAAGCCGAGCAATTTCAATCGGTTCTCTTTCTTTGTAGCCGAGTAAAACATAAGCTATAGGAGAAAATGTCGGCGGTATTTTAAAAATTTTCCTTAACTTTCCCATCGGCGGCAAGTCGCAAATCCAACTGGCGCCAAGACCCAAGCAAGCGGCCGATAACAGCATATTTTGAATAGCGGCTGCGGCAGATTGAATATGATCTTGGTATTCAATATTTTTAGTCTGGTTATCGTAAATTACTAAAATCCCGACGGGCGCATTTTTAATGATGACTGCTCCGCCGTCATCCACTATTTTTTCTTTGATTTTTTGATCGTCAACGATAATAAATCTCCAACCCTGTATATTGCAGGCGGAAGGAGCCCAAACGGCAGCTTCAATAATCTTCTTTATTAAATCTTCCGGAACGCTATCCGGCTTAAAACGCCGAATACTCCTTCTTTTTCTTATGACTTCCATTAAATCCATATTATTTAGTTGCCAATAAAAAGATGCCGAAAATAATAACAACGATTCCTGAAATTTGAGGCCAAGAAAGAGTTTCTTTAAAGAAAAGCCAGGATGCCAAAGAAACAACAATAATTCCCGAACTTACGAAAATCGGATAAATAACGCTTAACTGAAATTTAGACAAAGAGAAAAGATAAAATAAAAAACTTATCACAAATATAACGGCGCCTATCATCAGCGGGCCGTTTTGAAAAATTTTAAATATTAAAGATAATAAATTGGCAAAAGAAAAATCCAACTTGCCAAGAGTTGAAATGCCCCTCTTAAAAAGAAGCTGGGCAATGGATGCGGTGATGATGGGTATTACTAAAATTAAGTAAGATTGGGGCGTGCCCATATAATATTCATAGCAAAAATCGAGCTATTACGCAAGGGTCTTAACTAGCCCCCGCATTGACTTTTTCAACTGATACGGTAAGCTTTTTAGGGAACAAAATAACGAAAAGGAGTGTCATGTGGCAGAGGAAAACCCGGAAGCTAAAGAAAGAAAAAGGATAATTGAGGTACTAAAGACAATGCCGGAAGGATTTAAGGTAGATGGCATCGAAAAAAATACCGTCATCGCCGAGATTGAGGCCGGAGCCGGAGAAGAATTTATTGCCATTATAGGCGGGGCCTCTCCAAGTGGAGGCAATAAGCTGGGGAAACGATACTTGTGCGTGAATTGTAAAACCGAAGTGCTGGCAACCAAAGCCGGAGAAGGAAAAATAGGGTGCTGTGGCCAGCCCATGTTCGTTAAAGAGCCCCAACCGATCCCGAGCTCGGACTGAAAGGAGGATCATTGAAAACACCATACATCGGAATTACCGGATTTATGACTCGAGATGAAGTACTTCATGTTTTGAAAGTAATCCCTGAAAATACGGGCAGATTGATAATGGTTGGCGTTCTTGCCAGTCAAAAAACCATTCAAGGTATTCCGAATGGCCGGCCAAACCGCTATCCGGCAGCTCTGAAAATCTCCGATATTTTTCCCAATGATCCGAGAGTTATAAATTTAATCCACTACAATACCAAAGAACATGATACGCTCGGATATCAGCTCCTCGCTATAACAGAGCTGGGCGGAGATAATTTGCACGGACTCCAACTCAATATCGCGTGGCCTTCGCCCGATGTCCTAAAGGCTTACAAAAAAGTCCAGCAGACAAAGCAAATCGTTTTGCAAGTCGGCGGCCGCGCTTTCAAAATGATCGATGATTCGCCGAAACGGCTCGCCGCGAAAGTAGCCGAATATGAAGGAATTATTGACTACGCGCTTTTGGACCCGAGCGGAGGCGAGGGCAAACCGCTGGACCCGCAGCGTATTCGCGAATATCTTTACACACTTCAGGCGAAAAATCTAAATATCGGCCTTGGGACCGCCGGCGGACTCAGCCCGACAACCCTCGGCCTAATTGAGCCGCTCGTGAAAGAATTCCCAAATTTGAGCATTGATGCCGAAGGACTCATCCGAACGCCGGAAGATCATCTGGATCTTAATCTGGCCAGCGAATATCCCCGCAAAACATTGTTGATGTTCAATAAAAAATAAAACAAAAATGCCTCCGTTATTTAACGAAGGCATTTTTTCTTATATTTGATCGAACGTTTCCTCTGGTGAAAAAGACTCTATCGCCTCAATATATGTTAGTTCAAACTGCGAAGCAAGATAGTCATCTACCTCGCTGCACTCTCCAGCAACCAAGCGGGCTCCCTCGATGTAGTCTAAACATTTTTGCTTGCTCCAGCTTACCGGAGGATCGGCAAGTGACCTCACGTTGACTATTTGATCCGCAAGCTTTACTCGTTTAATGCTTGCGCTTTCCGAACGCACGCGTTCCGCCTGGCGAGCCTTACGAATAAGAAGAGGAAGTCCCTTAAAGTCCGGCGGGTCAGTCACGCCGTCAACGATCTTTGCCACTTCTGAACCAAAAAGCTTTTCAATTTCTGCTAACGTCGTAGACGTATCTTCAACAAGGTCATGCAGCCATGCCGTCGCAATTTCCTCGTCGCTGCCGCCGGAATCACTTACTATTTTCGCCACTTCTTGCGGGTGAATTATAAATGGCAGAAGATGAGCCTTATGCTCGCGGAACTGCCCGGCATGTTTCTTTTCCGCGAATTCTCGCGCCCTATCTATTAATCCCAATCCTGACATTATCCGCCTCCTTTCTAATCAATTTCATGACAGACGCGGATGCCTTCATCCACTGCAGTACTGCCGGAAATGCTGTGAGTATAAACCGAAGCTCCCCTAGGAACCCCGACCGCAATCTTGGTCTTAGCTTTGGCGGCATGCCCGTGATTATGCCTACTATCGATTCGCATAGTATTAAGTAAACTACCGTAGCCTCCCTCTATAACGACCGTGTCGTTGCCTGGCCGCCGACTGACACAAATTTCTAACAACTCGTAAGTTGGCCCGACAATATTCACTACGACTACATTGTCATCGCCGCGAGAATTTACCTCCACGCGGATATCACCATCGACATTCCTGACTTCAAGATTTCGAGCTTCAAAAATTCCCCTAAGCTTAACATTTTGGGGCATCAATCCTCCTTTTCAAGGTTCAGTTTGATGGCACCAAGTCACTCCAGTACTCCACAACGATAGTAACAAACACCTAGCGATTAGTCAATAATTTTTTAACATTTAGATACTGTCC
>JACOYG010000033.1 GCA_016181985.1 Candidatus Nealsoniibacteriota bacterium
TATCCTCAAAAAGATTAACGACACAAAACATCCTGAAGCGATTCTTTCGGACTCTCGTGATGGTTTTAATACTCAGCATGATTTTTATAAGAAGCTCGCTTTGGAAGTAAAAGATTGGCTATATCTTATCCTGAATGAAGAGAGGCGCAGACGAACTAATGAGGGCGTTTCTGAATCAACAAAAGAAAATCATCGAAAAGCACTGGATGAGCTTAATAAGTTGTATGCTCAACTCACTGGAGAGGATACAAACGGCGTAATACGCACCAAAAAGAAAGCGCGTCCGGTTGGAGGTATAGAATTTGCCAGAAGCAACATAACGATTACCGCAGGAAAAAGATACGGATTACAACTTATCATTGACACAAGAGTTATTAAACCCGGCTCAAAAATATCTCTAAAATCGTCAAAGGGTAAAATCGGTTTTTCGCCCACGACCATTGATGTAATCTCCGCACCAGAAGATTCAGAGGATATTTTAGTCAAGACTATTATTGTTACAGGGGAGACAGCAAGAACGGCTGATACGTTAGAAGCAAAAAGCGGGGAGCGTAGTGCTTCAGTTGTGGTATCCATTGTATCCGAAGAAGTTGTGTACCCGGAGAAAGGAATCGTATTTAGTCCGGATTATGTGCGTACTACAGCGAATAGAGAAAGTGATCTGAACCTTTTCATTGACCTTAATCTGATAAAAACAGGCAGTAAAATCGTATTCTCAAGTTCCAATAATGCCATAACGTTAAAGCACAAACGTATTGCTGTACCTCGGCGGATGAGGACAACAAGTCAGGTTGCAAAAATAGAGGTGCCTTTTATCGGAAACAAAAATGATGAGTCTGGAATTATTGAGGCTAAATTCGGCGATTATTTGGCGCAATGTCGGGTTGATATTAGGGATCGTATTAAACCCCCACCGACTGGGCCGACTGGTAAATTTAAGGATTGGGATTTTGATGACGGAGTGCCAAAACATTTACAAACTACATATGACTCAATAGTAGGAAGTCCAACGCAAGGTTTTATACTGATTAATTCTAATCATCCTATCAACAGGTATTATTTTGGTGACAATCCACAGAAAAAAGATATAGAACAATCACACGAAGCAAATTTATATTTAGCAGAACTCTTTTTAAACGAGTCGCTTGGCGCAATGATTCAAGAGGCATATCAAAAAGGCGTAATCCCACAAAATTACGGTCCAGCAACCGATATCCCGGTTTATATTGCTCAAAAAAAGTTTGAAATTGGTCCAATAATCTATAATCACCTTGTTAAAGAGCCATCGGCTTGGGAAACTCGGCGAGAAAAACAACTTGGAGAGGTGAAACAAGGGCAATTACTTAGCGATAAAGACCTTGTTGATGGGATGGAGGAAAGAGAAAGGCAAATGGTTGAAATGCGTTTCGGCCTGAACGATCAAAGACCCCATACTTTGGATGAAATTTCACAGAAATTCGAGATCACCAGAGAGCGCGTTCGCCAAATAATAAACAGAGCGCTTGCTAAAAAGTATGGAGAATATACCTATGCGGAGGATGTAGAAGTTAAAGATTACATCGCAGAGCAGGAACAAAAAATGGGGTCTACTATAGAAAAAATTATGACCTTTGTTGCGAAGTTCTATAATTTAAATCTGGAGGACATGAAAAGGCGAACGCGCAAATCAGAAATAGCCAAGCCAAGACAGATTGCCATGTATCTGCTCCGTGATATGGTCGGCCTTTCTTTTCCATCCATCGGACGCACATTCGGCTTGGATCATACAACGGTACTTTACGCTTTCGAGAAAATCAGCGATCAGATTAGTAAAGACAGTGTTGTGAAAGGACAGGTTGATTCAATCAGAGCAATGGTAACGAAAGAATAATCAGCCGCCAATGCGGTCCGAAGCGAGGGCGCGGCGGAAGGGGGGTGTGGTGGGAATTCCGCCGCGCCCGAGCGAATACAGAAAGAGGCCGCTCCCGCCGCCTGCTCATTCAGAGCAGAGCCAAGCAAAATACTCTTTTCCTTTTAGGAGTCGTAAAGAGTATTTTGCTTGGCGGCGAGCGTTAGCGAGCGGCGGCGGGGCGGCTTCCATTGGTCAGGAATTTTTGATAAAGTAGGTTCGAGCGAAGTCGTAAAGATACTCCACAATTGCACTCAACAGAAAAACGACGGAGAACTGTTCTCCTCCGTTTTTTTATCCTTGACTTTTCTTTTATGATTTGATAGATTGCTAGATAGAACATTAATAAAAATAAAGGAGGGAAATATGTTTTTAGGTTTTCCTTTATGGTTTTTGGCCTGGATTTATATAATAATCGGCTTTCTTGTTGCTTGTGCCTTGCTATGGGGCGGGATGAGAAGTGATCCGCAAGGCGAAAGTCTTCCGCCTCCGTTGAGGGGAGCCATGCTTGATATTGAGGCCATTTTTTGGCCGCTTGTCCTAATCTTGATCACAATCAAGAGACTAAAGTAAAATACAGAAATACATGGGTTTATTACCCGTGTATTTTATTTTACATTTGACAAGATTTAAGTAGCATGCTATAATAGGTACGTTAATATGACAATACAAATTATCCAATACATTTTAAATTTGATCGCAACGCACGGTTCCTGGAAGTAATTCAACCAGGACGGCGACGAAGTGGTTACAATAGTTCAGGTATTATTATATCAGTTAGGCTTTATAGCGCTAAATAGAAAGATTGTAGCCAGTTCGTTGCCGTGAATATAGAAGAACAGGTGATTAGCCCATAAGAAGGGCTTTTAATTTTTACAAAAGTCTACTTTTAAATTTTACATTAGTCTGCAAATGCGTTATAATAAAAAGATGACCAATCCCAGGAAACAAAGATCAAGGTGTCCTGTTTGCGGTAAGGAACCAGCGCGTGCTTACTATAAGTATTGTAGCAATGCTTGCCAACAAGAATATCAATACGAGTTGTATATTGGAAAATGGAAAAATGGTAGCGAGAAAGGTTTAAACACTATTGGACTGGTTTCGCCATACATCAAAAAATATTTGCGTAGAAAGTTTGCGGATAAATGCTGCTTGTGTGGATGGTCAAGAATTAATACTACAACCGGGAAAGTTCCCTTAGTTGCTGATCATATTGATGGCAATTGGAAAAATAATATCGAGGAAAATCTGCGTTTAATTTGTCCAAATTGCGATTCATTAAGTCCAACATTTGCTGCGCTCAATAAAGGAAACGGACGAGCGAATAGGGTTCGTAGTAAAAGAGCTCAGGCGGGTCGTTTGTTAGCTACAAATATGCCGATGTAGCTTAGTGGCAAAGCAATGGTTTCGTAAACCATAGACGGCAGTTCGATTCTGCCCCTCGGCTTAAAAAAATTAAGGTCCCGAGTTCGAATCTCGGAGGTGGCTCATGACAAACAACCCATTTGAACAACCTCAAGGAGGTAAACCACTGGAATCAAAAGAATCAAAAGAAATGGCTTATCTTGGCCAAGCTGTTTTTGGTTTTGATAATAAATTTAATCCGATTATTAAGTGGTTTGAAACAGAGAATCCAATCTTAAACGAGAAAGATATTTTAGTTTTTAAATTCCCAGGTCAAAAAGAGGAGATTTTAAGAATAGCCATAGGTATACATAAAGACATATCACGGCCGGTAGAAATTTCGGGTTTCGGGAAAACATTAATGTTGGATCCGTCAAATTTAGAAGACAAAAAAAAGAAATTTATTTTCGATGTATATAGGATTGAAAAGAATAAATAATATGAATAATATTCCGGAAAAAATCGAAGATTTACGGGCTAAAATCCGCCAGCTGGCGGACCGTCTTTGACATAGCCAAGAAAAAAGAGAAAATCAAAGAATTGGAGAAAGAAATGCAGAATCCCGAACTTTGGAACGATCGGGAAAGAGCCAAAAATCTTACCCAAGAATTATCCCTTCTTCAAACCGAAATAAATGAATTCGATCAATTGGAAAATGAAACAAATCTGGAAGTTCTTTCGAAAAAATTAAAAGAAAAGGAATTTCAGGTTTTTCTTTCGGGAAAGTACGACAAAGGAAACGCGGCTTTATCGATTTATTCGGGAGCTGGCGGCCAGGACGCTCAAGATTGGTCGGCCATGCTGTTGAGAATGTATCTGAGATATTCTGACAGAAGAGGCTGGAAAACAAGAATTATCGATGAATCGTTCGGGGATCCCGGCCCGGAAGGAAGAATAGGAGTAAAATCCGTTACCATTGAAATAAAAGGACCTTACGCTTACGGATTTTTGAAGAAAGAAACGGGAGTTCACAGATTGGTGAGAATTTCTCCTTTTTCGGCGCAATCATTGCGCCATACCTCCTTTGCTTTAGTCGAGGTATTGCCGGAGATTTCATCCCAAGAAGAGCAAGAGTTGGAAATAAAGCCCGATGAGTTGAGGGTTGATGTTTACAAATCTTCCGGACCCGGCGGCCAAAACGTCAATAAAAGAATGACGGCCGTGAGAATCACCCATTTGCCGACAAAAATTACGGTTGCCGCGCAAGCGGAACGATCGCACGCCCAAAATAAAGAACAGGCCATGAAGCTGCTTTACGCCAAACTTTATAAGCTAAAGGAGCAGGAAAAAGCAAAAACGCTGGCTGAATTAAAGGGAAAGGCGGTATCTATTGAGTGGGGAAATCAGATCAGGTCGTATGTTTTGCATCCGTATAAGATGGTAAAAGATTTAAGAACCAATATTGAAACCTCAAACGCCGAAAATGTTTTAGAGGGCGATTTGGAAGAATTCATAGAAGCGGAATTAAAGGCATGATAAACTTTCAAAAAGTTACTAAAATTTATCAGTCGGACGGCAGAGAAATCGCGGCCTTAAAAGACGTTTCTTTTGAAATTCAGCCAAAAGAATTTATTTCAATCGTCGGCCGGTCGGGAGCCGGCAAAACCACGCTTTTTAAACTGCTGATGGCCGAAGAAAAACCGACGGAAGGTTCTATTGTTTTTGAGGGAGAGGACGTTCATCAAAATAGATCGCATCTTCCGCATATCCGCAGAAAAATGGGAGCCATTTTCCAGGATTACAAACTTTTGCCTTCAAAAACCGCTTATGGCAATATTTCATATATCATGGAAGTGATGGGAGCTTCCGACGAAGAAATTGCCAATACCGTTCCGCAAGTTTTAGAATTAGTAGGGCTTAAGGAAAGAGCCAATAATTTTTCAGAAGAACTTTCCGGCGGTGAAAGACAGAGGGTGGCTATCGCAAGAGCTTTGGTGCACCGTCCCGACGTTATTTTAGCCGATGAACCCACCGGAAACCTTGACCCGATTAATACTCAGGAGATAATAAGATTGCTGGTTAAAATCAATGAAATGGGCACAACGGTTGTTTTAGCCACCCACAACAAAGAAATCGTCAATAATTTGGGCAAAAGAGTCATTACTCTTGAAAAAGGCCAAGTTATCAGAGATGAAGCCGAAGGCAAGTTTATTTTATAAAAAATATGTTTATTTTATTAAATAGAATTATAAAATCGGGCTGGGCCGGCTTCAGGCGCAACAGCGGACTTCCCCTTGCCGCAATTTTTATTATGGTTTTGGTTATTTCCATGGCTACGTCTCTTTTGCTTTTTCAAAAAACATCGCAATTTCTTACTCAAACCATACAAGAAAAGCTGGACATGTACGTTTATTTTAACGATGAACTGTCTTCCGACGAGATCATGAATATTCAGAATGAACTTTCCAAAGTGTCGGGAATAAAAAACGTCGAGTATGTTTCAAAAAACGATGCTCTCGCGAGATTCATAGCTAAGCATAAAGATGACGCATCTCTCATGGAATCATTGCGCGAACTTGGCAAGAATCCTCTTTTGTCTTCCATGAATATTCGGGCATGGGAAGCGTCTCAGTACGCGGCGATTTCCAGTTTTTTAGCCAATTCCCAATTCAGCAACCTTATTTCCAAGATAGATTATCAGCAAAAAAAGCCGGTAATCGAGCGGCTTTCTTCATTTTCTTTTGGTATCAATACTGCCGGCATCGCCGTAAATATTATCCTGGCTTTAGCGGCCGTTTTTGTGGCTTTCAATACCGTCAGGCTGGCGATTTATAACTCAAAGGAAGAAATAGAAACCATGAGATTGGTCGGCGCTTCCGACGGATTCATAATCGGGCCGTTTTTAATCCAGGGGGTTATTGTCGGGTTTGCGGCTTCATTGGCCACTCTTTTAGCTTTCGGAATAGGTCTTTTTTTCTTGTCTCCCGGCTTGAAGTTTTTACTCCCGGGATTCAATATTTTCAGTTATTTTATCGGCAATTTGCTGATTATTTTTGCAATTCAGCTTGCAGTCGGAGTGGGTTTGGGAGTAATATCCAGCTGGCTGGCAATAAGGAAGTACCTGAGAGCGTAAATACTTTGCGGGATCGTCTAATGGTAGGACATCGCCCTCTGGAGGCGAGTATCTTGGTTCGAATCCAGGTCCCGCAGCACTTCTTCGCCTCCTTTTTTAGGAGGCTCATCAGTGCCTCCGGCTTATATATAAAAAAGAAGAAGTCCCCGAGGAATAAAATGACGAGGGGTACACTATTTCTCTCGTCGGCGGCATAAAGAAAAGACACTGAGGAGCTTTAGCGACGAAGTGATATAATCAAATTATGTCATATGTAACTTATATCCTTCAATGCGCCGACGGTTCTTTATATGTCGGTTGCACGAATAATCTAGAAAAACGGATAAAACAGCATAACGAATCAAAATGGGGGGCGCATTACACTAAGATTCGCAGACCAGTTGCATTGAAACATTCGAAAGAATTTAAAACATTAAAAGAGGCGCGCAGAAGAGAGGCAGAAATTAAAGGCTGGCGAAGAGAAAAGAAATTAAATCTCATTAATTTTGGAAAATCTTGAGCTAAGTATCGAGCGACCGAGGCGCGTCAGAAACTCTTATTGTCGGACGGTTTTTGTTTTCCACAAAAATGTCCTTGAAAAAAAAACAATAAAATTATAA
>JACOYG010000034.1 GCA_016181985.1 Candidatus Nealsoniibacteriota bacterium
AAGGTCGGGCTTTTTTTCTTTTACCTGCTTTAAGCCCTCCTTGCCGTCAAACGCCGGAAAAACTTCAAAACCCGCCTCCACAAGTTCAGAATAAAGAACTTCGGCAAGAGTTTCGTCGTCTTCAACTAATACGATTCTTTGTTTTGGCATAAATGTATATTTTTATAGTATCACAACTGTTATTGCGCCGCAATACCGCTCCCCATAAAAACATGTGGATAACTCATCGGTTGATATTATTATTATTGTTCTTTTTATTTAGCAATTCCCGGACATCTTTGACCACCCCTCCGATTTTAAGGAGTTCCTCGAAAGCGAAAAACATAATGCTCAAGCCGATATAGAAAAAGAAATGACTGAAATAAATAGTTTGATATTCGGGAATTTTAGCCGCCTTCTCTATCAATTCATAAAAAATATAAAAAAGAGCTGAAGCCATCACGAAAATAATCATTATTCCGAAAAAACGAAAAAACCCGGCAAACGATGGATTTAATGATGTTTTAAGTTTCGAAATCCTCTTCCAGAATAAAAATCCAGCGATTATGACAATTACCATGTAAATGTAAGGAAATATGCTTTCTGGCTCCAATGATATTGCTTTTGGATCCATAATCAAAAAGAATGAAAAAGACACGATTAGCGCTATGAAAGCTCCGATAACTATGATAGGCATTCTTGAGCGATGATAGCCCGAATAAGCCCGAAGGAATATTTCAGAGCCCAGCACTATCAGAAGAATGCTGGCGAGATAAAAATTTATAGCGATGGCGAAAATAAAATCCACGTAATCCTTATTCACTAAAAAAAGAAAATATTCGGCAGCATGAGAAACGCTGAATAGCAAGAAAGCGAAAATGCTGGCATTCAGAAATTTCTTAAAAATAGGGTCAGCAAGATAATAATTCCTGACCAAAGGAAGAGCGGCAACGATTACAAAGATCAGGGCAATTGCGTGAATTGCGCCGCTATTAAAAAACAATTTTCCCGTGAGCTCGGCTGCGGCGATAATCAGGATATTAATAAAAATAAAAATAAATATTTTCATAATTTTCCTTTCATGCCCTCAAGCGGCAAGGACACGTAAAAAGTCGTACCTTTATTTTCTTCGGACTCAAACCAAATTTTCCCGCCCATTATCTCAACAATCATTTTTGTTATGTAAAGGCCGAGACCGGTGCCTTCAGTCTGAATTTTTTGGGCGTTATCCGCCCTGAAAAATTTTTCAAATATCCGATTTTGTTTGTCTTTGGGAATGCCGATGCCGTTATCTTTAATGGTTAAAAGAATATGCTCCGGCCTTTCCTCCAGCTTAATCATGACTTTTCCATCGGGCACCGAATAACGCACGGCGTTGACCAATAAATTATTAATCACCTGGCCTAATAAAGATTCGTCAAATGAAATCAAGGGAAGCTTCCTTGCCGGTTTTTCAAAAGATACCTCGCATCGGCATCTTTCCATGCGGCTTTCTTGGCCATCGAAAACCCGACACTTGCAATTATTTATCAAGCTTTCGTTATCTTTAATCGCTCTCTCAATTAATTCTTCGAATTGCACCGGCTTTATTTCAATTCTGATTTTTCCCTCTTCCAATCTGGAGACGCTTAAGAGGTCGTCAACCAATTTAATCATGCGCTTATTGGAATTATGAATATCGGTTAAGTATTCTTTTTGTTTTTGCGATATTGCGCCCATTTTTTCTCCGAGCAATACTTCAGACAGCCAGCCGATGGCGGTCAAGGGCGTTTTCAACTGATGAGAAGCCACGCTGATAAATTCCGTCTTCATCTTATCAATTCTCTTTTCTTCAGTTATATCGCGAAAAACCACAATGCCTCCGGAAATTTTTCCGTCCGACATCATAGGCGCGGCGACAATAGATACCGGAATCCTTGCGCCGTCTTTTCTTTTGCAATAATAGGTCTCCGGACCCCCTATGGTAGAAATTACCGTCTCCCCGTTAATGGCTTTGGCTAGGGGTGATTCGCTCAAGGGAAAAGTTTCCATTTTTTCCGTTCCAACGCTTAATAATTCGGGCCACACCCTGCCGATTAATTCTTTATCTTTCCATCCGGTAATATTTTCGGCGGCGCGGTTTACCACAATCGTTTTCATATCTCGATCAACAACCGCCAAGCCCTCTCTCATGCTCTGCAATATCGCGTCGCTTCTCGATTTTTCATTCATAATAAGCGCGGTCTGCTCTTTCACTTTTTGATCAAGATTTTTTGTCAGTAATTTCAAATCTTCTTCCGTTTTGCGCTCTTTGGTAATGTCGCGCTGAACGGTAAAGTGGCCGTATATGGAGCCGCTTTGCGCCTTTAAAGGTACGGAAATTTCCTCAACTCTGTACAATTTTCCGCTTTTGCTTTTATTAATGGCTTCAAATTTAAATATCTTGCCAGCCAGCGCCATGTTCCATAATTTCTTGTAAAATGCCAGATCCTGCGCTCCCGACTTAACGATGCGCGGAGTAACCTTGTTGATAACCTCTTTGCTTTTCCATCCCGCCATCTTTCGCCAAGCCGGATTCACGTATCTGAAAAAACCGTTAAGATCGGTAAAAATCAGGGCATCCAGCGTGCTTTCCATGAGCTGATTGGGATTTTTCGCGAAGGCATATTCGCTCCATTCTTCAAAATAAATGCGATCCTCGTTGACTCCCAGTTCATGCAATAAACCGATTACGTCGCCCATCATGGATACCGGTCCGCTTACGTAAAAAAAAGATTTTTTAGCAACATGATCGGGTATGTTTTGCTTGATAAAGCTTCGGCTTATTGGGCCAAAAACCGGCTTCATTTTAAACCTTGGGTTTTGTTTTTCTAATTTCTTTAAATCATCAAGATATAGCGCTTCCTTGGCGCTTCTTGACGCGTAAAGAAGAATGATATTTTGTTTTAAAGATTTTTCTGCCGCGAAGCGGATCATGCTTAAAAACGGGGAAATACCCGTGCCTCCGGCAATGAACACTAAGGGGCTGTTATTTTTCTTGGGCAAATTTAGCGTGCCCCAAGGACCCTCAATTTCAAGTTTTTCTCCCAATTTTGTCCGCGCCAATGTCTGCTTGTATCCGCTTTCCGAAACCCTGAAAACAATGGTTATTTTCTTTTTATTATTGGGCGAAGAAGCGATGGAAAAAATCCTTCCCGGCCCCTTAGTGTCTTTCTTGATAAGATTGGGAACAACCACCCTGACGTATTGGCCGGCTTTAAAATTAAATTTCCGGCCGCCAAGGTCGAAGCTGAATTCCCAAACGCCCTTGACTAATTGTTTTTTTTCGATAAGAGGAAGTTGCATATTGGTTTGGTATTGTTTTATTATATCATATTGTTGTGGTATAATAAAAGTATAATAATTAATTTATAAAAAATATGATCAAAAAAATAGCGATTCTGTTTTTAATGAGCGCTGCCGCCGGCATCGTTCATGCTCAAGAAGCAACCGAAACGGCAGTCGCTCCCGAGCAGGCAATTACCATATCCGACTTGGGAGTTTCCGATCCGAAAGTTCTGCCCACCAGTCCATTTTACTTCTTTAAAGAAATGGGCAGGGGCGTGCAGGGATTTTTCACCTTCAATCCTGTTGCCAAAGCGGAGCTGGAGTTAAAAATTACCAATGAAAAAGCCGCCGAAGTCAAAAAAATTACCGAAACCCAGCCGGAAAAAACAGCGGCCATTCAAAAAGCTTTGGAAAATTATCAAAAAAGCCAGGAAAGACTTCGCGCTAAACTAGAAAATCTGAAAGAAACATCGCAAAATCCGAAAGTTGACACTCTGCTAAGCAATCTTACCGACCGAGTCGTAAAACACGAAAAATTATTTGACGAGATTTCTTTAAAATTCAAAGACAAAGAAAACGTTTCAAAAGCGGTGAGCGGCGCCATGGCGGGTTCTGAAAATGTTATCGGAGAGGCATCTAAAAAAGATGACCCGGCTAAATTCTCTTCCAGGGTAGAGAAAGCCCTACTTGAAGCAAAAGACGGCGATTTAAAAAATGTCCGTTCGGTGGAAATAATTGACAGGCTAAGCGGCAAAACAACCGCCACGACAAAAGAATCTCTTGGAAGGTTGAGGGAGGATTTTTCAAAAAAATCAGAACAGGATATCCAGGATTTATTGGATAAAAAAGGGGAAAAAGCTTTTAAGGACGCTATTACCAGCGCGCCGGGCGATGTCTCGGCCAAATCAATAATCATTGAAGAAATACAAAAAAGATCGGCAAAAAATCTTTCCCAATCAATCGGAAGAACAATAGACGAACTCCGGCCATCAATCGATAAGGAAAAGAACATCAATGAAAAAACGAGAGAACAAATAGGCCATGCGGAAGAAAAAATACAAGAATTGGAAAAAAAGATTTCCGAATCAACGACCGCGAACGTTTCCACATCTGTATCCGTTCTTTTAAATGAAGCTAAGGATCACCTTGCCAAAGCAAAAACGGCTTTTAATGAAGAAAAATACGGCGAAGCTTTCGGACAGGCAAGATCTGCGGAAGTTTCGGCGAGAAATGCCTTAAGGTCTTTGGAGGAAGAAAAACCGGAAACCGAAGACTTCAGCCAACATTTGAAAGAATTGGAAGAAAAAATCCGCACTTACGAAAAACTGCTAAACGAACGAAACTTCACGAGAGAACTGAATAAAGAAGCTTTTGGACTTTTAGATAATGCGGTTCTTCACTTGGGATACGCCAAAGAAGCCTTTGCTAATGGAAATACTGTAAACACTAAACTCCACATAGGCCATGTGAAAGAATTTCTCTCCAAACTTTCTCGCTTCATAGAAATAAGACAAATCAGATCCGAAGAAAAACCCTCAATTCTTCCGACTGCCGCTCCACAGCCGACGACGGCAAAACCAGTAGAGCCGACTAATTTGATCAGAACCGTTAAGCCGATTGAGTCCGCAATTTTTGTCGCCAAACGAGAATTTAAAATAGAAGCTGATGATCTGGGCTTTTACCCGGAATCTACGATAAAAGCTCCCAAGGGTTCTAGGGTTGAAATAACTTTTCTTGTGAGAACGGACAATGTTTATTA
>JACOYG010000035.1 GCA_016181985.1 Candidatus Nealsoniibacteriota bacterium
TGCTGGTAGTGATATAGAATTTCTTGTTTTTCATGATTTAGTATAAAATACAATTAGTTTATTCTATCACGTTTTTATTAAATTTCCATGATTTTAACTACCCACATGCTCGTAGGAGCAACAGTCGCCTCAAAAATATCAAATCCTTTTTTAGCTTTGCCATTGGCTCTTTTGAGCCACTATCTTTGCGATTCTCTGCCGCATAACGATTATTCTATTGTAAATATCAGCGAAAGACGCTGGAATAAAACATATCGCCATTTTATTGAAATTTTTTTGGACATCTGCTTCGGAGCTGTTTTGATTTCATTGTTTTCCGGCAACAGCCCGATAATTTTTGCCGGCGCATTTTTCGCTATTGTACCGGACGGCATAACCTTGCTTAGTAAAATTTTACCGCAAAACAAATTAGCTGCCCTGCATCAAAAATTGCATAACTTCATGAATAATATTGGAGATCTTGACGGTAATAAAAAAATTCCCGTTATTTGGGGAATTTCCAGCCAAATACTGATAGTGCTGATATCTATTTTCCTTTTACGATAATCACGAATTCTCCCCTAATTTCTTCTTTCTCTAATTTCTCGGCTACCTCTTGCGCCGTTCCCCGATAAATCGTCTCAAATTTCTTAGTTAATTCACGGCAAGCTACCACCTCCAAGGAACCATCGATCAAGCTAAGCTCTTTAAGAGATTTTAAAATACGGTACGGCGATTCGTAAAAAATTACCGGATATTTTGAGCTAGCGGCTTCCTCAAAAAACTTGCTTCTTTTCTTTTTTACCGGAGGAAATCCCAGGAATAAAAATTTGTCCATTGCAAATCCCGAAATACTGGCTGCGGCGATTGCCGCGCTTGGACCAGGAATCGTCATCACTTTCACTGAATTGCTTAATAACTTAACCGCTTCCGATACTAATTTATTGCCGGGATCAGAAATTCCCGGGGTTCCGGCATCAGAAACCAATGCTATATTTTTCCCCTCTTTTAAAAGATCGACGATCTCCTTGATTTTTTTTAATTTTGAATGCTGATGATAGCTCAGAGTCGGAGTTTTAATTTGATAATGATCCAGCAGTACTTTCGTATTCCTTGTATCTTCGCACAAAATTAAATCAACCTCCGATAATATGCGGAGGGCGCGTTTTGTTATATCTTCAAGATTGCCAATCGGGGTGGCGACGATATAAAGAATCCCCATATGTCACAAAACTACGGCTTTCTCTTCTTTTTTCTTCTTTAAAAAATCCCTCACAAATTCAAAGAGAATTCCCGCTATGGGAATAGCCAAAAATGCGCCCATGAATCCCCATAATTTTCCTCCAACCAATAAGGCGATGATCACTAAGGCGGGAGACAGGCCGATGAATTTTTTAGTCAAAACCGGGGTTAAAATATTACCCTCGATTTGCTGAGTTAAAACAAAAGCGGCGATAAAAAAGGCGGCTTTCAGCCAAGAATTAGCGGCTACGATTATGCCGATAATGGCTCCGGAGATAACCGGACCGATAATTGGAATAAGATTGAATACTCCGGCGAATAATCCGAAGGAAATTGCGTACTGGATGTTCAAAACATAACAAATTAAAAATGTAAGCAAACTGATAAATATGGATGACAATATCTTGGAACCGAACCAGCCGGCGACTTTCTTTTGGCTTTTTCCTAAAAGACTCAAAACTACAGCTTCATATTTTTTGGGACTGAGAGCCCCTACCACTTTTTCTAATCCCTTCTCTTCCAGGGAAAGGAAAAGAGAGATGGTCAAAATGGTAATCGTAGAGAATAATCCTCCGAAAATAGCTCCGATTGCGCTGAATATATTCGAAGAAATTCCCGAAAGCTGGCTCTGTATCGTTCCGATAAATTTTTCGAAACTGTCAAAAGCTTCTATGCCTAAGCCGCTTAATACCGGAGAAATTCTTTCAAAATAAGTCGGGAAATCCTGAGAAAATTGATTGATTTCTTTAACAAACAAGGGAGCAACCAGATAGATAGACATTCCAATGATGCCGAAAACGGACACGTATATCAAAATTACGGCCAAAATTCTGGGCATGAATTTTTTTAAAAAATTGACGGCTGGGTCGAACAAAACGGAAATAATCAAAGCAAAAATAACCCAGATCAAAATATTTCTCAACAGATAAAGAACATAGAAGAAACCCGCAGCGACGGCAATTTTTAAAATAGTTTCCCATGAAATATCTAAAGTTTTTGCGTGATCAGCCATTTTTTTTTATAATATTTTTAAACGTTTCATTATCCTTAAACGGCCCTACTAAAGCTAAATTCAAGTTTTCTAATCTAAAAATATCTTTGGCGGCTTTTAGAATATCCGCAGCTGAAACTTTATTAATTCTATCATAAATTTCTTCCGGCGTTAAAACGTTTTTTTCTAAAATATCCTGTATGCCGTAAAAAGAGGCGATAGCGTCAGAAGATTCCAAAAGCAAAGCCATTTTTCCCTTTGTGTAATCTTTGGCTTTCTTGAGTTCTTTTGGAGAAACTTTTTCCCGAGATATTCTTTTGTATTCTTTTGCAATGATGGCGACGGCTTTTTCCACGTTTTTATTATCTACTCCGGCCTGGGTAATCAAGTAACCGGTATCGGGATTGGCATCGACTTCGGTTCTTATATAGTAAGCCAATCCCAGCTTGTCTCTGACTTCCATAAAAAGGCGAGAACTCATCATACCTCCTAGAATCACGCCTAAAATATCCTGGACGTATCTTTTGGGATGGAAAAGATTGTAAGCTCTTGCCCCGAAGCAAAGATGAGCTTGGTCTGTTTCTTTAAAATGCAAAAGGCATTCTGGCTGAGTCTGCCTTTCTATAACTTTCGCTTTAGGGGTAAAAGAACCGTCTTTACCGCCGCCAAAATAACTTTTAATCTTACTTTCGATATCGCTTTTTATCTGCCCCGCAACGCAAACAACCGTATTGGCGGCAACATACTGACTAGCCATGTAATTTGACAGCTTCTGCCTGGTCATTTGACTGACGCTTTCTTTGGTGCCGGCAATGTCCCAGCCGGCGGGCTGGTCTCCATATAAAAGCTTTGACCATAGAACTCCGACGTGAGCCATGGGGTTGTCATAAATCATGTTGATTTCTTCGGTTATCACGCCTTTTTCCTTCTCGATTTCTTTTTCCGGAAGCAGGCTGTTCAAAAATATATCGGAAACCCAATCCAATGCCACCTCAAGTTGGGAAGCGGCCACCTTGGCAAAGTATCCGGTATAATCCTCGCCGGTGAAAGCATTGTAAATTCCGCCGATTTTATCCAAAGTTTCGGCAATCTCCAGTTTGTCGGGGCGATTTTTGGTTCCCTTAAAAAACATGTGCTCCAAAAAATGAGAAATGCCGGAAATTTCTTTTTTTTCATATTTTGAGCCCGTACCCACTAAAACCAAAACCGTCACCGCTTGCGTACTCTTTTGCGGCACCGTAATAATCCTCAACCCGTTTTTTAGCGTAATCTTTTTATACATCTTATTTATCCATTATACATTAAATCCTCGTTAAAACAAACGCCGACCAAATTAGTTAAAAATGTGGTTGAAGAAAGATGAGTTATAATAAACTCTGACCGGCTCGCTTGGCAGGACAGCTTTCGAACCTATGATTGAGCGATGGCTTTGCCTATTCCGGGGTTAGTTTTGAGCCAAGTTAAACAGCTATTGGCTTTGGCTTGACTTATTATTCGTCAAAAGAAAACCGCTAAATTATTTATTCAGCGGTTTAAGTTTTCCAATTAGCAGTTAATACTTTGGACCAATGCCACACTTAAAAATTAAATTATCATTGGCTACAAACTAAACTATTTTTTTTAAGTATCGTTTGTCCTGCCTCCGTTATACTAAAGGCGCCGTAACAACCATCAACACAAGAATCATGACCAAAATCCCACCTCACCCAACCAAGTTCATAACATGCGGTTATGGTTCCCCGGCCGATACCACTCCCACGATGAATATGATGTATATTGTTGTCCGAAAGAAACATCAAGTATTTCCCGGCAACCCTATCCAGGGTTTTCTTGACGGATTGATCTCCTTTTATGAAAAGAACATACCACTTAGGATATCGCCACTTGGTCCCTTTTTCAGTAAGAGGCGTAAGCATGGCTACCCTATCTTCTTCTTTAATACCTTTCAATTTACCAAACACGGTTCTTCCAACAACCTCATATAACATACGAACCTCATTTTTTCTCCGACGCCCTTTTTGTCGTCCGCAAGAATAATTAAGTAAAGCGCACCGTCAAATAAGTGTCAAGCTCCCCCTAGCGCCCTAAAGGGCGGGGCTTGAGTCTTACTCTCGTTCCCATCGGCGTTTTATGTATTCTCTCATCATCTGTTCATCTATTCGGCCTATTGTTTCAGCGGAGTATCCATCTTGCCAAAGGTTGTCTCCCCAGAAAAATTTTCTCAATTCTGGGAACTCCTGCCTGATTATCTTGGAGAACCCACCCTTCAGATACATCACAGCTTTAGCTATGGTGACAGCCGGTGGAAGTTGGAGCATCGTATGGACATAGTCCGTGTTGATGCTTAATTCGTAGATGAACCATTTATTCATTAAAATAAAACTTACATACGTGAAACCATTGCCATAGCGATGGTTCCGCGTAATTATTCATAAATAATTAACGTTGCCTGATTTAATTCAATTTAAATATTTTTCTTAAGAAAAAATCTTCATCAATCTTCTCGGCGGTGATTACTCCAATTTCCTTATTGCTAAATCCAAAAAAATCTTTTAAAACCTGGATCTCGCCCTTACATTCGTGCGGATGAACCCAAACGCTTTTTTGGAGAGGATAAAATCCTAATTCTTTAATCTTCCCCCTAAACGCTTCTCTTTTTGATAATTTTGGCTGGGAAATATCAAAAATAACAATACGCCACTTTCCGTCCCATTTCTTGGGAGCATTA
>JACOYG010000036.1 GCA_016181985.1 Candidatus Nealsoniibacteriota bacterium
TTAGCCAAAAGAAACAATAAAATCAGCTTAATGAATTCTGACGGATCCAATGAAACCGAACCGATTTTATACCACGACCTTACTCCCCTAATCTCCGGAGCGAAGAAAAAAATACCGATAAGGCCCAGAATGCTTATTATATAAAGAATCAAAATTAAATTAGCATCGTTTTTAAAAATTCTGTAGTCGAATAAAGAGAATAAAAACATTAAAAAAACGCCGATACTCGCAAAAATAATCTGCTTTTGAAAATTAGAAAAATCCCCCCTGCCCATGGAAGAGCTGTATAAAGATGCCAATCCTATGGCCGTGAGCAATAAGGCCGAGCCTGCCAAAACAAAATCTATATTTTTGAAATGCGATAACAGAGATTTCATGCTTTCGCTATAATCGCATTTTAGAACAAAAAAAGCCGGAATGCCAGCCCTAATTTTTAATTCATGTCGAAAGATTACCTTATCATCTCCAAAAATTCCTTTTCTGCGATTATTTTTACGCCAAGCTCCTTGGCTTTATCCAATTTTGATCCCGAATCTTTGCCTGCCACCAAATAGTCGGTTTCTTTTGAAACCGAAGAAGCCGGCTTCCCTCCGAGCATCCTGATTTTTTTATGAGCTTCATTACGGCTAAGCGACTCCATGGAACCCGTAAGTACGAAAATTTTGCCGGCCAGACTCTTCCCTATCTGGGGCTGGGACATGATTCTTATGCCGGATTTCAACAGGCCGTCGATCAATTTTTGATTTGCCTTTAATTGGAACCAGGAATAAATACTTTCTGCAACCACCTTGCCGACATCGGGAATCTGTTCTAAGTCATTTTCTGATGCTTTCTTTAATTTATCAAACACTCCCCAGCCCGAGGCTGGTCCGCCTTGGGCGGAGAAGTATTGAGCCAAGCTAAAGGCGGTCTCTTCCCCGACGTGCAAAATGCCCAGAGCGTAGATAAATCTGCTCAAAGATATCTTTTTGCTTTCTTGAATCGATTCAATGACATTTTTAGCTGATTTTTCCGCAAATCTCTCCAACTCCAGAATATCTTCGTATTTCAATTTAAAGATATCCGCCTGGTTAAAAACCAATCCTTCATCGATAAGCTTATTGATGATTTTTGGCCCCAAACCTAAAATATTAAAAGCGGATCTCGAAACAAAGTGATAAAAATTTTCCCGCTGAACCGCCGAACATTTCGGATTTGCGCAAACGCGCCTCACTTCTCCTTCGGGTCTTATGACTTTTGACCCGCAAACCGGACATTCCTTGGGCATATTAAAAACCCTTTCCTTGCCGGTGCGAAGTTCGGGCAAGACTTTAATGATATCGGGTATAACATCGCCCGCTCTGCCGACAATAACGGTATCGCCGATTTTTACGCCTAATCTTTTTATTTCATCTTCATTGTGCAAAGTAGCCCTTGAAACGGTAACTCCCCCGACTTCTACGGGCTCTAAAACAGCTACCGGAGTTAGCGTGCCGGTTCTCCCTACTTGCGCCTTAATATCTAAAACCCGCGTAGCGGCCTGCTCGGGAGAAAATTTAAAAGCGCGGATGGCGCGGGGGCTCTTGCCAACCACCCCGAATTTTTCGAAAAGAACATTTTGGTTTATTGAAACAACCACTCCGTCGATCTGATAAGGAAGATTCTCCCTTTTTTTGGCAATTCCCTGCCAATAATCAACTATTTCTGAAATATCTTTGCAGATTATGCCTTCTCCGGCTTTAAACCCGAGATCTTTTAAAATTTGATGCCCTTCGGAATGATTTTTTTGACCAAAATCGGTTATCAAATCCCAGGCCATAAACTTTAGCCGGCGGGAAGAGGCTATTTTAGGATCCAGCTGCCTGATGGAGCCAGCCGCCAAATTTCTGGGGTTGGAATAAGCGGCTTTGAATTTTTCAAAATCGCTTTTATCCATATAGACCTCACCCCTTACCTCCAGCTTCGCTGGAGGAAATTCGAAATTCGAAATTCGAAATTCGAAACCGTTTGGAATTTTTAATTTTTGATTTGGGATTTGTTTCGGATTTAGGATTTCGGATTTAGGATTTAATAATTTGAGCGGGATGCTTTCAATCGTCTTTAAGTTCTGCGTTACGTCTTCACCTACCTTGCCCGAACCTCTGGTGGAACCTACGGATAAAATTCCGTCCTTATAAATCAAAGAAACGGAGAAGCCGTCGATTTTTTGCTCGCAGAAATACTCAAAGGTTTGATTCGGGGCCAATCTTTTCAAATAATCCTCCCAATTGCGAAGTTCTTTTTCGGAAAAAACATCTTCCATGGAAAGCATGGGAATATCGCGCTCAACCTTCTTAAAGCCATCTAAGGGCTTGCCCGCCACTCTTTGAGTAGGAGAATCCGGAGCAATAAATTCCGGATACTGCTGTTCCAGCGAATAGAGCTCATGTTTCAGGGAATCCAAAGCCGCATCGGAAATCTCCTGCCTGTCCAAAACGTGATACAGGTACCTGTAGTGGTTTATAATATTTTTGAGCTTTTCTATTCTTTGCTTGGCTTCTAATTTAGTCATAACGATTAAAGATTTACGAAATCCACTCAAATTTGAGAGGATTTCGTAAATCAATAATATTAGTAGCTTATCTCTATGGCTCTGTTGGTTTCTTTATACGAGCCCAGTGATTTTATGCAATAATTGGCCGCCGCGCATCCGCCGACTCCGGCAGACCTTACAAAAACCTCATAAACGGCTCCGTTGGACAAGGATATCGGCGCAATATTAACCGGCGAATTTCTTGTCATTAAAACTCTTTCGATTCCGGCGTCAGCCGCATAAAAAGCGATCACCGAATAGCCAAGATTCCTCGTTACTTCAACTTGACCGAGAAAAATAGTGGAAATTCCCAAAGTAAGCGATAATAATACGGTCATTATTATCACCGACAAATACAGGGATATCCCTCTCTGCGATGAAATTCTAAATTCGAAATTCGAAATTCGAAACAAATTCAAAATTCTAATACTTAAGTTCAAAACGTGTTTTAGATTTTTGATTTTGGTCATTTGATATTGTTTAGGATTTCGGATTTCGTGCTTAGAATTTATCGCCTAACATCTAGGTTTCTTTGGGAAACAGCCGTTTGAATTTTTAATCTTAAATTTTCCTTCCCTTGGACATCAAGAGAGATTGCGGTTTTTGGCTGAATATTATCATCCTGGGTCTGGCCCGAAAGATCGACGCTGAAAGATAAAATGCTTAAATCGCCGGATGTAAGATAGTCGCCATTTTGGTCTTTCATTCTTGCGCTATCAAGGCAAAATTGCTGGCATTGGTCTTTGTAATTGAGAAATTTCAAGCATTGCCCGGAAAAACTGTAATTCAACTTAGCCGCGCCGGTGCATGCTCCGCTTATATCTTTTTTGGCCATCCTCACGGCTTTGGACATATATTCCGCTAGATAAGAAGTTTGATCCAGCAATTGCTGATAGGCGACGCTTCTTCTCTGCAATTTTATGCTGGTGGCAAAAATACCGGAAACCGAAGTAACCACAAAAGAAAAAATCGCGACAGATACCATCAGTTCGATTAGGGTGAACCCCCTCGAAATTCTAAATTCTAAATTCGAAATTCGAAACAAATTCAAAATTCTAATACTTAAATTCAAAACGTGTTTTAGATTTTTGATTTTGGTCATTTAATATTGTTTAGGATTTCGGATTTCGCGCTTCGGATTTTTGCGATTTATCTCCAGTCATATAATTCGGTATCGGCTGAAAGCTGAGCGGAACTTCCGCCGGGCCCGGGCCAATTAACCTGAACGGAAACCTCCAGTTTATCGGACTGCGGCTTTGAAATTATTATTTTTCTTTGAAACTTATCAATCGTTACCCAATCGGTGGTAGAAATGCCTTGATCCCATGCCAAAGCCGGGTTATCCCGCTGAACTAGCCAATTGGAATCTCTGATATTTCTGATATTTTCTATTCCCTCTTGAGCCAAATATGTTGCCTGTAATCGGGAAGAAATTCCGGAAGTGAAACTGACGATCATTTGAATCACGCCGAAAATCGCCAGTACACCGACCGAGAGGATAAAAGTCGACAGCACGGCTTCAATCAAGGTGAAGCCCTTTTTATTGTATTGAAACAAGACCGGCATTGTTTACAAAAATAACTTTATTATCCGTTAAACCGTTAATACTCAAGGTAATCTGCGCATCGACTCCCGAAGACGCGTCGTTAATCCAAGTAACGGGATCCGGCGGCGCAAAAACAACACTGAAAGCGCTGGCCGGAGACAAATTTGATATTTTTACATTTGATTCCAAGTTAATGGTTTCCAAATCCTGATCCGCGGCATCCTGATGGTGGTTATTATTTAAATCGGCAAAAAGAATATAATAATCGGAATAAAAATTATCAAAATGAATGCCGAAACCGTAAGGAACAGCTCCGGAAACTTCCCGGGCGGACATGGCCATTTCCTGCGCCCTTCTTAAATCTTGAGTGAGCTTGGAAGCCGATCTTTGAAGGGCCAACTGTTTATCGCCTCCCTTGTAATTAGGCAGAACAATAGCAGACAGTATGGCTATGATGGCCGTAACGGCCAGCAGTTCAATTAATGTGAAAGCTTTGGACATACCAACTTATTATTTTTTCGCCCCAAAACAAAGCGGCAAAGGTTCCCCCAATCAGGAATGGACCGAAGGGAACTTCCGATTTCATCGTTTTTTTGCCAAAAATTATCAATCCTACTCCCATTATAGCACCGATCAGAAAGGCCAAAAACAAAGCGGCTAAAATATTCGGGTATCCCAGGACTAATCCCATTAAAAAAGCCAGTTTAATATCCCCTACGCCCATCCATCTTCCCCTGGATACCAACACTATGGCTAAGAAAAACGCGGCGGCGCCAAAGCCGGATATTAGGAGGTTCGACCTCCCGAGGAGGTCGAACCTCAA
>JACOYG010000044.1 GCA_016181985.1 Candidatus Nealsoniibacteriota bacterium
CGGGCAGGACGGAGCCATATATTGTCATATGTCTCCCACCATACTTTCCTTTCATAGTTTTTCAAGGGCCTAAGTGGAGGATATCATATGAACCAGCGCATCTTATTGACAAAAATACTTATCTGGGGTATCATGGGAGGTAATGTCGCGAGACTTTGCGCGACATTTTATTTTGCTTATGAAAGAAATCAACATCAGAAACATCGCTATTATCGCTCATGTCGATCACGGAAAAACCACATTGGTGGACGCTCTTTTGCGTCAGTCAAAAAGCGACCTGGGCAAAGACATAGCTGATCAAGTCTGTATTATGGACAGCAATGAGTTGGAGAGAGAAAGAGGCATTACTATTTTTTCCAAGAATGCGTCTATTTTTTACAATGGCGTTAAGGTAAATATCATTGATACTCCCGGCCATGCGGACTTTGGCGGAGAGGTGGAAAGAGTTTTAAATATGGCCGACGGCTGCTTGTTATTGATTGACGCCAAAGAAGGCCCCATGCCTCAAACCAAATTTGTTTTAAAGAAAGCGCTGGAAATGGGCCTTAAAATTATCGTGGTAATCAATAAAATAGACAAGGCGGGCGCCAGAGTTGATTTTGCTTTAAATGAAACGTTCGATTTATTCATAAAATTAGGCGCGGATGACAACGCTTTGAATTTTCCGATTATTTATGCCTCCGGCAGGGACGGCAAAGCGGGATTGGAGCCCGATTTAAGCAAAATGACCGACATTGCTCCTCTTTTTGACGCAATTATCAAGCATATTCCGTCGCCCCTGGGCGATCCGCAGAAACCTCTGCAGATGCTCGTTACTTCCATTTCCGGAGATGATTTTAAGGGAAGAATTTGCATTGGCCGCGTTCATAACGGCGTTATCAAATCGGGACAAGAGGTGTCCTACATCAACAGGCAAGGTGAAGTAAAAAAACATCGTTTGATTTCTTTAAGAACGTTCTTGGGCTTGAACAAAGTTGAGGTGGCTGAAATTTCAGCCGGAGATATTGCGGCTTTGGCCGGCATACCGGACGTTACCGTCGGAGAAACCATTGCCGACCCCATAGACTCAAAAGCTCTGCCTTTAATCAATACGGAAGAACCGACCGTCAAAATGACGTTTATGGTCAACAATTCTCCGTTTGCCGGCAAAGAAGGACAGTTTTCAACTTCGCGCCAATTAAAAGCTAGATTATATAAAGAATTAGAGACGGACGTGGCTTTGAATATCAAAGATTTAACGAGCGTCAGCTGGATAGTTTCAGGAAGAGGAGAATTGCACTTAGCCATTCTTATCGAAAGAATGCGCCGCGAGGGTTATGAATTGCAGGTTTCCAGATCACAGGTGATTGTCAAAGAAATCAACGGACAAAAAATGGTGCCGTTTGAAAGAGTTTACGTTGAAGCGCCGGAGCAATTTCACGGTTCCGTTATCCAAAAATTAAATGCGCGGAAGGGCGAGTTGGTTGATATGAAAAATATTGATGGTACGGTTTTCTTGGAATTTATTATTCCAACCAGGGGCCTTTTCGGATACCGCAGCGAATTTATAACCGATACAAAAGGGCTGGGCATCATTAATACTAATTTTTATCAATATCAAACCGACCCGGGAAACTGGAAGGAAAGAAATCAGGGTTCTTTGGTTGCCTGCGAAACAGGCACGACTCTTATGTATGGATTAAGAAATGTTCAAGACAGGGGAGTTATGTTTTTAAAACCCGGCGTCGAAGTTTACGAAGGCCAGGTAGTCGGCCAAAATTCAAGAATAGAAGATATCAGAGTAAATGTTTGCAAAGAAAAACATCTTTCCAATATGCGTTCGCGCGGCGAAGGCAATACCGAGCATTTTGACGAGCCCAAAACCATGGGACTGGAAGACGCCTTGTCCTATATCGGCGATGACGAACTGGTGGAGATTACTCCTAAAAATATCCGTATCAGAAAAGTATTTTTGGATGAAATCAGCGCTAAACGAGCTTCTCGAGAAGAAAAAAATATGGTATATTAAAGAAACATAGAAAGGTCGCAATCTTCTATAAAAATCAAATTAAAGAAATGGGAATAGGATGGCAAAATAGAAAAAGGCTTAATAGGAAATTAAGAAAAAGAAACAGGGGAAAGCTAAAGAAAAAATAGCTGTTTTTTTTGATAACTAAAACGACCCTATGCGCTGAGAACGCCGGGTCGTTTTAAGTTAAGTCATTCGCGAATGACCTGCTTATGAGAGATGCTTGGAAACAAGCTTGGTCATCTCGAACATGGAGACAACCGTTTTTCCTCCGAAAACTTTTTTCAAGTTTGCGTCGGCATTGATGTTCCGCCTGTTCTTTTTGTCCTGAAGGTCATTTTTTTTGATATATACCCAGAGTTTTTTTACAACCTCTGATCTGGGCATTGGCCCCTTGCCGACGACAGCAGCTAAATCTTCGCTGATCTTCATCGGCTTCATGAACGCAGAATTAGATTTTGCCATAGCGTTTTTAAATTATTATATTAGCGACCTTTACTCTTTAATCCACTATACCAGATTTCATTCGTCTTGTCATGTCAAAGGCGGCTTTTGAGGGCCGCCTTATTATTAACTTGTCGCAAATATCTGCTTCCAATATTCTTGAGACTTTCGTCCCATGAATATTCCTATGTGGCCCACCTCCGGAATTACAATATGCTTGCCCGGAAGCGCGAGCGCTTGAGGAATTAAGGTGATATCATCTTTCTCTCCCGCTATGGACGTAATAGAGCAAGAGATATTTCTAAGATCAACCTTTCTCCCCAGCAGTTTCATTCGGCCTTCCCAGAGATCGTTACGGCGGAATATCATATCCACCGCCTCGAGGTAGTATCTTCCGGCCAAGTGATACGAACATTCGTACCAATTTCGGAAGTGGTGTATTTTATCGAACTTCTCCGTTCCTACGGCGCACCATAGGTCGGTATAGTCCTGGACACGGTCGGCAAAATTCATCATTTTCCAGCCGGTAAGCATGAGTTCGCCCCTCATTAGTCCACCGCCCATCGTTACTAAGTATTCAAAATATATTTGCGGACAACTCTCGACTAACTCCTGCAAATAACCTCCGCCGATTTTCGCATTAATCGGCGCGCCGGCTACTATCAGGTGATCAATTTTTTCCGGAAATAAACTGGTAAAAGCGGCGGAAAGCCAGCCGCCCTGGCAAAGCCCGATCAAAGTAAACTTTTGCTTGAATTCATCTGAGGCAATAAGAACCTGTTTTACCAGGTCTTCTATGCCTTCGTTTTTTCTAGTGGGCGTGCAGGACTTCCAATCCATTACGTACACGCTGAAACCCAACCCAATCAATGTCCGGACAAGGCTTTGCCCTTCCCCAAAGTCGCTGATTATTCCGCTATGTCCAGCCTGCGGGGTGATAATAAAAGCAATTTTTCCGCCGGAACTAAATTTTCTTAGAAAAAAAGCCGGATGATCTATAATAATTTCGTTGCTTGAAAACCATTCCGGTTGCGGCGTTCTGCAAACCTCTTCCATGAATCGACAATTTCTTTCAAGCGCGGTGATCCCCATGTTATTTGCTCCTTTCTGTTTCTCAAGGTGCGTTTCGTATTATGATTATACCATAAAATAATATTTTTGCAATATCAATTGTGGATAACCGTCTTTTTATGGTATTGACGAAGTTTTTTGATAAAATTAAAATAATAATTGTATAGACGGCTCGCCTTCGCATAAAGCTACGGCGAGCAAGGCAGAAGGGAGTGAGTGTCGATGTACAATAGAGATCTCTCATTTTATTTTTCTTCTTATTGCACCATCCTGAGATTATTCGAAGGACGCAATTAGGAATAAATCCCAAGCTTGGTAGAAAAAAGAAATGGGCTCAAATGCATAAGTACTCTACGACATTCATTTCCTTCTGCCTCGCCCGCCGAAGTCCGAAAGGGCGGAGGAGGGTCTTACCCCGCTATAGCGGGTTTTTATTTTGACATGACAATTATTGCTTGATACAATAATCAAATGAGAAAAGCGCCTCTGTTAATTTTTTTTGTTGCAATTGTTTTTGCCGCTTTCGGCTTCGGTTTTTATTTCGGGAAAAATCAGGTTCCGATTACAGCTCCTCAAGGAATTGCCAACGAAGACCTGGGTAAGCCGGGAAACTTGGATTTTTCTCTTTTTTGGCAGGCATGGACAAAATTGGAAGAAAAATATGTTGACCATTCAAAAATTGATTACAAAAAAATGCTTTACGGAGCGATAGGCGGCATGACCGATTCTTTAAAAGACGACTACACCGTATTTTTTCCTCCCGAAGACAGCAAGATATTCAAAGAAGATGTTTCGGGAGAATTTTCCGGAGTAGGAATGGAAATCGGCGTCAAGAATAGCGTATTGACGGTTATCGCGCCCATCGAGGGAACACCGGCGGAAAAAGCCGGTTTAAGGGCGGGGGATAAAATTGTAAAAATTAACGGGCAGGATTCCGGCGAAATGGCTGCGGACGAGGCCGTAAAATTAATCCGCGGCCAGAGAGGAACGGATGTCAGTTTAACAATTTTCAGGGACGGTTGGGATAACGTAAAAGATTTTAAAATAACCAGAGATGTCATTGAGGTTCCGTCTTTAAAATGGGAGAAAAAAGACGGGGGAATCGCCTATATTAAGCTTTACCAATTTTCAGAAACGGCGCGTCCTTCGTTCAATAAAGCTGCGATGGAAATTTTAAACAGCCCGTCTAAAAAAATAATCCTTGACTTAAGAAATAATCCGGGTGGATATTTGGAGGTGGCCCAGGATATCTCCGGCTGGTTTTTACAAAAAGGCGATCTTGTTACGACTGAAGACTTCGGCGGAAAAGAAAAAAATCAGGAATACAGAGCGGAAGGCCCGTCTAATTTATTATCATATCCGATAGTCGTTTTGATA
>JACOYG010000045.1 GCA_016181985.1 Candidatus Nealsoniibacteriota bacterium
GTTATTCTGAATTCGCTTCCCATAGCTGTCGCCGCAAAAACTGGCACGGCCGAAATTGGCGCGGGTTTCCGACATAATTGGGTGACTGTTTTTGCCCCGTACGATGATCCCGAAATCATTTTGACTATTTTGGTGGAGAAAGTTAAAGGCGATCAGGTGGCTGTTCTGCCGGCGGCTAAGGAAATTTTAGATTGGTATTTTTCTTCTCCTCGTTAGATGTGGATAAATCTGCGCTTGACAATAACAGCAGGTAGATTATTATTGGTTTAATACCCAAAATAATATGGAAAATTATCTTACCCGCGAGGGTCTAGAAAAATTAAAGAAGGAATTGGAAACTCTTAAAGGCGCTCAGCGCCAAGAGATTGCCGAACGTTTGGAAAAATGTTTGGCTTTTGGCGACTTAACAGAAAACGCCGAATACCATGAAACAAAAGAAGAACAAGCCTTTGTCGAAGGCCGTATTTTAGAGTTGGAAGAATTGATCCGCAACGCTACCGTTGTTTCCGAAAAAAAAGACAACAAAATGTATGCCCAAGTTGGTTCTACTGTTTTGGTAAGCTCGGGATCGAAAAAGGAAGAATTTAAAATAGTTGGCGTAGAAGAAGCCGATCCCGTCGCCGGAAAAATTTCTATTAATTCACCTCTGGGCCAGGCCTTTTTCAATCAGCCAAAAGGTACGATCGTCGAAGTCCAAACCCCAAAAGGCATCGCCCAATACAAAATTCTCAAGATAGAGTAGGTAGATTATGGGGGGGGGAATTGTAGCCCCTTTTCACTATCTTTCGAGTATAGTGCGGTACATTTAATTAATACCGCTAACGTAGCTATCGCTATGTTAGCGGTATTTGTTGTATAATATAAATATAATAGAATGATATATGAGTAAATATAAATACTATTTTAGAAAGCCAAAATCGGAAATAGTCAAAGATATTTTTAATGTTGTTCTAATCTCCGGCGCCGTAGCACTTGCCGCAACCTCTCCTTATTTTCTTACGAATATATTAAGATCTCATAAATATCTTAAAAAATATCCGAAACAAAGAGTTGCCAATACTTTTTCGCGTTTAAGACGAGATGGACTAATTGAAATACAAAGACGCGGCAGTCAAATTTGTATTAATCTCACTCAAGAAGGCAAAAAGAAAGCCGGTATTTACCAAATAAATAGCCTATCAATCAAAGAACCAAAGAGATGGGACGGCAAATGGCGGCTTGTTATTTTTGACATAAGTGAATTAAAAAAAACCATGCGAGAGGCTTTCCGCGGAAAATTGAAAGAACTGGGATTTATAGTTATGCAAAAGAGCGTTTGGATTCATCCTTTTTCGTGCCAAGACGAGATAGCGCTTTTAAGGGATTTTTTTGGTCTGGATAAAAATGATATTCAAATGATTGTCGCCGAGAAGATAGAAAAAGAAGCAGAACTTAAAAAGATTTTTAATCTTTCTTAAATTATAATATCGCTAAGATAGCTATCGCCACGTTAACGATATTGTTAATACAATAATGTAAAACTCTTAAGGCAATTTAATATAAAAAAATCGAGTAAGGAAATCTCAGAGAAAACGTAAAGGCACCACGTTAGATGGTGCCTTTGCTTTATTGTACGTTATTATCTACTCCTTATAGTTGCCCCCTTCCATGGCCAACCAGCGAAAACGAACACCTCAACTTTTTTTCCCGCCGGGTTCGTCGCCAAAGCGGTAAATATCACCGCATCTTCTCTCCCACCCCCCTTAAAACTGACGAACCAGCTATCTTTATCGGTTATCATTATATCGCTGAAACCCTGTGTTTTAAGGGCTTTTACAGCGATATCTTCGTCGACAAGATTGCCAGCACATGCCGATATTGCCGAAAATCCGAAAAATAGGATAACAAACAGCCCGAAAAATATTAAAACTTTCAATGGATCCTCCTTCTCGATTTTTGTAATTTAATGATAGCATACTATATATTATTTGTCAATATTGCGGGAGATAGCCATTTTATATAGAATAGAATAATGGCGATTTTAGATATCAAAAAAATTAGGCTGGAAAAACTTGAGCGAATCAAGCAGGCCGGAATCAATCCGTATCCTGCGAAAACTAAAAGAACTCATACTATCGAAGAAGCCTTAAGCAACTTCGCCAAGTTTTCAAAGGCAAAAAAGAAGGTTATTTTAGCCGGTAGAATCCGCTCAATCCGCGGACAAGGCGCTTTGGTTTTTTTGAATTTTGAGGACGGCACGGGCAAAATCCAATCGCTTTTAAAACAAGACGAGCTCGGGGAGCAATATAAGTTCTTTTTGGATAATTTTGACATTGGAGATTTCATTGAAATTTCAGGGACATTATTTGAGACCAAAAGAGGCGAAAAAACAATTGAAGCTGCAAGTTTTGCGATTTTAGCGAAATCTCTTTTGCCTCTGCCTGAAAAATGGCACGGGCTTCAAGACGAAGAAGAAAGATTCAGGAAAAGGTATCTGGATATTTTAATGAATGAAGAGGTGAGGGAGATGATAAAAAAGAAGGGCATATTTTGGAACGCGGTAAGGGAATTCCATTTAAAAAACGGCTTTATGGAAGTTGAGACCCCTGTTTTGGAAAACACCACCGGCGGGGCCGATGCCAACCCTTTTATCACTCATCACGACGCCTTAGATATAGATATTTATTTAAGGATTTCCGCCGGAGAGCTTTGGCAGAAAAGATTGATGGTGGCTGGCTTTGAAAAAACATTTGAAATCGGAAGAATATTCAGAAATGAAGGCATGTCTTCAGAGCACCTTCAGGATTATACCCAATGCGAAGCGTACTGGGCTTATTCAAACTATGAAGATATGTATAGATTCCTGCAGGAATGCTACCGTTTCGCGGCAAAAAAGACATTCGGGACTTTAAAATTTAAAATCAGAGGTTTTGATATTGATTTGGATGGAAATTGGCCGTTAATCGACTACGCGCAAGAGATTCAAAAACAAACCGGCATAGATATTTGGAAAGACGGCGAAGACGGCATGGTAAAAAAACTTAAGGAATTAAATGTTGAATTTGACGGCAGGAATAAAGAAAGATTAATTGACTCTTTGTGGAAATATTGCAGGAAGAAAATCGGTGGGCCCGCGATTTTGATTAACGAACCGAAAATCGTTTCGCCTTTATCAAAATCATTAAAAGATAATTCAGCCATAACCGAAAGGTTCCATTTTATTATCGCAGGCTCCGAGGTTGGCCAAGGATACAGCGAATTAAACGACCCGATCGATCAAAGAAATAATTTTGAAAAACAACAAGCGTTAAGAAACGCGGGCGATAAAGAAGCCCATATGGCTGATTATGATTTTGTTGAAGCGCTGGAATACGGCATGCCTCCGGCTTCGGGTCACGGGTTCAGTGAACGATTGTTCAGCTTTTTGATGGATAAACCGGTCAGGGAATGCCAAATTTTCCCGTTAATGAAGCCGAAATAAGCATTCGCAACACTGTCTTTTCCTCGCGCTTTACCCCGCCTTGGCGGGGCCCTACGCGACTCGGAAAATCCAGTATTGCTCATGCCTTTTCAAATATAATGAATAAATTATTGATCGCCACAACGAATCTGGGCAAGGTCTTGGAATATCGTGTTATCTTAAAAGATCTGCCGATAGAATTGCTGACGCTTAAGGATTTAAATATTAAAGGCAGTGTAGAAGAAAATGGCAAGACTTTCAAAGAAAATGCCGTAAAGAAAGTGGAATTTTATTCAAAGTTAACCAATCTTCCGGCTATTGCCGAAGATAGCGGCTTGGAGATAGACTACTTAAACGGCGAGCCGGGCATTAAATCTAGGCGTTGGCCCGGTTACGAAGCGTCGGATGAAGAGCTTATTGGTATGACTCTTGAAAAATTAAAAGGCGTGCCTATGGAAAAAAGAGGCGCTCAGTTAAGGGTGGTAATAGCTTTGGCCATTGATGGAAGTATTAGTACTTTTGACGGGATTCTTCGCGGAGTAATAGCGGAAAAACCGATTGCCAAGATTATTCCCGGGTATCCCTTCAGAACGTTATTTTATCTTCCCGCGATAAAGAAAGTTTTAGGGGAACTGACCATGGAAGAGGAGGCTGAAATAGCCCATAGGAAACAAGCCGTAGAAAAAGCGCTGTCAATTATTAAAAAATATTTATGTTAGACATCAAATTTATCCGGCAAAATCCGGAAAAAGTTAAAGAAGGTATTGCCAAAAAGCAGGCCAAGGTTGATATTGACCGGATTTTAGAATTGGACGAGAAGAAAAGAGATTATTTGCAGAAAATAGAAAATATGAGGTCGGAGCAGAATAAGCTGGGCAAAGATGATATTGTAAAAGCCAAAGAGATAAAAGAGGAGATTAAAAAGTTGGAGCCGGAGCTTGAAAGTATCGATAAGGAACTGCAAGCTTTATTGCGTAAAATTCCTAATTTGCCATTAGATACCGTTCCTGTCGGCAAAGACGATACGGAAAATATTGTTCTTCGGGAGGAAGGTAAAAAGCCGGAATTTAATTTTCAAATAAAAGATTACGTGGATCTTAGCGAGAAATTAGACATTATTGATACCCAAAGGGCGGCTAAGGTTTCAGGCACACGCTTTGGATACATCAAAGGAGGAGCCGCCATGCTCGAGTTTGCTTTAGTTCAATTAGCCTTGGAAACATTAGCCAGAGAAAATTTTGTTCCGGTTGTTCCGCCGGTTATGCTGAAACCAGAAATGATGGAGGGCATGGGCTACATAAGAAAAATCCAAAATCCAAATATCAAAATCCA
>JACOYG010000011.1 GCA_016181985.1 Candidatus Nealsoniibacteriota bacterium
TTTTCAAGTTTTGAAGCACCGTCATAAGAAAACAATTTTGCGGCGCTTTGAGGGTCTTGTAAGTTCGGAAAAAATGAATTTTGCGGCAGTATTTTGCTATAATTATTTAATGAATCAAGAGCTCGCGAAAATACTTTTTGAGATGGCCGAACTTCTTGAGATGAAAGAAGTGCCGTTTAAACCCCGCGCTTTTGAGAAAGCGGCCCATTCGCTTGAAGCGCTGGATGAGAATATAAGTGAGATTTATAAAAAGGGGGGCATAAAGGCGCTTGAGGAAATTCCTGGAGTTGGCAAAGGAATTGCCGAGCGCATAGAAGAATTTATAAAAACAGGAAAAATCAAAGATTATGACCGGCTCAAAAAAGAAATGCCAGTTGATGTGTCCGGACTTACGGCTATTGAGGGCGTCGGGCCGAAAATAATAAAAACTTTATATAAAAAACTTAAGGTTAAAAATATTAAGGACCTGGAGAAAGCGGCCAAGACCGGCAAGTTGAGAGATTTGCCTAGATTCGGCGAAAAACTAGAACAAAAAATTATAAAAGGCGTAGAGTTCCAGAAAAAGTCATCAGGCCGGATGAATATAGGAGACGCGATGCCTTTGGCGAGAAAAATTATATCAGAACTTAAAAAAGTTTCGGGCGTAGAGCGAGTGGAGCCCGCCGGCTCTCTGAGGCGCTGGCAGGAATCGGTGGGAGATTTGGATTTTTTGGCGATTTCTTCAAAACCGAAACTGATTTCGGAAAAATTTGTGAAAATGCCGGAAGTCAGCCATGTTTACGCGAAGGGTATTACGAAGTCAATGGTCCGCTTGCGCCAAGGCATTGACGCGGATCTCCGCGTTTTGCCCCACAAGTCATTCGGCGCGGCTTTGCAGTATTTTAGCGGAGACAAAAGTCATAATGTCGCGCTTCGTAAAATAGCGATTAAGAAAAAATACAAATTAAACGAGTACGGACTATTCCGAGGAAAAAAACTTATTGAAGGCAGGGACGAAGAAAAAATTTACAGGAAATTGGGAATTGACTGGATGCCGCCGGAATTAAGAACGGCAAGCGGAGAAATTGAAACCGCTCACGAACATAAACTGCCTAAACTCGTCGAGCTGAAAGACATAAAAGGCGATTTGCAGATTCAGACCGACTGGTCGGACGGCTCAAATTCAATTGAAGAGATGGCAAAGAAGGGCAAAGAGCTTGGTTACGAATATATAGTGATAACCGACCACACCAAATCGCTTGCGATGACCGGAGGTGCTGACGACAAAAAACTTTTGCGTCAGATCGCGTATATAGAAAAACTTAATAAAAAAATATCGGGCATCAGGATTTTAAGCGGGGCGGAGGTAAATATTTTAAAAGACGGCTCGCTTGATATTTCAGACGAAGTTTTGGCGCGTCTTGATTTTGCGGGAGGGGCGATTCATTCGGCGTTTAATCTTTCGGAACAGGAACAAACCGAGCGAATGATTAAAGCCATGCAAAATCCGCATATAGATATTATTTTTCACCCGACAACGCGTATTCCAATGAGGCGCGAGCCGATTAAACTTGACTTTGAGCGGATTTTTAAGGAAGCGTCGCGGACTGGTACGATGCTTGAGATAAACGCGCACCCGTGGCGGCTTGATTTGCATGATGTTTTAATTCGCGAGGCGAAAAAATACGGCGTTCATTTCATGATAAATACTGATGCCCACTCGCTTCACGATATGGATTATATGGAATACGGCGTCGGGCAAGCGCGAAGGGGCTGGGCTGAAAAATCGGACATTATCAACACCTTGCCGCTCGCAAAACTTCTAGAATTACTAAAGAAACCAAAAAGTAAAAGATTTTATGGATAACAAAAATCCGCCGAAGAGGTCGGAAATAAAGCCGGGGGACGCGGTTTGGATTATTGAGAAAGAAAATTACGGGACGGATAACTATAAGCAGGGAATTGTAAAAGAGCTTTTGACCTCCAAAGAAAATCATCCGCGCGGGGTAAAGGTGCGTCTGACCGACGGCTCCGTGGGTCGGGTGCAATGGCTGATGTAAATCAAAAATACAAGTATTATATACCCCTTATTCGTGTTTATCCTGAGCGAGGTCGAAGGGCGAATAAGAGAATAAAGAACGCTGTTAAAAAGAAAAAAGCCGCAATAGCGGCTCGAACTAAAAACTATTGGCCATAACCTTCGGAATCAGAAACTTCGGTTACTCTGAAAATATGCTGGATGGGGAATTTGTAAACTGTTTTACCATCGTTCATCATAACGCAGTAAAAATCACCTTTTTGATAAGCATTGCGGACACTATCTCTTTCAAATGGTTCCGCTTGGGCGTAAAGATGGACTTTGACTTTCATTAGTTTTCCTCCTTGTTTGTCGGTTTGTGGTTTTGTTACTTTTGAACAAAAAGCGGACAGCGGGTGACGGCAAGAGCGACATTTTCTTGAACGCAAATTTGGTAAAAGTTTTGGGCTATTTTACAATTATCCGGCTGGGCGGGCTTGAGTCTGTCGCAGTGAAGGCAGAGGCATTCGTGCTTGCGGATTTTTTCGGTTACGGGATTAACCCAGACTTCCTTTCCATAGTGAACTTCTTTGCGTGGCAGCTGTCTCATTTTTACCTCGCTATATTAGGAACCTAGAATAAATTATAATGGTTAAATCAGCCATGAAAACCCCGCCGGAAATTAGAGATATAAAAAAATGGCTAGTCAAGAAAAATCCATTTAAACTACCATTCGAATGGATATTTAAAGTTTATTGAAGGTTTTTTATGAATAGTTTTAGGGAAAAAGTTTTTGAGGTGGTCAAAAAAATTCCGCAAGGGAAAACTTTGAGTTATAAAGAGGTGGCGATAAAGGCGGGTAACTCAAAGGCCGCGCGGGCGGTCGGGGCGATTTTACGCACGAATTTTGATCTGAAAATACCCTGCCACCGCGTTATTAAATCAGACGGCACTACGGGCGGTTACAACCGCGGAGTAAAACAAAAATTAAAACTTCTAAAAAAAGAAAAAGCGGTTTAACACATTTCTTGCGATCGCAAGAAATGTGTTAATGGTTTTTTTACCGCGGATTTAGGGTGCGGATTTTTGCTCTTGAAAAAAATCGGGAGAGCAAATAGGGTATAGACAGCGAACCTTTATAAGCGGGGGCTTTATGTGCGGGGTGGCTGGCGCGGTTTTGGCAAAAAACAGGCATAACCTCGGCAAGTATCTTTACGCCATGCTTTATAATCTCCAACACCGAGGGAAAGAATCGGCCGGGATGTTTGTTGACAAAGGCGAGGGATTTTCGCAAAAAACAGAAGGCCTCGGAACCATAGACAGGGTATTCATGGGAGTTGATCTGGATAATTTCGGAGGTTTTGCCGGAGTTGCTCATAATCGCTACTCCACCTCCGGCTTAAATCCGCGGTCTTTTGCCGGGTCCGAAGAATGTTTGCGGGCTTGCCAGCCAATGACCGGAATTTTTCAGGGAAAAACTTTCGCTCTATCTTATAACGGCAACCTGGTAAACACCGAAGAACTGCAAAAAATAATTTCGGAAAAAATTACCGGCGGCCGGCACATAATGCCGATAAGGCCCGACGTTGACACGGCGCTGATCGTCGCTCTTATTGAAATGAGTAAGGCTTATGATTTCAAAGACGCGCTGGAAGAAACTCTTCCGCTTTTGTCGGGCGCTTTTTCCATAGCCGTTCTTTATGACGGAAATTTGTACGTTGTTCGGGATCGTTTGGGTTTTAGGCCTGTTTTTATTTGCCAGTTCAGAGACGGAGTCGCGGTTGCCTCCGAAACTTGCGCCTTTTCTTCATTGCCGGAGGCGGGCGAGTCCCAAATGCTCGCGCGGGGCCAAATGGCGGTAATTTCATCGGATAGTCCATACAGGTACGATGTCGAGCTGTGGAGTAAAAATATGCATAACGGGTGTTTTTGCATGTTTGAATATATTTATTTCGCGCGCCCGGACGGATTTTTGGGCAAAGAGCGGGTTATGTTCATTCAGGAGCGTTTGGGACAAAAACTTGCCCAAGTCGCTCCGAGCAATGCGGATATCGTTATCGGCGTTCCGGACTCCGGAATTAACGCGGCCAGAGGGTATGCCGAAGAATCGGGACTGATATTCAAACCCGAAGCGATTTTCAGGCCTCATACGGTTGGACGCACGTTTATTGACCCGGTGCAGGATTTAAGGAGGGAGGGGGTCAGATTCAAACACTTCGTAATTGACGAGATTGTCGGAGGAAAAAAGGTTGTTGTCGTTGACGATTCAATTATCCGCGGAACGACTGTTCCCAGAATCGTAAATCTTTTACGCGAGGCCGGAGCAAAAGAAATCCACGTTAGAATCAGTTCTCCGCCGTATCGCCATCCGTGTTATTTCGGCATTGATACCTGGCGCATTAAAGGCGAGCTTATCGCGGAAAATTTTGCCGGAGACGCTGATAAGATTTGCCAAGAAATCGGAGCCGATTCTCTCGCTTATGGCATGGAAGCGAAGGATTGTGCGATGCCTGCTTTTCCGGAGAGTACCCCATCTTTGTTGGAAAATAGATCCGCCTCTTCGGCGGATTTTTATTATTTTATTTTAAGATTCGTGTTAGAATAATGAAATCATGATTTTGTTTTACTGGATTTTGGGAGCGAGTTTTCTTTCGAGCGTTGTTTCGCTTATCGGCCGGTCGGTAGCCTTCTTGGGCGAGGAAAAATTAAGAAGTTATATCCAATATGCCATAAGTTTGGCGGTGGGCGTTTTGCTCGGTGTTGTTTTTCTGGATGTTTTACCCGAAGCGCTGGAGGCCGGAGAGGAGGTCGGGATGGATAAGCACGGCATATTTTTGTGGGTTTTAGGCGGATTTTTATTTTTCTTTGTCCTTGAGCGTATTTTACTGGTTTATCATTGCCATGAAGGCAAGTGCCCGGTGCATATTTTCGGGTATTTATCGCTTTTAGGGGACGCCGTTCACAACTTTATTGACGGAGTAATTATCGCGCTTGCTTTTTTTGTTGACATAAAACTGGGCATTTTAACCGCCGTTGCCGTGGTACTTCATGAAATACCGCAGGAGATGAGCGATTTTTTGCTTTTGCTTCACGCCGGATTCAGCCGCGCGCGCGCGATGCTTTATAACTTTTTAATCGCTCTTACAGCGGTTTTGGGCGCGGTTTTGACTTATATTTTTTCGGGCACGGTTGAGGGTTTGATTGCTCCGGCATTAGCCATAGTCTCGGGAAACTTTTTATATATCGCGGCGGTTGACCTTATTCCCGAGCTTCACGAGGCGGAGCACACGCGCAAAAAAACCGCGGTTTTGACGCAGTTTTTGCTTATAGTTTTAGGAATTTCAATTATCTGGCTTGCCGGATTTTTTTTGGAACACTAACTAAAAATCCCAAAACGCTAAAATCCCAAACTAAGTTTTAGTTTAACTAAAACTTAGTTTGGGATTTT
>JACOYG010000013.1 GCA_016181985.1 Candidatus Nealsoniibacteriota bacterium
CAGTTAATTTCTAGAAACAACTATGAAATTAAAAATCAACGACCAACCCTTCTTGCAAAGAGTTGGCCCACCATCGACGACTTTTACACACAAATCTATTCATTTTATTGAATTTGATGATATACTAAAGAACATGAAAAAACAAGTGATTATAATTCATGGTGGGGACACCTTTGGTACGTATAGCGAATATCTGAACTTTCTTAGCAACTACCAAATAGACGTCGAGAGATACAAAAGAAATATTGACGACTGGAAAGTATGGCTGCGGAATAAACTCGGAGAGGGTTATGAGGTTATGTTGCCAATGATGCCTAATAAAAATAATGCCCGATACGAAGAATGGAAACTTTGGATGGACAAACTTCTACCATTTATCCAAGACGATGTTATTTTGATAGGCCACTCTATGGGCGGCTCATTTCTGGCTAAATATTTGTCAGAAAATAAGTTTCCTAAAAAAATTAAATCTGTCTTTTTAGTTAGTGCGGTTTTTGATAATGACGACGAAGGTTATTCACTGCAGAGTTTTTCACTTCCGGAAAATTTAAATTTGCAAACCGATAAGGTTTATTTATATCACAGTCAAGATGATAAAGTTGTTCCGTTTAAGAGCTTGGATCAGTTCAAGTCAAAAATCCCCGATGCGGTTACAAGAGTTTTTTCAGATCGAGGCCATATTAATCAAGAAATATTTCCGGAAATTGTTGAAGATCCGGCGTTAATGTTGTTAGCATAAACATTAGCCGCATAAATATTTTGCCAATCAACGGCGGCAGAGCCGATGTTTTGCCCTTGAGGAGTAACCGGCATAAAATTGCCGGTAATGGTTAAATTTCCGCTGCCATAAATATTCCCGGCAACGGAAAACTTTTCAAAAGGCGAAGTAGTGGCGATACCCACCTTGCTGGAAGCGTCAACCACCAAAGCCGGCGTGGTTGTGCCCACAGTGAGCAGGCCGGATAAAGTTGTCGTGCCGATGCCGACTCGTCCGCCATTGCCCGAATCAACATAAAGAGCCGGCGTATTAATATCGGTGCTTGTGCCGACAGCCAAATCTCCCCAAACGTCAAGTAAATATCTTGGAGTGGTGGTGGCGATGCCGATGTTGCCGCCCAAAAACCAAGAATTTCCCGAAGCGATTAATTTTGAAACGAAAGCCGTCGTCGCGCCGGGCGCAGCGCCGGCTATTTGATTGGCAGTGGTGGTTGAAAGCCAATAAGTTGTGTTGGTTGCCGTAAAATATCTGTCTTGGCCGCCGGAAGAATCGCCGACATAAACTCGGTATGACGAAGCTCCCGTAGGAGCCGTCCACGAAAGCTGAACGCCCTGACTGCCTCCCGTGGTGGTGGAATATTCCGATGAACCGACAGTTGTACCCGCGCCGTCGGAAGCCGCAATTTTAATATAATAAGTTGAGGTGGCGAGAGTGCCGGCAATGGTGGTTCCGGAAATGCCGGACGGCGCAGCCATTTCAACGGCAAAATTTGATCCGGAGGAGAGAACTAATTTTTCTTGAGGCGAGGCAATGCCAATGCCGACGTTGTTGCCGACAGTCAAGCCGCCAGAAATAGTCGTGGTGACAGAGGAACCGTAAAAAACAACATTGCCCGATCCCATAATATCTCCGCCTACCGCCAAGACGGCAGAAGGCGTAGAAGTAGCGATACCGACGTTGCCTCCGTCAATAACCGTAAAGACCTCGGTTGAACCGTCTTTAAGATTCAGAATATCGCCGGTGCCCGTTTGAGAAACCGTGAGAACGGCCGGAGTGCTTGAAGCAGTAATGGTCATTGCGCCAGAAAAATTTTGAGCGCCTGAAACCGTAAAATCTCCGCCAACGTTTAAATTACCGCTGACGCTTGCCGTTCCCCCGATACCCAATGCGCCGCTCACATTCGCCGCGCCGGTAACCGCCAAATCTCCGCCGATTCTGCTGTTGTTGGCTAAATAAATCATCGGGCTTAATTTGCTGGTCGATTCAATGACCACTTGCGAACCGTACAACTGCAAACCGGTGGCGGCCGATAAAATAACGTTGCCTGAACCTATGGTCTGTAAAACAATTTCGCCGTTTTCCTGATAAATTTTTGGGGACGAAACCGGTTCTTTCGTATAGATTGTCTGAGAAATGACTCCGCCGGGCGCGTAAAGCCGCTTCCCCATTTCTACTTCCAAATAAGCCATGGTGGCTCTTATTTCAGCCAAGGCAACGTCGTCAATTTTGGTAATTTGCCTGACCGTTTCCACTTGCCTGGTTATTTCCTTGACCGGCTCCACTACTTTTGAAACTTCCACCCTTTCCACTACCACTGACTCTTTCTTAAAATCCAATACCTTGGAGATTAAATTTCTTAACGGCGAAGCGGCAAATTGATAACCCTTTTTGGCCAAGCTCAAAAATTCATCTTTAACGGCTTCTGCAAATTTTTGAGCTTCCCGTCCCTTACCGGCCAAATAATTACTGGCTGAAGCATATTGAGAAGATAAATTTTGAAAACCGCTGCTAAAACCTTTCTCCAAAAATTTATTCGCCCTGATATAATTTTTAACTAAATAACTTTGCTTAATTTGCCGGCCGGCCCAATCAGTGTAATCCGTCAAAATCTCGGACCGAGAAGATAAATTCTGGAAATCTTCGGCAAGACCTTGCTCTAAAAATTTGTCCGCCCTGATATAATTTTTAACTAAATAACTTTGCTTAATTTGCCGGCCGGCCCATTTGGCATAATCTAATATAATTCCGTTTGCCGAGCCCGCCGCGTCCCCGACCGTTACTGAAGCTCCGCCGACAAAAATTTCCTCTTGACTGACAGATTTCCGAAATCCACTCAAATTTGAGAGGATTTCGGAAATCCCCGAATCAATTCGCGGGGAGATATCTTTGTAGGCGCTTAAAAAATTTTCTTTGCCGAAAACTCCGCCGGCGGCAATCATAATAAAAACGAGGGCAAAAATAAAAGAAGTCCTCGGTTTGAGGTCTAGGGTTCTGAATCTTTCGAAAATATTTTTTTTAAATATTTTTTGCGGAAAAAAATTATCGGGCTCTACCGGAAGATTGTACGGCGGTTCGATCTTGCGATTTACGAAATCACACACAAATTTGTGGGATTTCGTAAATCCCGCCATCGCATTGCCGTTGCCATTACTAGAAAGATATTCTTCCAACCACTCTTTTGTCGTAACCCAATTTCTTCCAAGCTTAAGAGATTTTAATTTTCCTTGGCGAGCGCGCAAAGATAAATACTCCTGCGAATAATTACAGAATTTTGTTGCTTGCTGTAGGGATATATAATACTTTGTTTGACCTTCTTCTTGAATCATTAAATTTAATCCGATATAAAATATTCGATATCCGATATATTACTTCATTTTCCCTCTTGCAAATGACCCTGTCAACATAAAAATTGTGGATAACTTTTAAACAAAAAACACCCCGATATAGAGGGGTGTAAAATATGTAATTTACCCGAAAATCATCTTTCTTTTTGTTTCTATTTTTCTTTGAAAAAGTTCAATATCTTCCGGCCGGTAAACCCTATAATTATTGATCGGGTTTCGGCACGCTTTTAGCTTGCCCGCCTTATCCCAATTGCGTAAAGTTAATGGGGTAACACCGACGAGTTGGGCAGTTTCTTTGATTGTGAGGTACTTTTTTATCATAGTTTTATAACTAATTTATTAATGTTTATCAATGTTATATCCTATATTATTTAATTTTAACGTACCAGCAAACGCTGTCAATACTATTGGTTCTTTTTAATATTTTGCAGTATTCCCAAGCAAATAAAAGTAATAATTAGGCTGCTTCCGCCGTAACTTACCAGCGGCAATGATATGCCAATTACCGGCAAAATACCAAGATTTACACCCACATTAATGAATATCTGAGTAGCTATGAGCGCCGTAAGACCGACTGCAAAAAGACGAGGAAAATTAGATTTAGAATTGGCGGCGATCTTCATAATGCGGGAAAGCATTATAATCATTAACAAAAAAAGGACAGTTATCCCCACCAAGCCGAATTCTTCAGCGATAGCGGAAAAAATAAAATCGTTCTGCGGCTCCGGCAAAAATCCGTACTGAGTTTGAGAACCGTTGGCAAATCCTTGGCCAAAAATACCTCCCGAACCAATGGCGATTTTTGCTTGATTTTGATTCCAACTTATACCCAAGGGATCTTTGCCGGGCAAAATAAAACCCGCTATTCTTTCTTTTTGATAATCATGCAGCAAAAAAGACCAGCCCGCAGATAAAATTATAATTCCCGTAAAACATATGGCAAAAAACGGCTTCAATCTTATGCCCGATATTAAAAGCATGCTCAGCCAGAGAACTGCCAAAATTAAGCTTGACCCTAAATTCGGCTGCATG
>JACOYG010000014.1 GCA_016181985.1 Candidatus Nealsoniibacteriota bacterium
GGCGGCGATTATAATGTAGCCAAGGAAAATTTGGGAAAAAATGCGGCGTTAATCGGAGGCGCTTCATTATGGGTAGACTACATCCTGACTACGGCTGTTTCGGTAGCTGCCGGCGTTGCAGCCATCACGTCCGCTTTTCCGATGCTGTACCATGCCAGAGTAATCATCGGGGTTGTTATTATCATCGGATTAATGTGGACCAATCTTCGCGGCCTTCGCGAATCAGGAAAATTATTTTCCTTTCCTACCTACATTTTCATCGCTTCTTTTGCCGTCATGATAATTTACGGAATATTTCGTTTTATTTCTGGTGACTTTATTGAAACTACGGAACAGTCGGCAGTTGCAACGGGGTCCCTGGGCATGCTAAGCTTCGCCCTGATTCTCCACGCTTTTTCTGCAGGATGCACCGCTCTTACTGGAATTGAGGCAACTTCCAACGGAGTGCAAACTTTTAAAGCGCCTGAGTCAAAAAACGCCGCCAAAACCTTAATTCGGCTGGCTCTTATCCTCGGTTTAATATTCTTTGGCATTACTATTCTAGCTTATTGGGTCGGTATTTCTCCCTCAGAAAACGAAACGGTTGTCTCTCAAATCGCTCGCGCTATCTTTGGAAAAGGCCCTTTTTATTATTTCATACAAGCAATAACCGCTTTAATTTTAATATTGGCAGCCAATACTCCTTTCGCCGGCTTCCCTCAAATAACATCGCAGCAAGCCAAGGATGGATATTTCCCACGGCAATTTTATAATCTCGGCTCGCGGCTGGTTTTCAATAACGGAATTATTGCGCTTTCCATAGCCGCGTCTTTACTGATTATATTTTTCGAAGGCAGCGTGCACGCCTTAATTCCCCTTTATGCCGTTGGAGTATTTTTAGGTTTTTCAATTTCGCAGCTTGGCATGATAGCGCATTGGAAAAGATCGGGTCGCGGCCATGCTAAAAAAATGGCAATCAATGCTTTGGGATTTTTAGCTACTTCCGTAGTCTTTATCGTCGTATTTTTCTCGAAATTCACCGGCGGCGCATGGGTTTTAATTCCCGGCATTATTCTGATTATCATGATCATGAAAAAAATAAAAAAACACTACTCGGGATTAGAAAAAACGCTGGCGCTTGAAAGCTTACCGCGAGAACCTATGCACGGCAAAACAACCGTAGTTTGGTTTCCAAGCTTGACCGTACTGTTTTGGAATCAGTGCGTTTTGCCAAATCGCTCTATCCCACCAGATTAAGAGCGGTTCATATTGCCATCGACGCAGACGCAACTGAAAAACTTAAAAATAATTGGGATAATTATTTAAAGGATGTACCGCTGGATATCGTTCCTTCGGAGTACCGCGATCTCGTTGAACCGCTGCTTTTGTATCTTGCCGAAACCGAAAAACGCTGGCCCGACGAATCGTTAATAGTGGTTATCCCCACGCTTGTGTGCCATCATTTTTGGGAGCATCTTCTGCATGACGCAAGCGCGCAACACATAAGAAAAAAAATTGAGCAAGATGTTCGCAACCATGCTCAAATACTCGAGGTTCCGATCAAACCCACGCAATTACAATAAGACGGCGGTTTATTTGTAGTAAACTCGGCTGAATCTTAAATCCACGTACTCTAAATTCCTTCTTTTTTCCGGAGAAATTTGTTTTTCCAGAACCAAATTAAGCTCCTGTAATTGCCAATCTAAATTTCCTTTTAAATTGAAATAAGCTTCCCAGCCTTCGGAGGTCTTAATATTTAATCTTTCCTCTGAAACGATAAAGGCCCGAGTTGTTGTAGCTATTGATTTATCTTTTAATTCTTTTTGTATTCTTAAAATCTGGGAGATACTCTCCCTGCCAACCAACTCTTTTGCGCCCGTGATTTTAATTAAATCTGTTTCTGTCGGGGCCTCCCGGAAGTTCACTCCATCGTTGTCTGTTAAAAAACATTTTTCCAAATCACACCAAACTGCCGCCGGCTCTCTTTTTATTATCGAAATATTCAAAGTGCTTGGAAAACTTCTGCTTATCTTAACTTTGGCTATTTGAGAAAAACCGCTTAAAATATCTTTTTCTATTTTTGCGGCATTAATTAAAAATATATTGTTGCGGGCAACAAATGTTCTGGCGATTTCCTCGGAAATAATTTGATCGCCGGTTATGATTATTTTCTTGATTTTAAAAAATCCGGAAAAGAATAAAAAATAATAAATTACCGCGATTGCCAAAAAGCTTAAAATACCGATCCAAAAAACGCGGCTGCGCAAAATCGGCTTTTTCCTTTTAACCCTGTATGGTTTTCTATAATTTTTCATAAACTATTAGGAAAGCGTGATGTGGCTATAAACGAAGGGGTTAGGGTGTGGCGAGCCCGAGCCCCGAGCTTGCCGAGGGGCGAAGAGGCGAGTAGGGAGTACGAAGTGAATAGCCACATCACGCTTTCTCATAATCCCCTCTTAATTTTCCTTAATTTCTCAAAAATATAAATTAACCAATACTTTTTTGAAAGCGGCAAATCCTGCGTTTTCATATATCCGTAAGCTCTGCCACCAAAGCCCATCTTAAACAGCGTGGGGCCCGCCCAAGGATGGTTTGTCTGGACATTAGGGTCAACATACCCCCAAAAGTCGTACAGCTTGCAGCCTCGTCTTTTTGCCTCTTTAATCGCCTCCCATTGGAGCAAATAAGGTATAGAAAACTTGGCGTATTTTGATAAGGAGGCGGCCTGATGATAAAAACCGATTCCAGACCAAAAAATAACCAGCGCGCCGGCAGCTATCTCGCCTTTGTATTTTCCGAAAAGCCAAATTGCCTGACCGTCTCCGGAAAAAGCCTCAAATTCTTTTTTAATGAAATCATCTGAAAATGGCACAAATTTCTGTCTTTGAGCCACTTCTTTGTTTAATTTCAGGTAGGTTTCCACGTCAGCAAAATTAACACTTTTTTCAATCGTAATATCCGAATTTTTCTCTGCCTGCCTTATTAAATAACGGGTCGTTTTACGCATATTCGCCAATAACTCCCCCTCCGACGGAGTAATATCAAGTTTCCATGTCGCCTCATAGGCCGAAGCATGCATCGGCGACTCCCTGAATCCCAAATCTTTAAACATTTTTTTATTCTCTCCGCTCCTCTCCCCTCCTTCGCCAAGGCTTCGGCGGGCAAGCAAAAGCGGCGCCATTCTGATAAAATTGCATTTTTCTTCCGTGGCAATCTCTTTTAATTTATTTAATAATATTTCTGAAATTCCGATATTATGCTGAACCAACAAAAAAGTGCCTCGTCTCGCCACCACCTTCACCGCCAAAATAGAGGAGAACAGTTCTCCTTCATTACTATAAACTCCGAGGCGCCAAATCTTGTGTCCTCTTCTCTGCCAAAACTCCCCCCAACTCCAAGCCTGCAGAAATGTCTTTTCCTCGCACCCCGCCAAAAATCTTTCCCAAATATCTTTATTTTTTACTTCTTGACAAATTACCATAATTAATATATATTATTGATAAGGAGGTGATCGTGAAGACTATCATAGTTTTTATTATCGGGGTAGGTTGCTGGATAATAAGTTATGGACTTGCAGATATCGCCAGGCAATCGGGGATCACTCAACAGCTTTATCCCGACACCCCCCTGAATTACGGAGATATGCTGGTTGGGCTATCATGGATTTCACTAGTAGCCGGTGCAATTGCGTTGGCCTATTCAATGATAAATATGCTATCTAAATTAAAAAGGTAGGTAAAAAACTCGCTGAAGGTGCCCGTTCAACCGAACGCGGCACTTTTTCTTTTCGATTAAACTATTGAGGTTGAACCTCAATAGTTTATTTTTCCAGTAAATTGATTAACTGATTCGGGACGCGGCTTTCTAGGAGCACGACGTCGCCTGATTGCGTGATGCTTTTTATTTTTTCAAATATTTCTTGCGGATTCTCTAAAAATATGGCTTTATCGCCCGCCCCTCCGCTAATCTCCTTAAAATGATCTCTCGTTGTAATTATCGCCAAATCGCAGACTTCGGCGATCTTTTTGCCGATTCGGCGATGAACTTCCACCGATGCTTTGCCAAGTTCAATAAGGCAGGGCATTACTATAACTTTTTTACCGGACAAGGTCTTTAAATATTCTAAATTAGCAATAACGCCATCGGGATTGGCAGAATAGGTGGCATCAATAATCTTTAAACCATTAACGCCGTCCTTTATTTTGATGCCGGGAAACTTATTCTCAATTTTCCGAGAGGCCGATTCAATTTCTTCGTCGGTCATGCCCAATTCCCTAGCTACTGCCTTAGCTCCTTCAAAATTCTCTAGGCCTAAGCCGGCGTTATCGCCGTAAAGATATTTCTTAATCTTAGTCTGTTCATAAAGTTCGCGGCA
>JACOYG010000001.1 GCA_016181985.1 Candidatus Nealsoniibacteriota bacterium
CAAAACCCGGAAATTAAAATTATCACCATCGAGGACCCCATTGAATACCACCTTGAGGGCGTTTCTCAAACTCAAGTTCAGCCGCAGAAAGGATATGACTTCGCCAGCGGCTTAAAATCTATCGTCCGACAAGACCCGGACGTAATTTTAGTCGGAGAAATAAGAGACACGGAGACCGTTAATATCGCCCTGCAAGCAGCCCTAACGGGGCATTTGGTTTTCACGACTCTGCATACCAATGATGCCGCGGGCACAATAGCCAGACTGACAAGCCTGGGGGCAACCCCGTCGAACATCGGCCCTGCCGTAAATTTAACAATCGCTCAAAGACTGGTCAGAAAAGTATGTGAAAAATGCGTAAAGTTTGTGAAAATTTCGACCGGAGATTTAGAGAGATTAACCGTGGAATTAAAAGGATTGCCAAGGGCCATTAAGATTCCTAAGCTGGCGGAAAATTTAAAAATCCCCGAGGTTAAAGGGTGCAAGCATTGCAACTTCACCGGCTACAAAGGGAGATTAGGAGTTTACGAAGGTTTTTTGATAGATGATGAAATCGAGAGGTTTATAATCAAGGAGCCTTCGATCGCCGCACTGAAAGAATTTGCGATAAAAAAGGGCATGGTCACCATAAAACAAGACGGTTTTATTAAGGTATTGCAAAATCTCACCACAATCGAAGAGGTGGTGAGAGTAACCGGAGAATAGTGCTGGAGCTGGGGGCAACACTCTAGCTTGGGAACTTAAAGTTTAGAATATCTCTGAGGAATAGCTCAGCATGACCTGGGCTATCCGGCCAAAAGATATTCCTACCCCCAGCTCCAGCATTACTCACTGACCCCTTATTATAATCCATTATGAAAAATTTGTCAATACCGCCGCCGGCCGATCAAGGGTTGGACCAGACCCTAAGACCCAAGACATGGCAGGAATATATCGGCCAGGAAAAAATAAAAAGAAACCTTAGGGTTATTATTGATGCGTCTAAAAAAAGAGGCGAACCTTTGGAGCATCTGCTTTTTTACGGTAATTCCGGCCTGGGAAAAACCACGCTCTCCCATATTATCGCCCAAGAAATGGGCGCGAGCATTAAAATGACTTCGGGACCGGCCATCGAAAGAGCCGGAGATTTGGCGGCTATTTTAACTAATCTTTCCGACGGCGATATTCTTTTTATAGACGAATGCCACCGATTGAATAAAATAATCGAAGAATATCTTTACCCGGCCATGGAAGATTTTAAATTGAATATTATTATCGGCAAGGGACCCATGGCCAGCACCATGGAGTTGCCCTTGCCCCACTTTACCTTAATCGGCGCCACTACCAGGGTCGCCATGATATCTTCTCCTTTAAGAAACAGGTTCGGAGCAACTTTCCAACTTAGTTTTTACGGATCGGAGGATATTGAAAAAATAATTCAAAGATCCGCCAAAATTTTAAACGTTGAGATAGAGTCGGACGCCGTAAAATTAATCAGCCAGAGATCGCGCTTTACGCCCAGGGTGGCAAATAGACTCTTAAAGAGGGCCAGAGATTTTGCCCAGGTTGAAGGCCAGGGATTAATTACCGAAAATATGGCCAAAAAGGCCCTGGAACTTTTAGAAATTGACGAAGCTGGGCTTGAGTATGGCGACAGAAGGATATTGGAGACTTTAATCACTAAGTTTGAAGGCGGCCCCGTAGGATTGCAAACATTGGCCGCGGCCACTTCGGAGGAACAAGACGCTCTTTTAGACGTTTATGAGCCTTATTTGATGCAACTCGGCTTTATGGAAAGAACCCCCAAGGGTCGCATGGCCACCAAGCTCGCCTATGCGCACCTAGGCATAAAATACAAAGGCAATCAAAACCTGCTTTAATGAGACTTTTAATTTTCCTAGTCGTTTTTTCTTTTTTGACGGCTAACGGACTCTATGCCGCCGATACTTCGGGTTGTATAAACATTAATACCGCGCCGAAAGAAGAATTGGTAAAAATTACGCAAATTGGCGAAGCTCGCGCGGCACAAATTTTGAGCCTGCGGGAGGAAAAATTATTCTCTTCCGTGAATGATCTAGATCGCGTGGCCGGTATCGGACCCGCCAGAATCGCCAGCATTAAAGAGCAGGGCCTAGCTTGTGTTGCGGAGAACGGGTCTCCGCAAATTCCATCGACAATCAGCTCGACAGTTGATGAACCGACTAAGTCTGCTGAAGAAAAAATGAAACCGCCCGCTGTAACTATTGGGCAGGAACCTCCGCAAGTTGAGATAGCTGCTATCAGCGGCGAGCTTCCTAATGATTCCGACACCTCCATCTTGCTGCCGGTTGCTATCTTTACTTCTTTTTCCGGCGGGGTTATGATACTATTGCTTAAAAGATATGTCAGGACATAGTCATGCAAAAACAATCAAACATCAGAAAGGTTTAGCCGACGCCAAGAGAAGCGCGGCGTTTTCCAAGGCCGCAAAAGAGCTTGAAATAGCCGCCAAAGAAGGCGGAGATCCGGTATTCAACTCTAAATTGAGGATGGCCATTGAAAAAGCCAAAGAGGTTAATATGCCCGCCGATAACATTGAGCGAGCGGTAAAACGCGGCACGGGAGAATTGGAGGGAGGAAAATTGGAGGAGGTTTCTTTTGAGGCCTATGGCCCGGGCAACGTGGCCATTATTATCGACGGCATTACCGATAATAAAAACCGGACGCTGGGAGAAATCAAGCAAATTTTAAACCAAAATAACGGAAAGTTAGTCGGTGAAGGCGCAATAAGGTGGATGTTCGACAGAAAAGGCACCTTGGTTATAAGCATGGGATTGCAGAATGAAAATTTCCGAAATAAAGAAAATATGGAACTGGCGGCCATAGAAGCTGGGGCTGAAGATATTTACTGGCATGCCGATGGAAGCATGCTGGATATCTACACCAAACCCGAGGATCTGGAAAAGGTAAGAAAAAGCTTGGAAGAAAAGGGAATCAAAGCCGACTCAACTTCTTTGGGTTGGGTGCCGAAAGAAAATATTAAAGTTGGCGACAAAGATAAAGAGGCCTGTCAAAAGCTGTTCGAAGCGTTAGACGAAAGCGACGCGGCGCAAGAAGTGTACTCAAATATCGAAGACTAGTTTAAATATGATAATTTTAGGCATCGACCCCGGAACGGCAACTACCGGATACGGAGTGATTGATAAATCAAAAACATTAAAATGTTTGGATTATGGCATAATCCAAACAAGCCCCTCTTTTACCGATGCGGAACGCTTGAATACTCTAAGCGGCGAACTGGATAAAATAATAAAAAAACACAATCCTGAAATTCTGGCCGTAGAAAGCATTTATTTTTTTAAAAATCTAAAGACTGCCCTGCCCGTGAGCCAAGCAAGGGGGGTTATCCTGCTGGCTGCCGGAAAGAAAAAAATTCCGGTGAAAGAAATCACCCCTCTCCAGGTAAAGATGGGGGTCGCAGGTTACGGCAGAGCGGAAAAAAAACAAGTCCAAAAAATGATTCAGTATTTGCTTAATTTGGCGGAAATGCCTAAGCCCGACGATGCGGCGGATGCTCTTGCGGTGGCGGTTTGCTGCGCAAAAGGCCTGCGAGGCATTGACAGGTCCCTTTGAGCCCTTATAATATCCTTGTAGAATCAATCCAAGGTCGATTATATCTAATAGAAACTAATTAATGCGAATATGTCTTACGACGAAATCTTAAATTCTTTCGTCATGGAAGATGTCCCGGAAGAAGATGAGGAAGACGAGGACGGAGAAGAAGCCGAAGTTCCAGACGACGGAGAGGCCGCGAGCGATTACGATGGCCAGCTCGAAGAAATATAAAACAAAAAACCCTCCAGCTATCGGAGGGTTTTTTGTTTTACGCAATCTTAACAAATTTTCTCTTGCCCGCCCGGATAATTTGCCCTCGCTTAATTTCTATTTGCTCTCTCCAATCTTTTTTAATTTCTTCGTTAATTTCAACGCCGCCCTGCTCGACTAGGCGCTGGGCTTCTGATTTGGACGAGCATAAATTTGCTTTCACCAGCAAATCAAGAATATTAAGTGTTTTTTCTTGAATTTCCACTTCCGGAATATCAGACGGGGCTTGTTTCTCTTTAAAAACACGGTTGAATTCGGCGCCCGCGCTTTCCTCCGCCTTTTCCCCGTGATAAATTTTAACAATCTCTTTTGCTAATTTGGCTTTGGCGTCTCTCGGCGAAAGGCTTTCTATTTCGGTTAAGGGAATCCTAGTGCAAAGCTCCAGATAGTCTAGAATAAGATCATCCCTTAAGGACATTACCTTGCCGAATTGTTCATTTGGGGAATCATTGATATTGATAACATTTCCCCAGCTGGTAGACATTTTCCGCCCATCTAATCCGGAAAGCATTTTCAATGTCATAATATCTTGCGGTTCCTGATTAAATATCTTTTGAATGTCGCGTCCGGTATTTAGATTAAACAGCTGGTCGAAGCCGCCCAATTCAATGTCTGCTTTGACTTTCACCGAGTCAAGCCCCTGCAAAAGCGGGTAATTCAGCTCGTGCAGACCGATGGGTTTCCCCCCCTCCCATCTTTCTTTAAAATTTCTCCTTTGTATCATTTGCTGCGCCGTAAATTTAACGGACAGGTCGAGCAGTTCTCCGGCGGTGAGCTTTTTCAACCACTCGCTATTATAGTGAAGCTCAATTTTTTCTACATTCAAAATCTTGCTTATTTGTTTGAGATAGCTGCTCATGTTCGTTTTAATATCTTTTTCTGTTAATGGCCGCCTCATCGCCTGCTTGTCTGAGGCGTCGCCAATTTGAGCAGTAAAATCGCCTATTATTAAAACAATCTTATGCCCCAACTCCTGGAAGTCTTTCAATTTAAGAAATTGGGCGGCTCGGCCGATATGAATATTCGGCCCGGTTGGATCAATGCCGTGTTTCACCCTTAAAACTTCTCCTAACAGGAGTTTTTTTCTTAGATGGTCCCTATTGATAATCTGCTCCACCCCTCTGCTTAAAAGCTCTTCAATTTTTTTAGAATCAATGTTCTTCATTATTCTCAATTTATCATGGTTTCAAAAAAAATAAAAGAATGGTATATTAAAAATTAGACATGGTTAAGCGAAAACTTCGTCGGAAAATCTACAAAAAACATCCCCGTCTATTCTTAGCCCTCAAAATCGTTTTGGGCGGTTTTTTATTGTCATTACTCTTTATTTCCGCTTTATTCCTATATTTCGCCAAAGATCTGCCAAGGCCCGAGGTTTTTACCGAAAAGCCGTTTGTTCTACCGACCGAAATATATGACAGGGAGGGTAGGGTTCTTCTGTACCAAATATATGACGAAGAAAAAAGAACTGTTGTTCCCTTAAGCCAAGTTCCCGAAAGCTTAAAGAGCGCGGTGATCACAGCCGAAGACTCTAATTTCTATCACCACTTCGGATTAGACATTAACGGCATTCTTCGATCGGTTTTAAAAAATTTAAGCATGAGAAACCTGGTTTACGGCGGTTCAACCATTTCCCAGCAGTTAATCAGGTCCAGCTTTCTTTCAACCGAAAAAACCGCTCGAAGAAAGATTAAAGAGATTATTCTGACTCTCGAATTGGAAAGGCGTTATTCTAAAGATAAAATTTTGGAATTCTATTTAAATCAAATTCCTTTCGGCGCAAACGCTTATGGCGTTGAGGCGGCCGCCCAGGTTTATTTTAGCAAGCCGGTTTCAGAAATATCCTTGTCTCAAGCCGCCGCCTTGGCCGCGCTGATAAGAGCGCCCAGCCGCCTTTCTCTTGCCGAAAACAGAGAAGAGCTGATCTCAATCAGAAATTATATCTTACGGAGAATGGCGCAAAATAGCTACATCAGCGAAGACGAGTCCCAAAAAAGTCAAAACGAAATTTTACAATTCGCCGAAATTCGCCATCCCATCAAGGCCCCCCATTTTGTGCTTTACGTTAAAAATTATCTTGAAGAAAATTATCCTGATTATTTTCTTAAAACCGGCGGTCTAAAAGTCTTTACCACATTAGATTGGCAGCTCCAGCAATTGGCAGAAGAAATAGTAAAAAATGGCGTAAAAATCAACGAAGCTTATAACGCGCACAACGCCTCTTTAGTTGCGATTGATCCTAATAAAGGAGAAATTTTGGCTATGGTTGGATCTGCTGATTATTTCGGAGAATCATACCCTAAAGGCTGCGTCTCGGGCAGTTTGGACCAACCCTGTCTTTTTGACCCCAAGGTTAATGCGGCCGTTTATGGCAGGGGCAGACAGCCTGGTTCATCATTTAAACCTTTTGTTTACTATTTGGCTCTTAAAAATGGCATTACCCCGGAAACTGTTTTATGGGATGTCAAAACTGAATTTAATCCTGACTGCGACCCCTCGGCCGATCAGGAAAAAGATAAATTTGGCATGGATTGCTACCATCCCAATAATTACGATGAAAAATTCAGAGGCCCCATAACTTTAAAAAATGCTTTAGCCCAATCGATTAACCTTCCCGCCGTAGAAATGCTTTATCTGGTCGGGCAACAAAACACATTAGATTTGGCTCATTCCTTGGGTATCACAACTCTTCAAGAACCGGCATCTTACTATGGACTTTCTTTGGTTTTAGGCGGTGGTGAAGTTAAATTATTAGATATAACGTCGGCATATGGAACCTTTGCCTCTCGGGGACTAAAAACTCCCCCTGTTTCAATTATTAAAATATCCGATACTAAAGGAAACATCATCGAAGAAAATAAAAAAACTCCGAAAAGAGTTTTAGATCCTAAAATTGTTGATAAAGTAAGCAATATTTTATCCGACGATGAAGCAAGAGCGCCCATATTCGGCTACAGAGGGTCGTTGTATATCCCTGGACATCAGGTTGCTGTTAAAACTGGTACTACCCAAGAATACAAAGACGCTTGGACTATCGGCTATACTAATTCTTTGGTAGTCGGCGTTTGGGCCGGAAATAACGATTCCACCCCTATAGAAAGAAAATCCGGGGTAGCCATAGCCAGTCCTATTTGGAATAAATTTATAAAAAAAGCTCTGGAATTATACCCCTCCAAAAATTTTATTGAACCCGAACCAACTCTGGCAATAAACTCCGCCACTTCAACTCACTCTATTTTATATTATTTAAAAGATAAACCCGAAATCGATCCCCAATACCAAAATTGGGAAATCGCTATCCAAAACTGGATAGCGAGCTCAACCACATTCCATTAAATAGATTTAATCGGCATTACTATATAGATGTAGCTGGTGTCGGTTTTTGGTTTTAAGGCGGCGGGGCCGTCCTCTCCATTAAGCTCAAAAATAACCTCCGGTTCTTTTATATTTAAAAGACCGTCTATTATAAATCTGTAATTAAAAGAAACCTCCATTTCTTTGGGAGAAGAATTATATTTTATTTGTCCCTGCAAAAAACTTTGATTTTCCCCTGATTCCGAATTTTGAGAGAATATTTCTATCCCCTCTTTTTGGGGAGTTAATTTAATTTTTACTTCATTAGTTTTTCCGCTGAAAATACCGGCGGTTTTAATGTGATTTAAAAGTTTTTCTTTTGATAATACCGCCTGAACTTCATACTTTTTTGGAATTATACCCTGATAATCGGGATATTCTCCCTCAATAACCCGCGAAATTATCTGCACTTGGGGATGCGGCGTTTCTGTCATTAAATATTCAAACAAAACTTGGTTTTGTGAAAAATAAAATCTTAATTTTCCTTCTTTTTCCGAAAAAATATTAATTATTTCTCTTACTGATTTTTGAGGAAGAATAAAAGAAAAATCTTGGTTTATTTTTTCTTCAAAAGATAAAACTTTTTCCGCCAACCTAAAACTGTCTGTAGTGGCCAGTGTCAGATTATTTTTTTTAAAATTAAAATAAACACCGGATAATTCAGGCCTATTTTGGTTCAAAACTACAAAATCAACCACCTGAGATAACCCATTACAAAAATTATTGCAATTTAACTCTATAAAATTACTGCCTTCTATTTTAGGAATAATAGGAAATTCTTCGGCTGATAATCCTTTAATTTTAGTTTGATAATCCTGACAGTTGATATTAATTATCTGATTTTTTAATTCTAAATTAATTTTATCTTCGGGTAATAAATTAATAAAACTAGATAAAATTTTAGCCGGGACGGTTATTTTTCCTTCTTTTTCGGTTTTTATTAAAGACCAATATTTAATTCCTAATTCTAAATCAGTGGCGGATAAATTTAAAAAGTTTTTTTCGACGGAAATTAAAATATTATTTAAAATAGGCAGCGTTAAATTTTTACCAGCAACCCTGTTTATAAAATTTAACCCCTGATTTAAATTTTCTTTTAAAACTGTAAATTTCATATTTAGTATATTATTAATTTATTATTGTTATTATAGATGTTAATAAATAAATTTTTTATACTTAATTGAATATAAATTTATCCTGTGAAAATATATTATTTAATTAAATTAATAAACTGTTAATTAAAAATTAAAAATTAAAAATTAAAAATTATCCACAATCTATAAACTATATATTTGGTCCTTAATTAAGTTTATTTCCTCAGCTAAATTTTCATCTTTTTCTAATTCTTTAGATATTTTATTATAAGCATGAATGGCGGTGGTGTGATCTTTTCCTCCAAATTTTCTGCCGATAAATGGGAAAGAACTCTTTAATTCATCCCTTAAAATAAACATAGCCACTTGGCGAGGTTTCACAATTTCTTTTCTCCTAGAGACATCAAGAATATCACCTTCTTTTAAATCGTAAAAAGAAGCCACGGATTTAATAATATTGTCCGGGTTAATCGCCTTTTTAGGAGAAAATATGACGTTTTTTAAGAGAGTTTTAGCTGTTTCCACGTCGGGAGTTTTATTATTCAACGCCTGATAAGCGGCCAGCCTATTCAGGGCCCCTTCCAATTCTCTTATGTTTCTTTGAATGTTTTCAGCGACATATTCGATAACTTCGTTAGAAAAATTAAGTTTTTTTTCTTGAGATTTTGTCTTCAAAATAGCTATTCTGGTTTCCGTATCGGGAAGGCTTATATCGGCGATCATCCCTCCCTCAAAGCGCGATTTTAATCTTCCTTCCAAGGAAGAAATGGCTTTTGGCGGGCGATCGGAAGAAAGGATTATTTGTTTATTTTTTTCATATAAATTATTGAAAATATGAAAAAACTCTTCCTGGGTTTTTTCTTTGCCGGCTATAAATTGGATATCATCAACTATTAAAACATCGATATCCTTATAAAGCAGTTTTAGTTTGTCTATGCTGCGATTTTGTATGGAACTCACTATGCCGGAGGCAAGTTTTTCCGAAGATAAATACTTTATTTTCTTTTCCGGGAACTTTTTTGAAATTTCATTTCCTATAGCCTGCATTAAATGTGTTTTGCCGAGGCCGGTTCCTCCGTAGATGAATAAGGGATTATAAGATGTGCCGGGACTGCGCACTACCGCCAAGGCAGCGGCTTGGGGCAATTCATTAAAGGGGCCCACCACGAAATTATTAAAAGTATATCGCGGGTTAAGATTGGTTTCTTTATCCACTTTTAATTCAACGAACTCCAGTTGAGGAGAGTTGTTGTAAGAGTTGTCTATTAATTGGCTGGCGGAGATGTCCTTCGGCTTAGTTTCGGCATGGACAACATTATATTTTATCTCTTTTATTTCCTCATCCAAGCTGTGGAGTATTTTAAATATCAATTTATTGTATTTATTTTCCAGCCATTCTTTGGAAAAATTATTAGGGACGGAAACCACAACCCCCCCATTGTCTTTGGAAACAATATTTGTGTTTCTGAACCATGTTGCGAAGTTGGCCTTGGAAATATTAAATTGGATTTGAGCAAGCAGGGCTTGCCATAATTCCTCTTTATCCATATAATTTTATTATCGGATTCATTGTACCACATGTCAAACAAGAACAAAATGAATTTAAAAGTCGGCTTATTGTTGATAAATTGGGTAAAAACTGTTAACATTTAATTAATTATATGTCATTCACTTATCAGCCAAAAAAGAAAAAAAGGAAAAGAGTCCACGGCTTTATGACCAGACAAAGAACGAAGAATGGCAGAAGGACGATATCCAGGAGTAGAGATAAAAAGAGACGGCGGCTAGCGGTTTAATTTTTAGGCGCTAGGGATTAGGGTTTAGCGTCTAGTGAGTTAAGACTAGACGCTAATTAACTAGACGCTAGACGCTAATATTTTATGCTGTCTAAGGAAAATCGTCTTAAAAATACGAAAGAAATAGAATTGGTTTTTAAGAAAGGGAAAGGATTTAAGGCGGGATTTTTATTCCTTAAATTAGTCAGAAACGATTTAAAGACTAGCAGGTTTGCCTTTGTTGTGAGCAAAAAAGCCGTCCCGAAGGCCACGGATAGGAATAGAATAAAAAGACGGCTGAGGGATATAGTAAGAAGAAACGCGGCCCGCATAAAGGCGGGATTTGATTTAGTTATAATCGTCCAAAAAGGGATAGAGAGAGTAAAATTTCAGAAAATTAAAGAAGACGCGGAAGAGATTTTTAAGAAAGCCAATTTATGGGATTTTTAGGAGATATTTTTAATTTAATATTTTATCAGCCGCTATTAAAAGCGCTGATTCTGATATATAACTACCTCCCCGGCCATGACTTTGGCATCGCTGTAATTGTTTTGACTCTTTTAATAAAACTCGTTCTTTACCCCTTGGGAGCCAAGGGAATAAAATCTCAAAAAGCTCTTCAGGATCTCCAGCCAAAAATCAAAGAGCTCCAAGAGAAATTTAAAGACGATAAAAACAGGCAGGCCAAAGAAGTGATGGATCTTTATAGGAGGGAAAAGATAAATCCTTTTTCGGGATTTTTGCTTTTATTGATACAACTGCCGTTTTTGTTCGCTCTTTTCAAGGTTTTTGGAAATGGAGTTAAAGGAATGAGCGGAATCGATATGACTTTTTTAGGAACGATAAACCTGGCGCAAGCGTCGGTTGTTTTGGTCATACTCACAGGGCTGGCCCAGTTTTGGCAAGCAAGAATGATGAAACAGCCGCCTTCTTCAAAGAAGCAATCGGATTTTTCGAACATTATGCAAAAACAAACGATCTACTTTTTTCCTCTTTTTACCGTGTTTATCCTTTGGAAAATGCCTTCCGCTATCGCTCTTTATTGGCTGACGACAACGCTCTTTACAATTTTTCAGCAATATATTACACTTAGAAAGAATAAAAGCGATGTCGCAAACTAACACAGAGAAAATTCAAGACATCATTAAGGAGTTTTTCAGTAAAACCGGAATTGCTCTTGAAGGGATAGAAATAAAAACTCCGCTCGATTCAACTATCCCCATTAATTTAAAAATGGAGGAGCCTCAGACTTTAATCGGCGAAGGAGGGCAGACCCTCATGGAAGTGCAGCGTCTCTTGAAGATGGTTTTGCAGAGGAAAATTGCCTCGGACGCCCATTTTTATATCGACCTGGACATTAACGATTATAAGAAGAAAAAGACCAATTATTTGAAGGAAATGGCCAGATCGACCGCCGACGAGGTGTCTTTGGTTAAAAAAGAAAAATATCTGCCGGCAATGTCAGCTTACGACAGGAGGGTCGTTCATGTGGAGTTGGCCTCCAGGCAGGATATTGTGACCGAAAGCGTGGGCTATGATCCGGAAAGAAAGGTGGTTATCAGGCCGCGGCTTCTTTAGCCGCTTTTTTTATTTCTCTTAATTCTTTAACTTCTTCGGGGGCCGTGGTAATGAATTTATTCTCGGCATCGGAAGCCACCACTTTTAAGGCGACATGTTTTTGTCCGGCGAAGAAAAGCCCCTCCCCCACCTGCGCGCCGGTGAGTAATTCTTTTTCCCAATCCGTCAGGTTGAATGTTTTTTGAACAACGCCGGCGGTTGAAGGGCTCTGTTTCATTAAAAATTGCAGAGAAGAGTTTGAAATTATCGGCTGGCCGTATTCCGATCTCATGAAATCGCTGACGTCCTGGGTGATTGTGGTCACTCCCAGCCAGTATTTTCTGGCCCTTTTGACTAATCCGAAAAGGAAAGACGCTCCGTCTTCGGAATGCATCAGCCACCAGGCCTCGTCAACCACCATAATCCTCTTTTTCAATTCGGAGCGTATTTTGTTCCAAATATAACGGGTGATGATATACATCGCCATGGGGCGCAACCCCTCTTCCATGTCTCTGATGCCAAAAGCCACGAAAGTATTATCCATTTTAACGGTAGACGGCTTATTAAAGAAATTAGCGTAAGTTCCTTTGGTGTATTTTCTGACGCGCCTTACCAAAGACTCGGTTCCTTCCATGGTGTTTAATACTGCTTCCATGTCGGACATTAAAGGCGGCTCGGCTTGAGAGAAATCTGAGGCAGGCGTGATATCTTTAGCCGCGTAAGTTTCGGTAATCGCCCGATCCATAATGGCATCTTCTTCGGGGGTGAGCCCGCCGAGCATTAAACGCATCAATCCTACCAAGTTGATAATATTTGACCTTAGTATGTCTTCGGGTTTTTCGTCTTCTCGCGGGATGGGCAAATCAAAGGGATTGATATGATGAGGGCTGGCCAGAGACATTTTAAAATAAGAGCCGCCGACCGCGTCTGATAATGATTCGTACTCGTTTTCGGGGTCGACAACAATAACATCCGTGCCCAGCATTAAAGAACGAAGAATTTCCACTTTAACGAAATAGCTCTTTCCGGAACCGGACTGGGCAAAAATCACCATATTGGCATTGGGCATGGAAAATCTGTCGAATAAAACCAAAGAGTTGTTGTGTTGGTTTATGCCGTAAAGAATGCCTTCGTTCGAGCTTAAGTCAAAAGAGACAAAAGGAAAAATACTGGATAAGGGGCCGGTGTTCATCGGCACATTGACGTCTAGCTGGTCCAAACCATAAGGAGAAGTTGAAACAAATCCCTCTTTTTGCTGGTAAAGAGAGGGCTTAATGTATATTAATTTTGATTCCAACATTGATCTAAGAGTGGTTTCAATGCTGTCCAATTCCTGCTCTTGGTCGGCGTAGACGGTCAAATAGAGCCCCAGCCTAAACATTCTCTCTTGGGCAGTTTGAAGGCGGTCTCTTAGCTCTTCAATGTCCCTGTAGGCGGTTTCCAGGGCAGGATCCCTGACCAGGCCCTTGGATTCTCTTTCCATCAGCTCGGCCTGGATCTCCGTTACTCTTTTTCGCAGTTGTTTTAGAATCAAGCCGGCTTCAATGGGATGGATGAAAAAAGAGATATCCATCGGCATATCTAAATTAATAATAGGAGAGAACCAGCCGGCCGTAAGATACCGAGGATAAGAGAAGATAAAATAAGAGCGGGCGAATCTCTCGCTTAATTTCAAGCTGGACTGATTTACTTCAATCGAAGCGGGCGCCACAATGTCCACCGCTCTGATCGCCTCGGTTTCAAAAATCTCTTCTTCCGGTATTTCTGTTTTTTTCTTTTTATTGAATAATTTCATGTTTAGTGCTTAGTGAATTAGCGTCTAGCGTTTAGTGAATTAGCGTTTAATTCTAACTCACTAGACGCTAGACCCTAGCCGCTACTTTGCCAGTTCCGGAGGAATTTCAGGGTAATAGCCGACTTCGGCTTGCTTCGGGTGGTGCAAGCTCCAAAAAAGCTCAACAATCTCAGGCGTAGTCAAGGGCATGGCCTGAAGTCCGCATCTTCTTAACCCCAAGGCCACGAATTCCATTCTCTGCCATAATTGCTGTTTGGCCATCTGAAACTTTTCTTCGGTCAAAATGGGCAGCTGTGGCGTTCTTAAGAGCTTACCAGCATCGGCTCCTTTAGTTTCCAATAAAGTAAAAGGCACCACCACAAAAAAGTTTTTTGACATGATTTCTCCATATCTCCCGACCGGCGGAGCGCCCGAAACCACATCTTCGATAAATTTTCGGTACGCCGTAGTCTGGATTTTAAGAAGTTCGTTGGTTTGTTTCGCTTCCAGCGCCTTAATGCCGTCTATATAGCCGGTTATATTAAGCCGGCGCGATTGGATGATAATTTGCAAATCAAAATCCAGAGAATTTAAAAATTCCTGGAACTGATAAATAATGGAAGATTGCTCTTCGTCCGACTTTAAAGCGAAATTCAAAGAAGAAACCATCATAATGGCTCTCAATGCCTTGTTTTTCAGAATGGCTACGCCTTCTCTTATCTGTTCTATTTCCAAGAAATCTTGTGTGGATGAAACTTGCATAATGTTGAAATTGTTCGATTTGAAATTGTTCGATTTCGTAAATCGAACAATTAGTGTCCGACCTGGTCGGAAAGGTCTTTTAGCTTGCTCTTCCCCACCGCCGTGGGCACCGGGCTTTCTCTAATTCCCGCAGCTTCCGGTTTTTTAGCCTGGATTAATTTTAAAGGTGGCCCCACTTTTTTCTTCCAGAGATATATTTTGGGCCGCATGCGGTAAATAAAAATATTTTTAATGACTACGGGCAGGGGCCTGCCGTTGGATTTTCCAAAAGCCAATATGGCGGCGAAAGAAAAAATGACAAGCGACGCCATGATAAAGAAAAAAAAGTGTATGGTGAAATAAAGAACAAAGCAAATTGCCCCGGCTGTTCCGACATAAATAAACTGTTGAAAAGTCATGGGGCCTATCACCTTGGCCTTCTCCTCAATAAATTGTGGCACGGTAAATTGATCCATTATTTTAGTGAGTTAGCGTCTAGCGTTTAGTGAGTTAGTGAACGGGCGGTTTATTTTCTAATTTATTAATTAAAACATTCAACATTTTTTGTATTTCTTCCAACAGCGCGTTAGCGGCTTGGGATTTAATATTCGGATATAATTCTTCGCCGATTATCAATTGCGTTTCCAGTTCGGCAGAAGAACCATAGCTGATTCTCAAAAATTGCAAAAATTCTTTCCGATTTTTTCTTAAATAACCTTCGGCAATGTTCGAAGGGATGGATACTGCCGCCCGTCGCATTTGGTTTGATAGCCCGTAGGTTTCATCCTTAGGAAAGCCGCTCGTTAATTCGTATACTTTCTTAACTAAGCCAATAGATTTTTGCCATACCGTTAAATCCTTGTAAGATTTTAAATACATAACAGTCACTAAACGCTAATTCACTAAACACCGGTTCACTAGACGCTGACTCACTAGACGCTAACTTACTACACAATGGGTTCATGATAAACGTCTTTGCCCCGCGGCCTTGGCGGCTCCTCCCTTATTGGTTCTTCCTTGGCGGGAAGTGTCGTTGTTTTTTCTATTTCTGTTGGCTTGGCCTTATCGATTATTTGATTTTTAAGATCGTCCGCCATTTTTTGCGCTTCTTTTTTTGAGATGTTCAAACTTTTCCCTAATAATTCCGGCAAATCTTTAAATGAAATTTTACCTTCCACGCAATTCATGACTAATCCCGATATTTTAGTCCCGGGCAGATTTTCAAAGATTCTGCTTCTTTCGCTCGGGGCATTAAGACCGGTTGATTCAATAAATTTTTTAATACCCTCGTCTTGATCTTTTTGTAGTCCATATTCTTCCAGTAATTTGGTGATTATTAAACTGCTTTCTTCCGGAATGTCAAAATCTCTCGTTTTTTCTAAGATTTCATTATCGCTATTTTTGTTTATCATAACTTTATATTAAACTTTCCACTTCGGGTTTGTCGACATTTTTTTGATTTGCTTTCCAAGGCCAATAGGAAGACTCGTGGCGTTGTTTAACGTTTTAAGAATCTCCTTTTTAATCTCGGGTTTTGCGTGCCGTGTTATATCCTCAAATTTTGCGTCATCTTCCAATATATGGACGACCACTTCGCTGTTTTGATATGCTTCTTTCTGTGTCTTTTCCAAAAGATCCTTAGTGGTCATTTTATCTAACGCCTCGATAATTGTTTTGCCTATTTTCGGAGCCAGGTCCGGTCTCCTTTCCATAATTTTATCCGGACTGACTCCCTTTCTGACCGCTTCCGCGATAAATTTTTCTTCATTTGCGCCGATTTTCCCTTCCTTGGTTATAATATCTATAATAGCCGCTATCTTACCGGAGCTGCGAGCTATTTTTTTAGAGTCTTCTTTTAACAATTCGGCCTGCAAATAATTTCTTCTATCTTCAGTATCTTTTGGAGCCCTCTTAAGTATTCTTGCTTTATCTTCCGCAAGAGTAGCTTCTTCTATTGATCGGATCTTGGCTTGGGCGATTTCGCGTCTCCTGGTCCATGCCCCCAGCTGGGATTGTTCTCTCGGCGTAATGGTGCCGGCTGCTTCCTTCGCCTTTAATGGCGTAATTATTCTCTCCGCCGCCTTAGCTCTTTCGCCTTCTTGCCATGTCCTACCTCTTAGCGTGGCTTGTTTCGCTTTTCCGGCTAAGTAGCCGGTGCCTCCAGATATTGCCATGCCCCCTAATTTCCAAAAGTCGTCCATTGCGGCCGGGCTCATTTTTTTAGCGATAGTTAAAGTAAAGACTAAATAAACAATCAAAAAAATGAACTTCGAATAATCGGCAGCAAGATTAGTGCCCCTTATATTAAAAGCCGTTGCCGGAGCCACGGCAGCAAAAAATTTTAATCCCAAACCCATTACGAAAAAAACCACAACTCCCAAAAATGTCCACTGGAATAAGGCTCCGAGCCATTGGCGAAAATATTTTTGGGTTTGAGGCAGTATATAGGCCGCAAAAGCCAAGGGGGCCGAAACGGCTAATAACCAAATAATGGCTATTCTTAATAAAAACAACAAAGCATAGACCAAGAAAACGAGCCCGCCGACAATACTGAATGCCCCTAAAATAAATGTTTCGCTGAATGTTCCGAATAGGCCCTCTCCTAAAACTGCTGTGCCAAAAAATATCAAGCGCGCTACGTTGGCGAATGGGATTAAGGCGACGATATAGTATGGCGCAAAAAACCAAGCGGCATACTCACCCACGGCTTTTGCTGCGGCTCCGGCCATTTGGCTGGCAATCGGTACCGCCATTCCGGCGGTTCCAAAAAAAGATTGCTTGAATGCATTTTGGACAACCCACCCCATATCAGCCACCATTTTGACCAAGAGTAAGCTAAAATTAACCAAGAGGGCTATGACGATTAATCTGGGCAGGGCTTTTTTCATCCCAACATTTTCAGCTTTGAAGATGTAGGAGATGGCAATAAAAATAAAAATTAAAATAAAAGACATGTTTACCAGTCCGCTTGTAAAATGCCAACCGGCATTTACCAGGTCATTATTTAACCCTACGGGCAAGGATGACGCCCAATCCAAGAAGGCGGCTGAAAAAGAAATAAAGAATCCCCCCGCCAAGGCAAACATTAATAGATAAAAAAGCCAGGCTACGATCCGATCCAGAAAGTCTAGAGCGTCTAATTGCATTGAAGCCAGCGACGGGATAACGTCAAAAAAAGCGTTGGCTTGCTGTAAACAAAAGAAAAGTCCAAAAAAGATAAGAAAAAAAACCGGAATTTTATTAAATCTAAAGATTTTCCTCATTAATATTGAAGATTAATCATTTTAACCGATCTAAAAAATGTTTCTCCGAAAGCTGACATGTCCCTAACCTCTTTAGAAACAACCACGGGCGGGTTGTCGGAATTCGCTCGGTAATTATCCAAAGAGTATAAAATCAATTGACAACTCCCTTCGGATTGTACCGACTTGACAGTTTCATTCAGGATTGGCACTCCGTTTTCCGGACCCTTAAGCGTCATAATTGGATTGGTATATTTAATGTCTCTATAAAGAGTCGATTCTTTACAATCGCCGCCTTGCTCTTCCTTCGGAAGGCTAAACCCGATTTTCCATTCTTCTTGGTTGCCGGGCAGTTCCGGCATTTTTAATTTAGTTAATTGCGGATTAATAGTGTTGAGAATAAGGACTGAACCCAAAAGTAAAACCAAGCCCAAACCGGCGGACCTAATTCTGTCCATGGCTTCCTTCATCTTCCCGGCGTTACCGGCCGAAGTAAGATATTGGACTCCGGCTATAACTAAAGCAATAAAAGCAGCAAATCCGCCCAAAGAAATTCCCCAGTCATATATATATTTAATTAATCCGGGGATGTCGGTTTTTTCATTTAGTTTTGATCTGAGGGGTGAGTCAGGCCATGCAATTTCTAGCTTTCCGGTAGTTGATCCTGCGCCCGTGCCAGTCCCAGCCCCAGAAGTTCCCGGAGGCGGAGGACCAGCTATTTCGAAGGAATATGATTTATCACCAAATTTGCCCTTACTGTCTGTCGCCGTTATTGTGACTTGGTAGGTACCACCGAATGCGGGCGCTCCTTCTAATATTCCCTCGGAATTAAATTTTTCACCGGATTTTCCAAAAGATAGCCCGGGAGGGAGAGTGCCCTGGCCGCCCCACTTATAAGGAGGAGCGCCGTCAGTGGCCTGAAATTTTATTGTAAGATATTGATTTGCGGTTCCAGTGATGGGAGATGCTGGAGAAATAATATTTGGCGGCTTAGCCGATGCCGTGCCAGGAGCCGGCGCAGTGGCGGGAGCGATATTAATTGAGAAAGGTATTGTTCCAAAATTTCCTTGCGAATCTTCCAAAAATAACCTGAAAGCAAAACTCCCATCAAGATCGGGCGTTCCTTCGAGCAAGCCCGACAATTTGTTTACAGATAATCCACGAGGTAATGTTGTTTGATAACCCGATGGAATAGAGCCGGTGGGAGCTTGGACAACCGCGTTTTTATAAGGCAATAAAACGGAAGGGAAATATTTTTGTAAATTTTCTGAATAAGGGATGAATATTTTACCGTCATGCAGGGCGGTATAGCCAGACACAGGGCTCACTTGGCTAAAAACATTATTAATGCCGAAAAAAGCCGTGCCGATAATTATAAAAAATAAAATATAAAAAGATTTTTTCATACCCCTGCTTATATTATTGCCGCTTCGCGGCATAATTTTCTCCTTATTTATAATTATACCACTTTTATTGTTGTAAATGAACTGTGGAAAACAAAAGAGACCTAATTTAGTTAGGTCTCTTTTCTTAATCATTTAGCTTACCTTCCTGGCGTGATACAGCACGATGCCGGTTTGCTTTTTGCCGTATACGTCAGGCAGGACGATCGATCCTGCATATTCCCCGCGCATTATAATCATATCGCCTTTTTGCAGTCTGCCGCCGGTGAACGGTAGTATGTCGGAGCTAGATCTTTCGATCTTTGCCATCAGTACTGTGCCGTTAACCTTTGGCCCGAAGAAAAAATAGAAGTAGAGGGGGTCTCCGTTGAACAAATCCCCTTCGTAGATTGCGGAAACATTAACAACGTCTCCGTTTTTGTATTTGCCGGCCTGAGCGTTAGCAATGAATTCCTCTGCGGTCATAATGCCATTTGGTGCCACAGTCGGCATGGGAGTCGGTGTCAGCGGCGTTTTAGTTGGGTTCGGCGTCGGGGCGTTTGCTGGCATGGCCGTCGGCGCAGTCGTTGGTGTGGCTGGCGTTGGCTTCACCGTCGGCGTCGTCGTAGGCGCAGCGGTCGGTACCACGGTCGGCGCTGGCGTCGCAGTCGGCGTTGGCTCGGGTTTCCCCTCGAAAAAGCCAGCGCTTAAAGCGGTGTAGGCGAATACTGACGCCGCGATTATGACGGCGACAATGATCCATATCAACTTTTTCTTGTTCACAAAGAACCTCCTCTCGGTTTAATTCTACATATATTATATCTCTTTATGTGCCCCCTGTCAATAGCGAGAAAACCTATTTAATCTTTCTTGATTACGGTATCTCCCCAGAAATCTTTTGTGATGGTTCCTTTCTTTTCCCCGTCTTTATCAGCTATGACTCTGTCTCCCCAAAAATCATTTTTTATTTCTCCTTCTTTTTCCCCATCAGCACCCTTGATAATCTGTTTATTAAAACCACAAGAGTCATGGGTACCTTGCTCTATCCTGCCCACTTCTTTCCCGTCCTTATTTTTAATTATCTGGTCACCCGAGGATGCTTCTTTCTTGAGTCTTCCAACTTCTTCGCCGGAACTATTCCTAAGTATTTTATCGTCGGATAAATCATCCTTGTCTAATTTTTCTGCGCTAAAAATAGGGTTTGCCTTGGACCCGGAGTCGCTGCAGGCGCTACCCAACAGGCCCACAAGACCAGCTATTATTACTATTACGATAAATGCAATATAGGCAAGTATCACTATCGCGGCGATAATAGCAGCTACGATAATAACGACAAGAATAACATCTAAAATCGTCATCCATATTGATCCTTTTTTCAATTTGCACCTCCCTATTCTTTAACTGTGACGCTATTTACGATTTTGTCAATATCCCCTGCCAGTCCTTGCCAGTATTTTTCTGGCGCAAAAAGAGATATTAAATAACCATCCCTACCGTCGAGTAGTATTTTTTCTTTAGAGAGAACAAAAGAACCGGCGGGATTTTTATATTTTAAATCAAGAATCCCTTCGTTTATTTCGATCTTTGACTCCAAGATCTCTACCGTCCAGCCGTTATTTTTGTTTACCTCCTCCATTTTTTTTAAAATCTCTACAATGGGAATTTCCAAGGAGTTCTTCCTGGTTTGTGGTCACCCAATCGCCAGGATATTCTATTTGGAATTTTCCATCGGGGCTTATAAATTTTTTGGGCTCGCTTGTTTTCATCGTCGGAAATGTTTCTCGGAATTCTTTTGGCAAGACGTCTTGGAGCGACTTGGAAGCGGGTAAATTAGGCGCTCGCCAAATCGTCACCGCCATCAGCGCTGAAATTAGGAATAAAAAACCAAGGGATATAAGGATTGTTTTTTTCATGTTTATATCGAGTACCAATTACCGAAAATTCCAACTTGATAACCGATTAATTTCAGGAATATGTTCACGAGCGTCCAAGCAATGGCAATAATAGCCATGCCAATTCCGGCTGATTTCCAAAGAGATATTACTCCGGCCAAGGTGGCCGCCTTTCCTAAAGAAAAATAAAACATAAGGCCGGAGTATATTGTGAGCAACACTAAAATGACTGGCACCATCCTCAGCAAGAGAAAGTCAAAAATAATTTTAACCATTAAAAATACGTGTTTTACCTGGCAAGGCTCTCTTTCGTTCCAAGGCGTCTTGGGGTTATCCGTGTTTTTCCCGCAAGGTATCAGCCCCCCTTTGCTGGCCCCCGTCGGTTCGGTCAAATTAAAATTCCAAGAGCCAGACCAATTACTGGCCTCAACGCAGTTTTCGTCTAAACAAGAACGCACCTGCCATTGATAATTTCCCAAGCAGTCTAACTTGATAAAAGCCGAATTTGTGTGAATAATTTGTGGCGATACTATTTCCTGCCCCGCCAATAATTTGCAGGATTCATTTACTTCGTCAGAAGACAGGGTTAGATATCGTATTTTATATTGGTATGTTTTAACTCCGGAGTTTTCGTTCCAAGAAACATAATTTTGATCGGTTTGGAGTTGGCCGCCGTTTTCCGGCGATGGATCGGATGGTATGGGCAAGCGGAAGGTTGTAAATGTTTGAGCGGGACCATACTGGCCGCAGGCCCAGCCATCATGGGCGCAGGTTTTAACTTGCCAGTTATAATCTGCTTCTTGGCGCACATTGTATTCCGGATAAGCAATAGAAAACTCCGGCTTATCGACGGTTTTTTCCAAATTCAAACCATCTCCGGAAATTTTTAAAATATATGACTTAGCCCCCGAGACTTCCTGCCATTTAAGATTTATTGGAATGGGAACGCTGCTTGATCCCGGTGCGGGATTTTCTAAAATCGGCGGCTGGCCGGTAGTTTTGAAAGACCATTCTTGGCTAAAATTTTCGCATTTTGAGCCCACAAAATCAGAGCAAGCCCTTACCTTCCATTTATAAATAGTATTTAATTTAAGAATATCTACGTCTAAAATATCTGATTGCGTCCCCTGGACTATAGTGGGAGCCCAATTATTTATCTGGTATACGAAAGAATTCATTCCTGGCGGCGAAGACCAACTTAGAGCAAAGGGGAATCCAATCGGGTTTTTTCCTTCCGGGTCATTTTGCGGAGAAACAAGAGAAATATCTTTGAAACTTTTTTGCTCGCTGGTAAAACTCCAGCGCTGGCTATAATCCTTGCACTCTCCCCCCGAGAGTCCGCCATCTTCATCGAGACAAATTTTTACTTCCCAGTCGTAGATCGTGTCTTTAGTGAAAAAATTAAGACCACTATCGGTAAAATCGGAATAAAGCAATTTTTCTATCTGATTGGGATCCCTGCGTTCTTTTCTTATTACCCAAGAATCGCACTGTTCTCCTTGCGATGCGTTGAATAAAACAGGCGAGCAGATTCTTTTTCCCCCTTCCTCTAAAAATACCCTGAACCGGTAAGATTTAGCTTCCTTAATGTCGCACCAGTCAATTTTTAAAGGTGAGTCGGGAGTTATTACCGCCGCGCCGCCTTTGGGGCCGGCCCAGTCGGGATCTTCCGGGGAAACGAGTTCCGGCGCCATGCCTGTCTTAAAGCTCCAAGCGCTGGCGGGGCCGCAGTTTTTTCCGTCAACCGAACAGCAGGCCTGGGCCTGCCAGGAATAATCAGTATTGGATTTTAAAAAACAAGCGCCTTTTTCTTCCCTCAAACCGCTATACTCGGATTTGGTCAGAATTTCAGGAACAGCGCCGCCTTCGGTATTAAGCTGAAACAAGTATGACTTTGGACCATCGGGCGCTTTTAGCCAACCGACAACATCATTCCAATCAAACTTTACCGGCAGGAGGACGCTGGCGCTTCCCATGTCTTTATCTGCTTGGTCGGAATAATCGGGACTGTCGTAATAACGGGGATCTTTCGGCGCCTCCAAGCATTGGCCGGCAGAGCACGAGCATGAAGGCAAGGTATCGTTATAATTCTTGGGGCCATAAGCCGATTTTCTGCTGATTCCTCCGGGTCCACAGGCTTGCCATGGCTGGCAAGACGAGCTTTTACTCCAATCTCCCTCTCGTATATTGTATTTGCAAGAATAAGAAGGACAATCTACTCCCGACGCGGACTCTAAGGTATACCATTCAAATACGCGCCTTGTTTTAATATCGGCGCCCGTATCATTTGAGATCCCGCAAATACTAGAGCAAGTATATTCGTCCCAAACATTTGAATCCGGGCAAGTTGGCGGCGGAGGACAGACAACGCCTCCCCCACCTCCTTCTTCGGCATTGATTTTTCCGGGTAAAATAAAACCGGCTAAGCTTATTAAAAAAAATAACAAAAGAATATATGGCTTTTTCATTATTTTATTCTAAAACTTTTTGTCAGATTGCGCCAATCGTCAATACTTAAAGTTTCGGCTCTTTGAGTCGGCTGGATATTATTTTCCATAAGCCACTCCCCTATTTTTTCTTTCCCTGCGTCCAATCCTCGCGATAAATTATTTATTAATTGTTTTCTCGGCTGGGAAAATCCCGCCTTCACGATTTTAAAAAATTTACGGACGTCGGGCCTCTGTAAGTCTTGTGGTTTTGAGATGATTTTTAAGATGGCTGCATCTACCTCGGGTGACGGCCAGAAAGAGTTTCTAGAGATATAAGAGATAATTTTCGGCTCCGCATAGAATTGGACGGAAACAGCCAAGAGATTTAAGTCTGGCGGTTTGGCGCAAATTCTTTGCGCTACTTCTTTTTGCACCACCAGCGTCATATCCGTAGGTTTTGCCTCAACGTTCTCAAGGAGCTGACGAATCAGGTGGGCGGTGAGGTAAAAGGGAAGGTTGCCGACGACTTTAAAAGCACTAAATTCTAAATTCGAAATTCTAAACAAATCCAAAATCCCAAATTTCAAATCCAAACCACGTTTCGAATTTTGGAAATTGGAATTTAGATATTGTTTCGGATTTAGTGCTTCGGATTTCGAATTTCCCGGGACTAACTTCAAGATATCTCCGTAGATAATCTCCACATTTTTAAAGTCCTTCAGAGTTTCTTTCAGGATTTCCACCATATTCCGGTCTTTTTCTACGGCAATGACTTTTTTGGTTCTTTTTGCCAGCTCTTGGGTTAAAACGCCCAGCCCCGGCCCTATTTCTAGCACTACATCATCCGGCTGGAGGTCAGCTGCTTCAACAATCTTCCGAATAGCTGCCTTATCTGTTAAAAAGTTCTGGCCGAGCCCTCGCGACGGCTTGGCCTGGCGCGACTCTAACAGATTTTTGATATTTTTTACTGAAGTAAGCTCCATATTAGGATATTGTAGCACAGAAAGGCATGTCTAACTTCTTGGGGATAAGTGCCTTGACTGGCTTCCTGGGTCTGATATGCTGAAACTAGATATGGATATACTGGATTGGTTGAAAAATAAGGCAAAAAACATCAAAATAGGGGGTTTAATGGCAAAACATAGGGGATCTCTTAAGGACCCCTTCCTTTATTTAGGCATATCCGCCGTTGTTTTGTATGGCATATTTACCCTTCTTATTCCGTCAAACGAGGCCATTTCCCCGTTTTTTACCGAAACACAGAGTACATCCGGAGGCACTTTCATTACCTCCACGGAAAAAGTTAAAGAATCTCCGGACTTAAGCATAATTCAAAAAAACAGCTTAGCTGCTATTTCCCCTCCTATTATGGTTACGCCGCAAGTTTTGGGAGCCCTAGCCGGAGGAGAGACTTACGAATCGCAGAATAAAGAGGTGGTAGAATATATTGTTCAGCCGGGAGATACTATTGGGTCAATCGCGGATAAATTCAATATTTCAGTGGAAACCGTCCTTTCGGCGAACAACCTTAGCAAGAATTCACTTATTCAGATTGGCCAGAAATTGGTCATTTTGCCGGTATCGGGCGTAATTCATTACGTTAAAAAAGGCGATACTATTTCAGAAATCGCCCAGACATACAAGGCGAAAATAGATGAAATCATAGCCTTTAACGATCTGTCGGGCGAGGGCGACATAGCAATCGGAGACATTTTAATTATACCCAATGGCGTGATGCCTCCGCCGGTAGTTTATGCTCCAAAAGCTATCCCTATAGCCAACAGTTATTTCATTTGTCCCATCGGACAGCCGTGTCGGATCACTCAGGGGCTGCATTGGTATAACGCCATTGATTTTAGCCACGGCAAATGCGGGGAACCGATATATGCCGCGGCAGCAGGAGAAGTTTTGAAGGTAAAACTTACTAGTTCTACTTCTAAATTGGCTTTCAGCGGAGCAGGAAATCATATGACTATATTGCATCCGAATGGAGCGGTTACCTTTTATGGTCACTTGCAGGCAGCATTGGTAAATCCGGGCGATTATGTTTCACAGGGGCGAATGATCGCCACGGTGGGTGGACAACCTGGCACTCCCGGAGCCGGCAAATCAACGGGTTGCCACCTACACTTTGAAGTAATCGGCGCCAGGAATCCGTTTAGTAAATAAAAATCAACGAATAGCGAATCGGTTACGAATATACGAATTCGTATATTCGCGATAAATTCGTTATTCGTTGATTTTTATTTCTGGCACTTCATACAGAGACGGGCTGCCGGGTTCACCATAAGGCGTTTTTCGTCGATATCCTTGCCGCAATCCTCGCATTTTCCGTAATCTTTGGTACCGATCTTTTCTAGGGCAATATTAATATCTCTTAATTTCAGCTCCATGCTGTGCTCTACGGGCAGGCGCGTGCCATACTCTTCTACCTCGTCGGCCGCGCTTTCTAGGGCAGCTCCCCCGAATTCACCGTTGAATTTCGGGAACTTAGAATCCCAGTCCCCTTTCAGGTTGGGATCTTTATCGGCAAATGTTTTTAACTGTCCCTCCAGGGCAGCTTTTTCTTTTTCTAATTTATCCTTTAATTCTTCTAAGGTTTGTTTATTCATATTATTTATTTTATCAAACAAAAAAGGAGCTGGCAAGTCCACAATAAATTGATAAAGGAACTCAGCTCCTCTCTTTGATTCTTCGCGTTAGCTCAGAACCTTATCTTAGCCGAGTCTCGGCCGAGACCTAAGACTCCGCTGGGAATGTGCTACTTCTATTATCTCAAAAACAGAAAGTCGTGTCAACATGGCTTTTCCACAACTTATCCCCACCGCCCTAATTGTTAAAGTAATTTTGTTTTAACCTAATAATCCTTAGTGTTGCTCTGTCAATTAATTCCTCGGATATTTTACCCGTACGGATTGATTCCTTAAGAATAGAAGCCGCATCAGCCCCCGATCTTAAATCGGAAAAAAGCAGTATATCAACCCCTGATTTAATCGGCATAGTCACGGCCTCTTTTACGGAAAAATTAACAGAGAAAGCTTTTTGCGCTAAATCATCGGTGATTATAAGAGGGTTTTCTCCCAGCTTTTCTTTTAAAAAAGCGATGCCCTTTGATGAAAAGGCAACTGGCAAAGCAGAATCAATGGCTGGATAGATGACGCTAGCCAGCATAACAAGCTCCGGATTACTCTCCATGGCTTTTTGAAAATGAGCGATCGGCGGGATGCCGCTTAGAGTAGCCAGTTTCTCCTCGGGATTAAAAGAAATTCCGCTGTAACCCGGAAAGTGTTTTATCGCAGTTAAAATACCCGCTGTTTTTTGGCCGGAAATCAATGCTTTTGCTAAGACACCGGTTTTCTCCGAATCTTTTTGAAAAGATCGTCCATACAGAAAGTCTCCGGGATACGCTAAATCCAAAAGCGGCGATAAATTAAGATTAATTCCTAGCTTTTTTAATTCCCCGCCTCTTTCAAGCCCGACCTCGTAGGCCTGACTAGTGCTTTCTAATTCATATTGGCCGGTCTTTTCCTCGGTAAAGTCCATTCGCGATACCATTCCCCCCTCTTGGTCAATGGCTATGAAAAGCGGGAGGCCCGTTTCTGACAAAGAAATTTTTTGCACGCCCTGCAGCAATCTTTTGATTTGATCCGGGCTTTCAATATTTTTTTTGAATAAAATTATTCCTCCGGGCCGCGTTGTTTTGATAAAATTTTCAATTTCCGGAGTTAAGGCTGTTCCGTTAATTCCGATTATGAGTAATTGTCCGATTTTTTGATCCAAAGTTAGCTGCCTTAAAATAAACTCAGCCCCGTCGTTGTGGCTGGGAACCGCTAAAGAGATTAATAGTTTGAACTTATCCCAGTCAAAATTCCACGGAGTGGTTTTACTTGGGGCAATATCCTTATACCCGAGAATATTTTCTGCCGAGATGCCATATTTTTCTTTAAGAACTTTAACGAGCCAACTCAATGATTCGTATTGAGCGTCATTTGGGCTTTCCGATGCTTTATAAACGAGGCTTATGCCGATAGAAAAATTATTTACATTGCTCCTGCCATCGGGCATTCGGCCGGCTCCGGCATGATAAGCAATCGCGCTATCGGGGGCTAATTGGTAGATGGCGCCATCACGGCCTATCAAGTAATGCGTGGCGACCTTAGCTGCTTGGTATAACTCTATAATGTTTTCTATGTTATAAGGGTCGCCATTTTCGTTATTGCCGGAGTGGATGATGATTGCGTCAATACTTTTTAGCGTATCGGGCAGATAATAACCCACACTAAGAAGCCGTTGGACAATCACCGGTTGCTTTTTTACTGTTTCTTGAGCAGCCGGCGGAGTTGCGGGGAGCGCTTCTCTGATTACGCTGGTGTCAGGCCTAATTACTAAATACCAGTACCAAAATGTGCCGACTGCGGCTAAAATTGCCAAAATAAAGAGAGAGGCAATTATCCTAACCCAAATTTTTTCGAAAATAGAAGATTTGCCGGGAAAATAACCGGTAATTTTCGGTACAGGAATGGCAGGTAATTTAACCTTGGGCAAGGAGATGGACGGCAGAGGAAATTTAAATGGTTTTTTGGCTTCCTCCTTCGCCCCGCTAAGCGGGGCTTCGGCGGGCAAGTCGGCTGGCCTTAGCGAGATCGGCGGTATCGGCACAATCGGCGGTTGGGGTATTTCAATCTTCGCCTGCGGGGCTTCAGTAGGCGGCATTACCGGTTGCGGCGCTGGCCTTTGATAGACTGGAGGAGGCGCTATTGGAGGCGTGTATGGTTTTTCCTCCACTGCCCGCCCCTCTGCTTTTGCTGAAACATTTTCCAAGAATTTTCTCCTGGTTTCCTCCTCTTTTGTTTGAGCTTCTTTTAATTGCGCTCTTAACGATTCCTTTTTTTCTTCTTCTATCTTGGCCGCCATAGACGAGTCTGAGGCGGCAGAAGCGGCTCTGTCCATCCTCGCCCTTGCCAGCTCTTCCTCTTTTCTTTTTGCTTTCGCTTCCAGCTCCTCTCTTTCTTGCGCCGCTTGTTTGGACTCTTCCAGTCTTTCAGCTTCTTTGGCCGCCTCTTCCCCTGTTTTCAATTGGGCTACTTTTTCTCTTACTGTTTCTGATTCTTGCTCTCGAAGACGGGCTATGTCTTTTTCCATAGTCCTAATTTCGTCTCTTTTGAGATATTGTGATTTTTGATTAGTTGTTTCCTCTGGCATTGACCTCTTTCATTGATAAATTGATCCTGCCCTGGTCGTCAATTTCAATAACTTTTACCGGAACAATGTCCCCTATTTTTACTATGTCTTCAACTTTCTCAACGCGATAAGGCGCCAATTGAGAAATATGGACCAGGCCCTCTTGCCCGGGAAGAATTTCCACGAAAGCTCCAAAATTCATAATTCTTTTAACTTTTCCTTGAAAGGTTTCGCCCACCTTAACTTCCCTGGTGATATCGCTGATCCATTCCAGGGCTTTTTTAGCGGCCTCCTCCTTTTCCGCAGTGATGAATATTTTGCCCGAGTCCTCAATGTCGATGGCAACCTCGCATTTATCGATTATTTCATTGATAATTTTGCCGCCAGGCCCTATTACTTCTCTGATTTTTTCGGGTTTAATTTGTATGGTGTAGATTCTGGGAGCCCATGGCGATAATTCCGGTCTGGGTTTAGGCAAAACTTTATCTATTTTTTCCAAAATTTGCAGTCTTACTTTTTTAGCCAAATTTAAGGCATCTTTCATGATGCTTTCGTTTATTCCCTCTATCTTAACGTCCATCTGAATAGCGGTAATGCCGTTTTTTGTGCCGGCTATTTTAAAATCCATGTCTCCGTGATGATCCTCGGGGCCCTGGATATCGGCTAATACTTTGTATTTGCCGGATTCATCGGTCATCAAACCCATGGCGATTCCGGCTGCTGCCGACTTGATCGGCACTCCGGCATCCATCAAGGCCAAAGAAGCGGCTGAAACCGAGGCCATGGATGAAGAGCCGTTTGAAGATAAAATTTCAGTTACCGTTCTCATGGTGTACGGGAAATCATCAAAATTGGGCACTAAAGAAAAAAGAGCTTTTTCTGCCAGCATGCCATGGCCGATTTCCCGGCGTCCGGGCCCCCTCATCGGCTTAACTTCGCCGGAAGAATAAGGTGGAAAATTATAGTGATGCATGAATCTCTTTTTTCCCCTTATTTCCATGCCGTCTAAAAGCCTTACATCGGAAGGCGCTCCCAAGGTTAGGATAGAAAGGGCCTTGGTCTGTCCCCTCATAAAAAGGCCGGAGCCGTGCGTTCTCGGCAAAAGGCCGACCTCAACCTCAATCGGTCTTATTTCGTCGAGTTTTCTGCCGTCGGGCCTCTTGTCTTTTTTCAAAATATTTTCGTGAATTAACCTGTTTATTTCCTCATCGAAGATTTTTTTAACCGAAGATTGCTTTCCGGGGTATTTTTCTTCAATATGCAAAAGCAATTCTTCTTTCAGCGAATCAACTTTCTCTATTTGATTTTTATCCGGGTAAAGAGCTTTTTCTAGCCTGTCGCCGATAAATTTCATTGCTTCGTTTTCCAATTCTTTGTCTTCCGGCGCTTCTTTAATGGCGATTTTTTCTTTGCCGGTTTTTTTAATGATTTCTTTTTGAAAATCAAGAAGTTTTTTGGAATATTGTTTGGCGAACTGCCAGGCCTCGAGCATGGTTTCTTCGCCTTTTTCCGCCCCCTCCATTTCAATCATGTTTATAATATCGGGATCCGTGCCGGCAAAAAGTAAATCAAACTGGCCGTTGCCTCTTTCTTCGTAAGTCGGATTTAGTATAAATTTATTGTCGATTTGGCCGATTCTTAAAACACTTAAGGGGCCCTGCCAAGGAATGTCGGAGATGGAAAGAGCGATTGATGCGGCCAGCAAACCTATTGCGTCGGGGTCGTTTTGCCCGTCCCACGAAAGGCAGGTGATAACTACCTGTATTTCTTTGCGCAGATTTTTGGGAAACCTCGGCCTGATGGCCCTGTCAATTGCTCTGGCGGTGAGTACGGCCTCATCCGAGGGCCGGCCTTCCCTTCTCATGAAGCGCGAGCCGAGAATTTTTCCAGCGGCATAGTATCTTTCTTCGTATTCCACCGTTAAAGGGAAAAAATCCTGTTCCATTTTCTTGTCAGCCATGACGGCCGTGGCTAAAACCACCGTATCGCCGTACCTGACAAAAACCGAACCGTTGGCTTTTTCGGCCAAGTTATTTACATCAACAATAATATCCCTGCCGCCAAGTTCTAGTTTAAAAGTTTCTTTAGGCATTATTTTTTTAATAAATAAATTTCAGGGGATTCTCCCAAGTCAATAAACTCATCGGCTACCTCTCTTAATTTACTGGAGGCCGATTTGCCAAAGGCCATTACCTCGACCCTGATCCCCTGATTTTTTAAGTATTCAACCAGCTGAATAAAGTCGCCATCTCCCGAAACCAAAACAATAACATCCGCCTTATTGGCGCATTTGATGGCGTCAACGGAAATTCCCACATCCCAATCGGCTTTCTTCATGCCGCCGTAAAACTCCTGCAGATCCCTAACTCTAGTTTCCATGCCCAGCTTAATCAAGGCGTCAAAAAACGGCTTTTCTTCGCCGGTTTTAGTTCTAACTACATAGGCAAAAGCTCTGATTAACCGCCTTTCCGAAACCGCTGATTTTAAAATTTCAGCGAAGTTAGCCTTCGCCCGATAGAGATTTTTGGCGGAATGATACATATTCTGCACGTCGATCAGAACCACCACTCTTTGTTCTTTAGGTTTGAGCATTACTTTTTTACGCCGATTTTTTTAATAGTGCTGTTGTATTTTCTGGTATCCGCTTCTTTTAAATAGTTCAGCAATTTTTTTCTTTTAGACACCATTTTTAAAAGCCCGCGCCTGGAATGGACGTCCTTTTTGTGTTTTTTTAAATGAGAAAGCAGCCTTTTGATTTCTTCGGTCAATAAAGCGATTTGCACTTCTTCAGATCCGGTATCCTTTTCGTGCCTCTTAAAATCCTCTATAACTTTTGTTTTTTCTTTTGTTGTGAGCATATATATTAATATCTTAGCACATAAATTTTATTATTGCAAAATTTATGATTTGTGCCCCCAGCAGGGCTCGAACCTGCAACCTTCTCGTTAAGAGCGAGCTGCTCTACCAGTTGAGCTATGGAGGCCCTTCTTACGGAGTTTTGCACTGAATATTATACCATTTCCAGCCATTCCCCAATTCAACAACCCCGATTTTATCAAACACGGTGTTAACAATAACCCAAGCGGCAAAAATAATCAAGAGGCCGACAACAGCCGCAGTGATTACCCCCTTAGCTTTGTTAAAAGCATCGGCTTTTGCTCCGGCAAAAAGCAGCAACACCCCGCCGATTATAAACATCAGAGACGCCACGGTCGGAACCACCCAAGTGAATATCCACTCAAGGAGATTGCTACCCATCACAAAAATATCGCAGAACTCGCAAGGCACATAACCTAATGTTGCATCTATGCGGTTAGCCGGTTCAACAATCCCCGGTCCGCAGGTCACTAAGGCTGCTTGGACTTGGCTAATTCCCAAAAATAAAAACAAAAAAATTACTAAAAATATTTTTTTCATTATTTTATTATACCATGTTTAATTTTTTGCTTGTTTTTGAATATTTTCCAAAATTCAATGGCTCTTTTCAGCCAAAGCATTCTTTGATAAGGGGTAGTATTTTCAAAAATATAAATTAAATTTTCGTCCACGTATTTATCGCTTTTTTTCATTTTGTTTAATTTTTTTAAGATTTTCTACATCAATAATGTCTTTGGGCCTGGCTAATGCCGCCTTCATTTTTATCAGGTCATTCATGAAAATCAGAGGTATTTTCAAGCGCCCGGCTTTAATAAACTTTTTTCTTTTTAAGATCTGCGAGACATTGGGCAAGTTTACGCCGACGTCCACGGTTTTGAAGGCATCTTTCGGATCATAAAAAGACATTACTTTCATGTTTTTTTCCTTCGCCAGCCTTGCCAATGTTTCTTTTCGAATAAATTCGTTTTTTTTGATGGGAACCCTCGTTTTGTATCCTAATTTTAGCAGGACATCGTAAAGTTTTTCTAGGTTTTTCTCATCTAAAGATACTATTAAATCTAAATCAATAGTTAATCTTGCGAAACCAAACATAACTACCGCCGATCCCCCGCAGACGACATAATCAACCCTCGCTTTATTCAAAGCCCTGTAAACCTCTTCGTAAGGAATTTCTTCCCGACTTCTCATGGTTATATCTTAACAGATTTATCGGCATTCTGCTAGGTTTCGCGCCCGAATAAAGGAGAACTGTTCTCCTTCGCTGTATTACGCGCGTTCCAAGATTTTAAATCCGTCCATTATGGCATCGCAGAGAAAATCCTCCAGCTGACTGTGGTCGTTCTTGGTTTGCGCTTTGTAAAGATAAGTGTAATAAAGCTGTTTTTGTTCTTGGCGGATAATAGCCGGGGCAAAATTGGCCTTTAATAACATAGCTTGCGTCAGCAGGCGTCCGATGCGGCCGTTGCCGTCAGAGAATGGATGAATTTGTTCAAATTGACTATGGATTTTAGCGGTCAAGGCGATAACATCTTTAGTTATTTGAGCGGCTTCTTTGGCAAGCGCCGGCATAAAATCGGGGATTTTTAGATAATTAACCGTCGGCAAATTGCTGCCGGTAATTCGTACAGCGTGGCGGCGATATTGGCCGGCATCGCCGAGAATACCGTTCATTAGAATAGCGTGGAGTTTTAAAATTAAATTTTCGTCTATTGCGCCATTTTTGAGAATATAGTCAAAAAGATAATTAAGCGCGGCTTGGTGGTTTTTTGCTTCCAGCTGTTCCGTCAAAGTTTTATCTGGCAGGGCGGCATTGTCAAAAAGAATGGCGGCCGTATCCGGTTCGGTGAGAGTGTTCCCCTCTATGCGGTTGGTGTGGTAAGTAAGCTTTAGAATGAATTGGTCGCGAATATCCGGATTATCTAAAATCTCGGCAACAACGCTTTTGTGTTCAGATGATTTTTGGCGCAGTATCCGTTTTTTTGCGTTAAGCTGTTCTGACGAGATAATTTTTTGGCCAGTAACCTCTAAAAATAGTTGCTCAATGGCGGCTTGCATCTTTGGGCGAGGCGTTGATTTGCCGGTCCACCAGCTGTTAAATGCAGCAAAAGATACGCCGAATCGTTCGGCTAATTTAGTTTGCGTGAGCCCCAGTAATTTTTGGATGATTTCCAATTTTTGACGGACGGTCATAAAACTATTGTAGCAAACTTTATAAAGTTAGTCAAAAAGAAGCAAACTTTATAAAGTTATGGGGAGCCAAAAAATAAAGTCAGAAGAATCTTGCGGACAACGGGTGTCCGCAGGCGGGTGTCCCTCTGCGAAAATTCGAAAAGGCGGCGGAGCCGCACCTCTGACAACCTGCCCGCAATGCTACATGCTACGCCAGCCCGCATGACTCGCATCAGCGTGTCTGGCGGGCATAAGCGTTGCAGGCGGGTTTCAAGTTTTTCTATGAGTTAATAATAACTCATTTCAGTAAATTTTTCAAGAAAAATGAGCTTGAAAAATTTACTGCTTTGGCGGCAAATTCTTGTTCCTTAGAATTCATAAAAAGAAAAGCCCGCCAGAGGTCCAAAGGACATGGCGGGCAACGTGCGTTAAGCAGATGCCGGGCTGTACTGAATCCGGCGTTTGTCTGCTTCGGCCCAAGCAGCAGCGGCTTCTGCTTCGGGATCATCGCTCATCGTCCAGTCCTCGAAGCGAAAAGCTTGATTGCTTCCTGGACCTGTTCGACCGGCCGAGATGATTCTCAGGCGTTCGGGGCTCCACTGTTCTCCGGGAATCTGAGCGCGTCCGTCTCCCCGCAGAAGAACCCATGCCTGAATTGATCCGAAGAGTCGCCCCGGTCCCTTCCGGAAGTGAAGGGTGATGAAGCAGTCTCTCCGGCTGGGAGCGAAGGGGTCTGGCGCGTAAACGTCGACCCTGATCACGGTGAGGTCGGCTGTGTAGTTGAACAGGTGTTCGAGCGCTCGTTCCGTAGCCGTGATCGCGATCCAGACCGAATTGGTGATAGACATCCTGGTTGCCATTGCTTGCCTCCTCTGTCTTAGAGTGCATCCAAAGAATTATTCTTGGATGGCCGCTGTCTCAGCAGCACCAAATACTCAAGGGTTATTAAATACTTGGTGCTACTGAGACAAATTTCAAATAGCGATTTTACTGTTTGTAGTATAGCAAATCTATGTCTATATGTCAATAGCAACAAAAAATCAGCATTTCTGCCGTTTCTTGTCTAAAATTATTATGAAAAATTCTCTTTTCGCAAAAACGGAATCGCCAACTGATTTTTCCGCCCAAAATTCAATACGAAATGACCGCCGAGCGAAGCGAGGCGGCTTCCTCCGGCTTGCCTTTTTCTAAAGTGTGCCCCTGGAAGGAATCGAACCCTCATCACTGGGTCCGAAGCCCAGCACTCTATCCATTAAGCTACAGGGGCGAATTATTATTTGTAAATTTCGTGAGTGCCGATATTTACGAAGATAATCTCACTATCATTAATTAAGAATTTAAACATTATGCGGTAGCTATAGTTTACCCAGAAAGCATAAAGTCTTTGTGAGTTTTAAGCGAGCGATGGAATGGATCCTTGAGAAAAAGACTTTCTCTTTTAAGAAAGTCACGTTCGACCTGGGCCGTAATTTTAGATAGTGATTCGAGAAAATGGGCAGAATAGTAAATCTTTTGAACGCCCCTATTTTGCATGCTCCTTGGCTTTTTTTAATATTTCAGCAAAATTTCTAGCCAACTTTAATTTCCCATTTTTTAATTCATTTTTAAAAATTCGGATCGCCTCGTCGGTATCCTTTTCCTCCCATTCTCTCCTCTTTTGCCACCTTAAAAATTCCTCAAATTTTTTTCGAGGCACGATAAGTAATTCCTCCCCGCGGGTCATTTCCTTGGGGATTGTTATAGTATTGTTGGTCATCAGATTCATTATCTTATTATTTTTGTGATTTGTCAAGAAGGAAATTTTAAGATAGAATTAATTCAATGGAAATACCAAAAGAAGTAAAATCTGTTACGGAAAAGTTGAAAAAGGCCGGCTTTGAGGCATATATTGTCGGCGGTTGCGTCAGGGATTTTCTGCGGGGAGTGGAACCAAAAGATTGGGACGCCACCACCAACGCCAAACCGGAAGAAATTCGCAAGGTTTTTCCTAAAAGCTTTTACGAAAACAAGTTTTTAACGGTGACCGTCCAAACAGCCAGCAAAGACGAAAAGCTTAAAGAAGTAGAGGTTACCACCTATCGTTCCGAAGGCGGGTACACGGATAAAAGGCACCCCGACGAGGTGATGTTTGCCAAGACACTGGAGGAGGATTTAACTAGGAGGGATTTCACCATAAATGCGATGGCTTTGACACCCGGTGTCAAGGCGTCGACACCGGGTGTCGTGGACCTTTTCGGCGGGCAGAAAGATTTGGCGGCAAAAATCATTCGGACTGTTGGCGTTCCCGAAGAAAGGTTTGGGGAGGACGCTCTAAGAATGATGAGGGCGGTCAGATTCGCCGCTACTCTGGGGGAAAAATGGAAAATCGAGTCAAAAACAGAAGAAGCGATAAAAAAGAATGCTCCATGGCTTCAGGCAATTTCCAAAGAAAGAATTAGAGATGAGTTTATGAAAATTATCGCTTCAGAAAGAGCGGTCGATGGCATTGATCTTTTACGGAAATTGGGCCTTCTGAAGCATATTATCCCAGAATTAGAGGAAGGATATGGTGTTCCTCAAAACAAGCACCATATTTACGATTGCTATAAGCATTCCCTGCTTTCTATGGATTATGCCGCCAAGAAAGGGTTTAACGACCACGTGAAAATAGCCGCCCTGCTCCACGACATAGCCAAGCCCAAAGTGAAGCGCGGCGAAGGGCCAGATTCCACTTTTTATAACCACGAAGTAGTGGGAGCCAGAATGACTGTCGCAATCTTGAACCGGTTAAAATTTGCCAAAAAAGACATTGAAAAGATTGCCAAGCTGGTCAGATATCATCTTTTCTATTATAATGTTGATGAAGTGACGGAGTCCTCCGTGAGGAGATTGGTCAGGCAGGTGGGCCCCGAGAGCATGGAAGAGTTATTGCAGGTAAGAATGGCCGACAGGATCGGCTCCGGCGTTCCGAAAGCCGAGCCGTATAAATTGCGACATTTAAAATACGTCATTGAAAAGGTTTCTAGGGATCCTATCTCCGCCAAGATGCTTAAAATCAATGGGGACGATATAATGCGACATTTGAACATAAGCCCTGGGCCGAAAATAGGACAAATTTTGGACATTTTATTAGGACATGTCATAAATGATCCGGAAAAGAACCAAAAAGAATTATTAGCGAAGGAGGTTGACATGCTTGGCAGGTTAGACGAAAAAGAGCTTAAGGTTTTCTCGCAAAAAGCCCAAGAAGAGCGCGAAAACTTGGAAGTTAAAGAAGACAAAATGACGAAAAATAAATATTGGGTAACATAGTTTTCACGTGAAACGGGGTGTAGTATAACGGCAGTATACAGACTTCGGGAGTCTGCGGCCTGGGTCCAATTCCCAGCACCCCGACATATGTTTAATCAAAAAGGGCAGATTCATATCATTCTTTTGGTATTATTAGTACTCGGCTTTATCCTGTACGTTAATTTTTCGGACAAGTCGTTTTTGAAATTCATTTTACCGACATCGTCTTCCTCCAAATCAACTCCGGCGCAAAAACAATTAACACCAGTTGTTTCTCCGTCAACACCTGGTGTTGTTGCCCCGGCTCCGGTTGTGCCGGTTGTTGTGCAAGACAGAACGCCGCCGGTGATCAGCAATATTTCCCATCAAGGCGATGTTTTTCTGCCGGGAACCAGGGAAGTGGTAATTAGCGTTTCCACTGACGAACCAGCTTCTTGCAGGTATACCGCAAATCCCGAATCATCGTCATGGAATGCAATGTCGTGGTACGATGAAACGAGGAGATTTCACGTAAAGACGATTACCGGATTAAGAGACGGCATGTCGTATGATTTTTTTGTCCGCTGTCAGGATTTTAATGGGAATAGCAATACCGGAAACGTATTGATAAGTTTCAGCGTAAAGCCGTAATTTAAGATTTACGAAATCCACTCAAATTTGAGAGGATTTCGTAAATCAATTATTAGAATATGCGTATTACTTTAAAATTTTCTGGAAGTGTCTACAATTTAATGCGGCAACTGGGTTATCATCCCCATGAAACGGAAAGAGAAAGAGCCGGAGAGTCATCATTCGCGCGCCGCTTGGGCGCCGCAGATTATCCCCGCTTTCACGCCTACGTTTCACGTGGAGCATCAGAGCAGGAAGTAATAATAAATATCCACCTAGACCAGAAAAAGCCGGTATATAAAGGCACAAGCGCTCACAGCGGAGAATACGATGGCGATCTGGTAGAAAGAGAAGCCGAGAGAATTAAACAGATGTCAACTTAATAATATAAAGGGGCCTGTAGTAAAACGGCATTACGCTACATTCGCATTGTAGAGGTCCGGGTCCAATTCCCGGCAGGTCCACAACTTCGCATTAAACGCTCAAAACAAAAAGCCCAAGAGCTTTGCGGCCCTCGGACTTTTCTTATTTTTACGACTCTATTTGTGTCTAAGATATGATTGACAAGGAAATATGGAGAGCTTAATATCAAAATGAGTTCCTTGATAAATAAAGGAGGCGGAGCTTGAAATGCGATGGATTCGACGGACTCACCATCAATCCCGATCGAAGTCGAAGGATTGACCTTCATATGCATTCGTATTATTCCGACGGCAGATTTTCTCCGACCGAACTATTAGGTAAATGCAAAGATAGCGGACTTGAGATTGTTTCCCTCACAGACCACGAGAATGTCGGCGGTATTGATGAGGCTCTAGAAGCTGGGGAGAAGCTGGGGATAAAGGTTATTCCTGGTATAGAATTCGCCACCGAGTTTCAAGGGCAAGAGCATCATATTATCGGTTATTTCATTGATCGCAACAGTCAGAAATTAAAAGAATTTTTGGATAAATTAAAAGAAAGCAAAGCGGAGCAAATAAAAGAAATTATCAAGAATCTGCAGGCGTTTGGATTTAGGGTATCCTTCGAGGAAGTGGCGAGTTTAGCCAAGGGCTCTCTTGACCGCTATCACATCGTTTTAACCATACTTCCCGACCATGAAAAAACGCTTAAAGGCAAGGAAGAACACAGGGATTTTTTTAAGAAATTTCTTATGGAAAAATCAGGCGGCGGGGAAGGATTGGCTTTTGTAGAGAGAAAAAAACCGGACATTAGGTTGATAATCGATGCGATTCATGAATCCGGCGGGGTAGCTTTTTGGGCTCATCCTTTCTGGAGAATAAAAGACGGATCAATAATCCGAGAGTTGGCCGCAACCTTCAAAAAGATGAAGCTGAACGGCATTGAGGTTCTTTATCCTTACCACAGTAAAGATCAGAGCCTTTTACTCCACGAACTTGGCCGTGATTTGTTGCTTTATGAAAGCGCCGGTTCGGATTTTCATCGGGAAGATACCACCATCAGGCAATTGGCTAATTTTCAGGATTTCGGCATAAAAATTAATTTTCCATTCTGCCTGAAAGAAACGAGGTAATACGTGAAACATATAGACCCTCATGTACATTGCCGCGATGGCGTGGAAGTCCGCAAAGCCAATATCAGAAAAGTTTCCGAATTGGCCCGAGAACAAGGCATTGTCCATATTTGCGACATACCAAGCATTAATTGTCCTATTTTGACAGAAAGCGATGTCGTTGAGAGATTGGACTTGGCTCGCAGGAGAAGGCCGGTAATAGGATATTCCGTCTTTATGACTTTAACCTCGAAGGAAGAGCAGATCAAGGAAGCGGTGAGGGTGGCTCAAAAATATCAGGAAGTAGCTGGATTAAAACTATATCCTCCGGATAACGAGAAAAGCGTGGTTTATAAAACACTGGCAAAGTTGGGATATTCCGGAGTTTTGGCAGTTCACGCGGAAAAAGCGAGTTTATTTAAACCAAAGTTATTTGACTATAAAAGACCATGGACTCATAACTTGGCCCGACCGCCAGAGACAGAGATTGCATCAATTAAGGAGCAAATTCAGTTTGCGAAAGAAGCTGATTTTAAAGGCACTCTGTATATTTGCCACATAACTCTGCCGGAATCAGCAGCAATAATTTGGCAGGCGAAAAATTATCTTAATATATATTCAGAGGTTACTCCCCATCACTTGTTGCTTAGTGATTTACAGATGCGGGGAGAAAACGGTCTTTCGTTAAAGGTTAATCCTCCATTAAGAAGCCGTGAATCGGTAATGGGGCTATTAAAAGATGTAAGGTTCGGCTTAATTGATTGTATTGGTTCAGATTTTGCCCCTCACCTTACGACCGAAAAATTGCTCCCGCCGTATCTTTCAGGTATTGCTTCTTATCAGCTTTACGGCATGGCCTTGGATTACTTAAGAGACCAAGGTTTGTCGGAAAAAGACATTGAGAAATTGACCTACTGGAACATCAAAAAAGTTTTCGGAGAAAAACTGAAAAATGCTTGATTTAAACGGCATTAAGGTTAAAAATCGGATTTGGCTGGCGGCAGGAGCTGGCGGTTATGGAGAAGGTTGGCCGCATCAAAAACCATTTATTAAACTAGGATTGATTGATTTCTCTGCTTTTGGCGCAATAATCACCAGAACTTTGACTCCCGAATCAAGACAGGGTAATTATATTGACCCATTTGAATTTGAAAATGCGACATTGGTGTCGCATTTATGTCGCATTTTTTCTGAAGAAAGAAAGAGAGTTTTAAGAAAAGTGCTGGGCGGCTGGATTAACAATGTGGGCTGGTGGAATGTGGGAATTAATTATTGGATAGAAAAGATTTATCCCTGGCTCCACGATGTCGCAATTATTCCCAATATCGGCGGATTTACAATTTACCACTACGTAGATTCTATCAGGAAACTTAATCATCTGGATATCGTCGGTATTGAAATTAATATCTCCTGTCCTAATATTGAGCATCCCTTATCTAAAGATCCGGCAGAACTTATGAAGTTATTTACCTTTTGCCGTGAGTCATCGGATTATCCTTTTATTGTAAAATTAGGCATAGATTCTGACTATGTTCAGATAGCCAGACTCGCCGAATATTGCGGCTTTAACGCTGTCTCGGCGATCAATGCAATCCCAGCGTTAGGCGGCGGGTATTCGGGCTCTGCCATCAAGCCAATTGCCTTAAAAGTGGTAGCGGATTTGAAGAAAGCCGTGAAAATACCGGTAATCGGCGGCGGAGGAATTGCCTCCCTGAAAGATTGCCAAGAATTTTTTGAAGTTGGCGCCGATGCCGTTGCGTTAGGCTCCGGATTTTTATTGAAGCCCTGGGAGCCGACCAGAATTGCTAAAAAATATGAAAAAGTAAAGGACCAGAAATGAATCTGGTCCTTTTGTTTCGTGTCTTGTAATAGACCGAGGGTGGGAGGGGGCAGCACCGACTTATCAGCCGCGAGCAAAGGCCAGCGGCTACACAGTGAGGTGCTTAACGGCCCCCTCCCTACCGTTTTTCTGGCGAAGCGGCACATATCCGCTATCGCCGACCTGCCGGTACCTAATGACTTGGCGCTACCGGCTTGCGCCAGTAAACACTGGTAGATTCCCTTCGCGACGGGTAACCTCCAGCAAGAAAGGAGTCTTTTAGACACGAGGTTTTGAGGCCGGGGCCGTCAAAACTCCCTTCTTGCCGGAGGCAACGCCTCACAGCTCCCAAGCTAAGATCTATCCTCTAACAAAACAGTATAGCATGCCATTAAAAATTTGTCAAGACCTTGACAGGTTTTTATATTTTGATAGAATAAAATTAGATTAGAAAGATAAGAATTTTTTATCCGTTGGAAGACGGATACTTTTTTTGAAAATCCCAAGCACGAAATCCTAAATCCGAAACGTATTTTGAATTTTGAAATTTAGAATTTAAATATTATTTCGAATTTCGATATTCGAATTTAGAATTTAATTTTATGTTTGATATCAAAAATTTTACTGCGGCGATCGCTCAAATTGCGGAAGAAAAGGGCATCTCCAAAGAGAAGGTTTTCGAAACAATCGAGATGGCTCTCGCCGCCGCCTACAAAAAAGATTACGGCGAAAAGGGCCAGATTATAAAAGCCAAACTCGACACGGTGTCGGGTTCGGTTAAGTTTTGGCAGGTAAAGCAGGTCTTAACCGAAGACATGATTTACACCGAGGAGGAGTTGGAAGCTATGAAAGATGAGAAAAATGAGGGGCCCGCCTCCGCTGAAGCTACGGCGGGCGAAGGAAAGGTCCGTTTTAATACGGAAAAGCACATAATGCTTAATGAAGCTAAAAAAATAAATCCCAAAATTAAGGCCGGAGAAGATCTGGAAACCATTTTGGAGACCCGCGAAGATTACGGCAGAATCGCCGCCCAAACCGCAAAACAGGTTATTTTGCAAAGAATAAAAGAAGCGGAAAGGGAATTTATTTTTTCCGAGTTTAAGTCAAAAGAAGGGGAGATACTTTCCGGCATCGTCCAGAGGGTGGAAGGCGGTTTGGTTTTTATGGATATTGGCAAAACCCTGGGTTTATTGCCAAGGGAAGAGCAGGTCCCCGGAGAATTTTATCGTCCCGGCCAACGGCTTAAGGTTTATCTTTTAAGCGTGGAAGAAACGCCGAAAGGCCCGGCTATTCTTTTATCGCGGGCTTACCCAAAACTTATTTCCAAGCTTTTTGAATTGGAGGTTCCTGAGGTTTCCGCCGGCACGGTGGTCGTTAAATCCGTGGCTAGGGAAGCCGGATCACGCTCCAAAATAGCGGTTGTTTCTTTGGCTGAAGGCGTAGACCCCATAGGCTCAATGGTTGGCCAAAGAGGCACGAGAGTTTCAGCGGTAATCAATGAGCTGGGAGGAGAAAAGATTGATATCATCGAATGGAAAGAAGCTCCGGAAGAATACATCGCCAACGCGCTGTCTCCGGCTAAAGTTGTCGAAGTTAGAATTTTACCGAAAAATAAAGCGTTAGCTGTCGTCCCGAACGATCAGCTTTCTTTGGCTATTGGCAAGGAGGGCCAAAACGTCAGACTGGCCGCGAAGCTTACCGGCTGGAAAATAGACGTAAGAAGCCCGGAACAAGCAGGGATCACGGTGACGGAAGAAACAGAAGAAAAAACAGAGGAACCCTTCGACGCGGCTCAGGGCAAGGAGAAAAAGGAGGAGCTGGCCCAAGGCCAGTCCGCCTCGGGCGGAAAGCCAAAAAAGAAAAGAGCAACCAAAAAGAAATCCGAAGCACGAAGCACGAAATCCGAAACAAATTCAAATGACGAAAATTCAAAATCCAAAACGGTTTAGAAGATTATAATTTAAATATTATTTCGAATTTCGATATTAGAATTTCGAATTTTAATTATTATGTTTTATATCCCTATTATCGCGCCCTGCAGAATGATGACACTTCTGTCGTGAGCTCTCTGTTTTCACTTGGAAAAGTGTTTATTCCGGTTTTGGCTTACCTGGCAGTAAAGGAGGTTTTGTCACCAATGCAATATTTCGGATTTCTTATGGTGGTATTCGCCAGCGCGGCAGTTACCATGCAGAAAGGCAAAATTCTGCGTTTTCGCAAGTCGCTCTGGTATATGGCGCTGAGCGCGTTTATGCTCGCGATTGAAGCGACAA
>JACOYG010000062.1 GCA_016181985.1 Candidatus Nealsoniibacteriota bacterium
TACGAGACTATCAGCTTTTACTATTTCTGCCGACAATCTAACATCTGTTACGGCCGCGACCAAATCCTGATTATCCATAAAATCATAATTTGGGTTGGTATCTCTCTTTTGTGCGTAATTCCTTCTGATGACGCACCTAAAATCTTCTTTCATTTCCTTATTTACTAGTCCTAGTCGAGCCTCTACGGAATTGATGTAATTTTCGTCAATCCTACTCACACTCGCCACTCTCCCGCTCGTCGGGTCATGCCATAACGGACCAAACAATGACTTAGTTATTGAATTCATTCCGATGACCATATCAACGTAGGCAAGCACACCCTTACGGATGCCATCTGAGTCACCTAGATAAGCATTAAAAATATCGACTTTGATTTTTTTTAAATAAAAATGGTGATCGATAATCTCTTGGACAGCGCGAACTACTTCATCCGGGTCGAGAGATCCCTCTCTCACCCCCCCCAAACCAATCATTCTGTTGCCGGGCGAATATACCCAGCCTTTCGTCGGACACTTTCTGTATCATTGACGGCACCTCCTTTTGTAAATTTACAACAGTGCATTATATGCTGTATTTTAAAATATGTCAATCCCGGGATCAAATTTTAGCATCTTTTAGAGATTCTTCACAAGAACAGATTTTTTTACTTTTGATTTTAGGAATCGCCGCTCCAAGCAATTTTTTGATTTTTTCTGCGTTTGATCCCATAGTTTTAAGCACTTGCTCCAAACTAACGGGATGTGCCTGCCAAACATCGTAATCGGTCACCATAGTCAAGGTTAAATAACAAATCCCTAGCTCCCTAGCCAAAGAAACTTCCGGGACCAAGGTCATACCGATAATATCGGCGAAATTCCTAAAAAATTTTGACTCTGCTCTGGTGGAAAATCTTGGGCCCTCAATGCACCAATAGGTGCCTTGCTTATGAACGGGAATCTTTAATTTCTTTGCCTCTTTGCAAAACAGATCTCTTAATTCCGGGCAAAAAGGATCCGCCAATGAAACATGAACGGTTTCTTGATCGTAAAAAGTATAATCTCTTTTTTTGGTGAAATCAATAAATTGGTCGCAAATAGCAATATCACCCGGCTTAAAGCTCTTTTGCAGAGAGCCTACCGCAGAAACTCCGATAATCCTTTCTACTCCAAGCTTCTTTAGTGCCCAAAGATTAGCTCTTGAATTTACCTTATGGGGAGGAATGCCGTGATTTTTCCCATGCCGCGACAAAAATCCTATTTTGCTGCCAAAAAAATCACCGACGCTGATTGGCGAAGAAGGATAGCCAAAAGGAGTCTTGATTTTAACTTCCTTTATTTTTTTAAAAAAACGCGGGTCTTCCAATCCGCTTCCGCCGATTATGGCAATTTTAGGATTAAATTTTGAAAAGTTTTCTGGCATTTTGAACGGTAATTTTTGCGACATCTTCATAACTCGAACCTTTGATTTCGGCAATCTTTTCAGCTACATATTTAACATAAGCGGGTTCATTGCGCCCTTCTATGGGAGACGGCGTCAAATAGGGACAATCGGTTTCGATGAGAAGCCTGTCTAAGGGAATCTTCTTGATGACGTCGTCTAAATTCATTTTGAATATCAGGCCGTTAAATGCCAAATAGAAGCCCATATCCATGTATTTTTGCGCCTGTTCCCAGTTGCCGGTAAAGCAATGGATAACTCCATTGAGCTTTGTATCCTCCGACGCTCCGACCGAAAGCGTCGGAGGTCGGAGCCCCGACCCTTTTTGGGCGTCGGGGTTGTATCTGGTATTTAGTATTTCTATCAGGTCGTCGTGCGCCATGCGGCAGTGAAAAATCACCGGTAAATCCAATTCTTGAGCTAAGTCAATTTGCCGTAAAATGGTTGCTTCCTGCTTCTCTTTAAATAATCCTAATTTTGTTTTGGTTTTTGGCTTCCAATAATAATCAAAGCCGATCTCGCCGATAGCCACTACCTTGGGCGATTTGGCCAATTCTTTATATTTCTCGTAATCAAATTCTTCTTCAACGGTCTTAAATTGAATTTCTTCAGGATCGTCTTTAATTTTCACTAAGCCGGTTTCTAAATGCAAGGGATGCAAGCCAATCGCCGCGTAAACGCCCTCCTTATATCTCTCTGCCATTTCCACCGCTCTTTTGCTGGTGGAATACTGCGAACCGACATTTATCATCCAAACTCCGCTATCTAAAGCCCGGCGAATGACTTCGTCGCTGTCTTCTTTGTAGGTATTAAAATTTACGTGAGCATGGGTATCAAATAGCATATCCGTTTTTCTTAAGAAACTGATGCGATTTAAAAAATGTCAGGCCCACTAAGCCGATTGTGAGCAACGTGGGAAAGTATTCAGGAATATGCGCGCCGAAACTTTTGGCAATCATGAAAAGTCCCAGAAAACCAATGGAGGTCATGGCTCCATTTTTTAACCATTTATAGTTGGTCACTTTATCAATCCCTTTAATTGTGAGCTGCCGCACCACCAAAGCTCCGATGCCGTTTCCTATGAAAATTAAAGGTATGCTTGTTGTAAAAGCGAAGGCTCCCATTACTCCGTCAAAACTAAAAGAAGCGTCCAGAACCTCGAGAAACATTAATTTTGACAGATCGCTAAGCCCTGAAGATTGGCCGTGCAGCGCCTCTTCCTGCTTAGCCGCCTGCTCTTTGAAGCCCTGCATAATAAAAAATATGGCGTATCCAATGGCGGCAGATAGCATCACATGCCAAGAGAACCTGGATATATAAAGCAATCCAACCAAAATAAAAGACGCAAAGCCGTAAAACCAAACTCCGTAATGCGGCTTCACTAATTTATCAATAACGAAATACGGATCTTTCTTTTCTAAAAATAGCCAGTGCAAATACAGAAGCAAAAGAAAAACTCCCGCTCCAATAAGAATAACTCCCTTCCTGTCTTCTATGAGCTGGGCTATCTCCGGCGGGCTATGCAAAACAGAACGAAATGCTTCAATAAAACCAATTTCCGGCACCGATAGCCAAACGACGGCCAAGGGAAGCAATCCTCTGACTAAAAATACGGCGGTGATTATTCCCCAGAAAAGGAAAATCTTGCGCCATTTGGCGCTCATCGTCTTTAAAACATGGGCGTTAACGATGGCGTTATCAACGGAGTTCACCACCTCAAAAACAATCAATCCCAAAATAATTGTTATCGTTGTGAACATATTAAATTAATCTTAACAAATTTTTAAAAAATAGAGTAGTATATAAAAGCCCTTTCTCGTATTTACGAAACGAGAGAGGGCTTTACCGTTCAAGGGCCAAGAGCCCAAAAACTTTTTTACTTACGGAAGACGGAAGACCCAAAGACTGCCAGGGTTCCAAACACGGTAGGGATTGCCCCCAGCGCAATCGAGACAGAGCTCAACGTGGCACCTCACAACGAACACGACCATGTTGCCCTCGGAATCAAAAATGGGCTCCATTCCGACAAAAACCCACTCACTGTTTGGCTGGTTCTGGTATTGCAGGCGCAGTTGAGGGCCAACTTCTGGTGAGCAGAGTTCCAAACCGAGCTCTTTGGCGCGGTCGTATATCTGGTCACGCCGGGCACCTTTCTTGAAGCCGAGTTCGGCAACTGTGACCTTAACCAGGTCAACTTTTATTCCCTCGATAGCCACTATAAAAGCGGACTTTTCAAGGATATCGTTGGCCCAGTCACTGACCTCAAACCCGTTGCCCTTCAGGACCTTGCGGAAATCATCAGCGGTCTTGAGGCCTGTGCCGAGCTTGATGGTTTTCCATACGGGGAACTTTGGCCACGGCTCCTCTTTTCGAAGGAACCGCTTAAACGCTTCCAGCCACCTCTCTCCCTGTTCTCCGCTAAGTTTCTCGGCGAAGTCTTTTAACGGTCCAGCCACTTTGGCTAGAGCATTGCCACCGAGCATGCTTGCCTCTGTCATAGTCGGTTCTCCTTTCTGCTATGGAACTGCTTTTGCAGTCATAGCTAATAATAGTACACACCCTTTATTTTTTTATGTCAAGACGTAGACGGGCCACGCACATTCCGTACACTTTTAGTGATAAACTGAAAGCGTATGAAAAAATATCAAATATTCAGTCAGCAGCAAAAGTGGTCGATCGTTC
>JACOYG010000002.1 GCA_016181985.1 Candidatus Nealsoniibacteriota bacterium
AAACATCTTTTCGAATTCTGAACTTTTAGCCCATTGGTGATTAATCGTTTTGCCTAAATATCTGACATTCCCTTCATCGGCGCTTTTTTCATTGGAAAAAGCAATATTTTTATAATCAAACAAAACAGCGCAAAGCAAACTCGTAAAAGATAAAAAACTCGTAAAGGGAGTATGGCCGTTTAAGTATCCATTTTTGTTTAATTCCAATAATTTTTTATCAATTATCCTCTCAACGATAATCTGTTTTTTTATTCCGGAAACCTTTACCGCCCGTTGAATTTTTTCTATCGGATTTACGGTGAATAAAGAAATCTCCTTATTCTCCTTTTTTAATTTTTCAAGCGTAACAATTGAATCCCTCCCGCCGGCAAAGGGCACCAAATACCTTGAGCTCAAACCGGGAAATTTTTTAACCGTTTTATCCCTAAGGGGCACCCCACACGGATTAAAAAATTTTCGGGTTCTCGCTTTTATGTTGAGGAAATTTTTTAGCCGCCAGTCGATTTTATTCTCGTAAAAAAACTGCCCCATGCCCTTAATAATTAAATCCTTCCACCATTTAATTTGTTCTTTATACAAATAGCCGGCTTCAATAACGATTTCGGGCGAGCAAGTCGTTTTCCAATAACTTAGCATTTCTATCAATCCAATATGGAAAATTAAATTGTCCAATGAAACGGGGTCGAATCCCGTTTCATTTATATTTTTAATAATGAGCCGGGGCCGAAAACTGATGCCCGGAGGTATTTCAAAAAAGAAGGAAATCTTTAAATTTCCCCCTTCAATTTTATAATCATAATTCCGATAGATGAATTCGGGATATTTTGCTCTTAGGATTTTATATTTTTCCATATTATCCCAATAACCTTATAGCCACTCCGATGATGGCTGCAATAACGCCGATAATCCAAAATCTCATGGTTATCTTATAGTGCGGCCAGCCCTTGGCTTCAAAATGATGATGGATCGGCGAAGCCAGCAATATTTTTTTGTGCCTGAATCTTTTGGAAAGAAGCTGTAAAATTACCGAGCCCGATTCAAAAACCAGCAAGAATCCGATAATCGGCAAAACCAAAACCGAATCGGTTAAAAATGCCACTACGGTCAAGGTGGCGGTGAGCCCCATAACGCCGGTTTCTCCCATATAAAAACGGGCAGGAGGTATGTTATACCACAAAAAAGCCAGCACTGCTCCAAGTATCACTATGCAAAAAGCCGCCAAGTCAATCTGTCCGCGGAATAAAGCAATGCCGGCAAAGGCGCCGAACATCGAGGCAAAAGCCCCGCCGGCCAAGCCATCAAGGCCGTCAATTACGCCGCCGGAATAAGCAGCCATGGTCGCCAAAACAAACAAGGGAATGTATAAAATTCCGATTCCTAAATCTCCAACGCCCGGGATATGCAAAGTAGAAGCTCCCAATTTTGCAAAAAACCACCAACCCCCGATAAGCCCGATTAATCCCATTATCAAAAGCCGTTTCTTCAGTCCCAATCCTCCGCCAATATATTTACCCCTGCCTTTTATTTGAAGAATGTCGTCGGTTAATCCCAATAAAGCCGCGGAGATTAAAGCGAAAAATGGCAGCCAAGTTTGCCCCCTGCTTAAAAAATTTAACTTCCGAAACCACCACATATCAATTTTAGACAAAAAGAAAAATATAACGGCCAATATTAAAGGCACCGCCCAAATTAATAGGCCTCCTAACCTCGGCACCTGAGTTTCCCCTTCTGAATGAAATTTTTGGAAATAAGTTAAATCTTTGCCGTCAATGGCTTTTTGCCTTACTTCTTTTCTCCATAATTTATGTTTGTATAAAAAATCGATTAAAAAAGGCGTAAACCAAAAAGCTACCAGAAAACTTAAAGCTCCCAGACTAAAAATTTTAATTACATCAATAGCGGCATTGGGCAAATAAAACATACAATTAAAGATTTACGAAATCCACTCAAATTTGAGAGGATTTCGTAAATCAACAAATTGTTTACCACGAGTAAGCCAAGCCTAGCCAATTTATTAATTTTTCCATTTCTTGGAACCTGCTGTTAACGCCGTTGGCGCCCAGAATAACATTAATAATGTATCCCTTGTCTTTGGGAGCTTTCGTTACCAGAATAAAGCACCCTAAGGCTTTTTCCGTATAGCCGGTTTTGCCGCCAAGTATATTGGGAATTTTTCCCAATAGTTCATTAGTATTAACCAGTTCCGGACCATAAATATCAAGCTTGGGAGTGGATAAAACCTCCCAAAGCAATGGATACGGCAACAAATCCTTGGTCAGTTCAGCCAAATCGCTGGCTGTAGAGTAATTTATATCCTGGTCGGGCTTTTCCGGGTCAAGGCCGGTCGGGTTAAAAAATTTGGTATCGGTTAATTTTAATTTTCCGGATTCTTGATTCATCAGCTGAATAAATTTTTTTATAGTCATGCCGTCATAATCATTGGCCAAAGCGAATGCCGCATCGTTGCTTGACTCCATCAAAAGAGGATAAAGAAGATAATTAACGGAGAGCGCCTTGCCCGCGGTGAGCTTGCCAAAATTTTCTTCTTGACTGATAGCTTCTTCGGAAATCTTAATCTCTTTTGAAAGATCGTAGTTATCTAAAACTATTTTGACGGTCATCAACTTTGTTAAACTGGCTATAGGGAGTTTTACGTCTTCCTCTTTCTCAAAAAGGACTCTTTCCTTTCCTTGATTATCTACTAAGATAGAAATGGCCGACTTGGCTCCAATTTCTAAATCGGGAATATTTTCATCATGAATGGGTTTTAACTCGTTGATATGATTCTGAAAAGATACTTGTCGGGCTTCGGCGGCCAATAATACGGGGTTCTTTGCCATTTCCAGCCAATAAAAAAAATTACCTGAACGCTCTTTCAAGATATTAATTCCCCACCAACCCGGCAGGCTCAACAAAAAAAGAATTACCAAATACTTAAGATTCTTGGTCATTTAGATACAATTTTAGGAGGTTCGACCTCCCCCAAAATTACGGGGGAGGTCGAACCTCAAGACATTACGGCGTCAGGCGTTTTACCCCTCTATATATATAGGTTACCTCTCTCACATTATTAATGTTGAAAATTTTCATTAACATTCTGGAAGGCCCCAAACCGAAACCGCCGTGCGGAGGACAGCCGTATTTAAAGAAATTCAAGTAATGTTTAAGAGTTTCCGGCTTCAATTTTTTTTCTTTAACCTGTTTGAGCAATACTTCGTATCTGTGTTCTCTTTGGGCGCCGGTAGTAATTTCTAAACCGTTCCATAAAAGGTCGAAACTTTTTGTAAGCTTGGGATTATTTTCCAAACGCATATGATAAAAAGGGCGAACCTCTTTGGGATATTCGGTAACAAATACGAATTCATGCCCCTTTTCCTTTAAAATCCACTCGCTTAATTTTCTTTCTTCCTCCGGGCTTAAGTCGCCTTCTTTTTCTGATGCTATCTTCAATTCGGCAAGAATTTTTTTGGCATCGGCCATAGTAATCTGCGGGAAAGGAATTTTCGGAACAATTAATTTTCTTCCGTAGTTTTCTTCTATTTCTTTTTCGTATTTTTCTTCAATTTTACCGATGGCGTATGCTATCGCGTCTTGTTCAGCGCTGATAATGTCAAGGTGCGAATCAATAAAAGAAATTTCTGCATCATAGCCGGTAAATTCAGTGTCATGCCTTGAAGTAAATGACGGATTGGCCCTGAATACCGGTCCCACTTCAAAAACCCTTTCAAAACCTGAAGCCATGGCCATTTGTTTATAAAATTGCGGCGACTGGGCCAGGTACGCTTTTTTGTCAAAGTATTTAACCTCAAATAATTCGGCGCCCGATTCACTTGGTGAGGACATAAATTTCGGAGAATGTATTTCAATGTAACCCTGGCTCAGCCAATATTCTCTGAAACTTTGCTCCATTAGCGTCCAAACTTTAAAAATAAGCTGTTTTTGAGGACGCCTTAAATCGAGCCACCGCCAATTCATTCTTTTTTCAAGATTGGATTCTTCTTCCTCTTTCTCAAAAAGATGGATAGGCAATGCTTTAGCTTCCGACAGGATTTCCAGATTTTCTGCCTCAATTTCAATTTTACCGGTTGCAATATTCGGATTAACCATTCTTTCCGGCCTCTCTTTGACTAACCCCTCGATAGAAACTACCCACTCGGACTTAATATCTTTGGCTAACTCCGGCTTTAAAACAACTTGGATCAAACCAGAAATATCTCTTAGGTCGATAAAAACAATACTGCCGTGGTCTCTCCTTGTGTTTACCCAGCCGCAGAGTTTGACTTTTTCTCCGGCGCGATTGGTTGTTTCTTTAACTAAAATTCTTTCCATAATGATATCATATCAAATTATTAAAAAAACAAAAGGGGCGCGCCCGGATTTCTCCAAGCGCACCCGTTATTGATGGTGCTACTTATTACTGTTGCTGATCCTGATCAGAAGCGGCTCGGTTTCTAGAATCAGCGGCGCGTCAAAGGTTAAAATTTTTGCGCCGAAAACCAGACCCATGGCGCCGGTTGCCGCGTCAATAAATATCCATCCATTGCACACAGCTGCCGCCCCGGAACCGCCGTAATAAATCCCGTCCAACGAAGGTGCGGTTAAAACAATGCTACTACTTATCGCATCCTCCGTTGAAGAAAGAAAGGCGCATGAGTTGACCGGCACTGTCGTGCTCACAAAGTAATGAGTCACGGCACCGGTATCGCTCATAATATAAGTATACCATTCATGGTTTACCAGATCTTGACGCCTGGTATACTCCGCCAAAACCGCCCTTAAAGGAAAGTTCTCTGTCCGAGGAACCGGAATTTTCGCCTCTGCCCGAGCGAACATCGCTGCCCGCGTGTCTATACTTTCTCGCCGTTGCAACTCCTGATCCGTGCAGGCTAACGAGAATGTCGCAATCATCAGAGCCATCATCCCAAGAATTATCTTGTTGCGCATATTGTCTTCCCTCCTTTGTTTGGATATTCCCTATCAAGAATCTGGTATGGCAAATCCTTGTCTCGGAACTGCCCTTCAGTGTAATCCTTCAGAGCATCTTGGTTGTACCTTGCAATCGCCTCGCGACGAAGGCCCTTCGCCCCAGTCAGACTCGAGAGCGTATAGTTATGCTCACGAGTTCCGGGCTGCAGCTGCCCTAATTGATCAGTTAGGGCATCAATTTTCCCTTCAAGCCCCTGGATGGAGGCGCACTGGTTAAAGAAAGACTGGTACGCCTCTAGACGGAACTCGGCCGACTGAATTTGTATATGCGCCTCGCCACGGCCCACAATACCAGCCGTCGCAACGCGAATCCCAAAGCTCGCGAAGACTATCAACCAAACGGCAACCAGAACCCCCACAACCACCAAAACTGCTTTCATGTTTTCTCCCTCCTTTTTATTTTTCAAAGTCGCTATTTCTTATATCTTACCTTCTTTCCTAAAAATCCGTTCTGAATAAAGTATTATAGCACTCACCTAAAAAAAGTCAATGGCAAAAAATTATGTCTTAGTAACGGGTAAACAAAAGGGGTGCATCAACCATTTTTGCCCTGCATTCTAACAATATCGCTAACGTGGCGATAGCTACGTTAGCGATATTAACAATGAAAGAGCTTAGTCGCCTCCCATTATTTGGATTTGAATTTTTCTGGGACGGGACCTGTCCAGTTCCACAACGAAAATTCTTTGCCATTGGCCGAGCTGCAATTCTCCGCCGATTATGTTGAGGGTTAGATTAGAAGGAAAATGAAGAGCCAAGCAATGAGAATGGCCGTTTTTGCATTCCCCATCGCACACGTTGACGGTTCTTATGGTAAAATCGTTATGACTATACGACAAATCTTTGGGAGATAATTGGGCTAAATGTTTTTTAAAATCGTTTAATAAAAGAGGCTCATTCTCGTTTAAAAAAACAGGGCAAGTCGTATGCATGGTTTGCACATTAACCAAGCCATCTTTAATTTGGCTTTCTTTAATGAATCCCTGAACCGCTTCGGTGACGTCAATAAATTCAAATTCCTCTTTGGTATTTAGAGAGAGTGTTTTATTGATTATCTTCATTTTAATTCTAATTTTTATGATAAAATAAAACCGCCCCGGTTGCAAGACCCGGGCGCAGTTTTAACGGAATTACATTCCGGGTATGGGAGGCGGGGTGGGACGCGATGGAGGCGCAGGCGGAACCGGAGGTGATGGCGGAACTGGAGGAACGGGCGGAGAAGGCGGAACTGGAGGAGTGGGTGGAGTTGAGGGAGAAGACGGCCCCTTCTTCCTGCTAGCGGCCGCATAAACCCCTATCCCCACCGCTATCAGAACTAAAATTATGGAAAGCAATGTCATGTTAATTTATACAATTAAGCTTACTTCGACCTTTTGGGCAGGAGATATTCGCACAATTTGTAAATATTCCCGGCGCCCATGATTATTAAAACTTCTATTTGACCAAAATTCTTTTTTAGAAATGGCAGGATTTCTTTATTTGGCAAATACATTACATTTTTCCTGCTCACCGCTTCGACTAACTTTTGAGAGCTTATTCCTTTTTTTATTTCTCTCTCTTCTCTGCCGGCCACATCATAAATGTCGGTGATTATAATCTTATCTGTTGGAGCTTTCCTGAATATTTTTACGAATTCGTCAAATAAATAATGGGTTCTTTGATACTGATGCGGCTGATAAACGCACCAAATTTCTTTTTTGGGCCATTTTTCTCTGGCGGCTTTTAAGGCGGCTATGGCTTTCGCCGGATTGTGGCCGTAATCTGAAACAAGAATAAAAGGTTTTAACTGCAAAATTTCGAATCTCCGCCAAGCTCCTTTATATTCGGATAACGCTTTAAATGAAACCTTATCGGGAATCTTCAAGGATCGAGCCACGGCTAAAGCCGCTAGAGCATCGTAAACATTATGCTCTCCGGGAACCTTTAGAATTTTCTTCAGTTTTTCCGCTTCCGACTGTCCTAACGAATATGTTGAGGTCGAGCCTCCCAAGGAGGTTCGACCTCCTAAAATTTCCCGAGTATTTTTATCATCATTATTAACTATTAAGATCCCTTCTTTCTGCAAGTGGCCGATATATTTTTTGAAAGATAAAATATAATTTTTAAGGTTTTTATAATAATCCAAGTGATCGGCTTCAATATTGGTGATCACGATGATTTTCGGCCAATAATTCAAAAATGAACCGAAGTGTTCATCCGCTTCAATAATCAGATACTCGCTATTGCCCACCCTGCAGTTGCTGTCTCCAAACTCTTTTAATTTTGTGCCGATAATCACGGTCGGATCAAAACCGGCTTTTATCAGAATAAGACTGATCATAGCCGTGGTGGTGCTTTTTCCGCTGGTGCCCGAAACCGCTATGGTAAAATGCTTCTTTGTAAGCTCCCCTAAGGTTTCCGGATAGCTTTTAACTATGGAGGTTTCGCCTCCATAGTTTATAGCCGGACTATAAATTACCAAATCAAATCTTTTGGCTGAATCTTCGAGATTTTCTTTGCCGATGTAAACTTTAACGCCTTTCTTTTTAAGGGAATCGGTGATTTCCGAATAAACCAAATCAGACCCCGAAACTTCGTGGCCTTTTGCCAAATAGTACTGAGCTAAAGCCGATACGCCGATTCCGCCGATGCCGACAAAGTGAACCCTCATAAGCTGTCTTTTAATGGAAACGATTCTAAAATAGTATACTTGGGACCTCCCCCGCCTCCGCCCAACGAACTTTCCATTACCTCAATTGAGTTTACTTCAAAAATCAAATTAATATCTTCTTCAATCTCCGGTCTTTCTTCCGGTTCAATTTGCTTCCACTGCCAAGCTTTGATTCTGCCCAATGTGATGTGGGGAATGATATCAAACTCCCTAGTCCTCTCCCCCATGGCCCAAACCATTCGAGGGGGAATTTTTTCCGGAGGGCCGTAGCATATTCTATTAAGCTTCACCTCGAAAGAATCATGTTTTGATGCCATCTCTTTAACGGTTTTGAGCACTTCCAAAATTTCTTCATCCTGTATGTATCCCAAAAATTCCATAGTAATATGGAGATTGTCTTTTTTTGTCCACTTAACCGGCAATTCTGGCCACTTATCGCTATAAGAAGCGAGCTTCTTTTTTACGTCTTCCGGTAAATTAATGGCAATAAAAACCCGATGTCTCATAAGCTAAGTATCGCATAATAATAAAGTAAAAAAAAGACCGCCTTTGGCTTTTAAGCTAAGGCGGATCTGTTTCTTCTTTTCGGCGGGGCCAGAGTAGCACCTAGCGCGCGCTTATTGAATGATCGCTGGAAATATCCAGCATATTGCGAGCGCGCGGCATGCATATCGTGGACCCCGCCGCCGATTCCTTGTTACCGCTTACCCGAGGGGAATCGGTGTTCCTCGAATAAGCCTTGTACGAGCTGTTAGAAAAAAGCGTTGCATTTTTTGGCCCTCCTTTTGGCCGTTTCCCGGAGTTGTTGTGCTCGCCGGTTCCTTATGTTCCGCTTACCTGGAGGGAACCGGTGGACCCCAGATAAGCCCCGTACAGTATTTTGGAAAAAATCGGTGGCGCATAGACCTCCGCGTCTCCCCCAAAGGCATATTTAGCTAACCGTGGGGAGAGAATTATCCTGAGCTTGCCTAAGAACAATTCTCTCCCCTGTTATCGTCTAACAAGAAACAGCATAGCATGGCTCTCAAAACTTGTCAATAGTGCGCGGGTTTTGGTACAATGTTAAAATGAATCAATGGCTAACCATGGTTTAATGAAAATTTTTAACGAAATGGCCGAACTTTTGGAAATAAAAGGTGTGGCTTTTAAGCCGGCGGCTTACCGGAGGGCGGCTGCGTCTTTGCAAAAAATGGAAAAAAATATTTCATCAGATTTTGAAAAAATACCGGGAGTCGGCGAAAGTATTTCCAAGAAAATAAAAGAATATTTTAAAACAGGGAAAATAAAAGATTACGAAGAACTTAAAAAAGAAACCGCCATTCAGCAAATCGTCACTTATTTTTTTGAAACAAAAGGCGTGAACTTGGATGAATTGAAAAAAAGCGCCAGAAATAAAAAAATCATTTATTCAAGATTTACCAAGCCGGCAAAACAACTGCTGGAACTGGCCGGTTCCATTGAAAAAGCCAAGGAGGCAATCACCAAAGTGGCCGAGTGGGCAAAATCAAGAAATTTAGACTATGCCATTGAAACGGTATTCAAGAAATGGCTGGAACTGGACAGATTAAAGCCGAAGGAAGTTGTAAAAAAGCCATTTTACCGTGACGACCCGATGATTTGGTCGGAATCAAAAAAGAAGTGGTACGTCGTATCCCCGGAAAACGGCTGGCTCGAATTCGCCGGCAAAGAATCCGAAATCGAATGGAAAATAATAAAATAAAAATTGTCTTTATTGGGACGCCCGAGTTTGGGGCGACAGTTTTGGAGAGGTTAATAAGGGGCGGATTTCCGCCGGTTTTGGTTATTACCGAAACCGATAAGCCTTCCGGCAGGAAACAAATAGTCACTCCCCCGCCCGTCAAAATCACCGCCCAAAAATACGATATTCAAATTGAGCAACCAGAAAAAATCTTAAATCTTAAATCTTTAATCTTAAATCTGCATCCTGACTTAATTATCGTTGCCGCCTACGGGCAAATTTTGCCCAAGGAAATATTGGAAATTCCGAAATACGGCTGTTTAAACGTTCACCCGTCGTTATTACCGAAATACCGGGGCGCAACTCCAGTGCAATCGGCAATTTTAAATGGCGATAAAGAAACCGGAGTAACCATAATGCTTATGGACGAAGGAATCGATACGGGTCCGATATTAAGCCAAAAGAAAACGGAAATCGGCTCAAATGAAACATATCAAGAACTTCACGGCAGATTGGCTGTTATCGGCTCCGAACTTTTAACAGATACTATTCCCGACTGGATCGGCGGGAGAATAAAACTCGCGCGTCAAGATGAAAAAATCGCCGTTTATACTAAAATTCTCGCCAGAGAAGACGGCTTAATTGATTGGCGCAAATCTCCCGAAGAATTGGACAGGCGCATTCGCGCCCTAAACCCGTGGCCGGGCACTTATACTGTTCAGCGCGAAAAACGCATCAAGGTCTTGAAGGCGCGGCTGGAAAGTGGTAAATTGATAATTGAGTCAGTCCAGCCCGAAGGCAAAAAACCGATGAGCTATAAAGACTTTCTCCGAGGCAATAATAATTTAGGATTAGAATAATTAGGTTAATTAGATTAATTTTTTATATGTTAACTCACACTGATTTAAAAAAGGGGATAAGAATCATCTTGGACGGCCAGCCATTTGAAGTCATGGAAGCTAATTCCCTTAAAAAGGCCCAGCGCCGGCCGGTTGTCCAAACCAGAATCAAAAACTTGATCAGCGGGAACGTATTCGACAGAAACTTTCAGCAAGGCGAAGTTTTTGAAGAAGCCGAAATTATAAAATTAAAGGCAAAATTTCTCTATTTGCATAGGGACCACTATTTCTTTTGCGAAGAAAGCAATCCTTCCAAGAGATTTGAATTATCTTTAGAGCAAATCGGAACACAAGCTAAATTTTTAAAACCGAACCAGCCGATTGAAGCCTTGATTTTTGATGAAAAAATAATCGGCGTTGTTTTGCCGATAAAGGTAAATCTAAAAGTTACTGAAGCCCCTCCGGGCGTCCAAGGCGACAGGGCCCAGGGCGGAACCAAAACCGTAGTCCTGGAATCGGGAGGAACTGCCGATGTCCCTCTCTTTGTGGAAGAAGGCGACGTAATTGAAATCAACACCGACACAGGAGAATACACAAAAAGAGTTGAATAGAAAAATGAAAGTTTTTGAACTGCATTTTAATCCAAAGGGAAGGAAAGATAGCGTTTTTGACAGCTTCGTGTATGACCCCGAAAATACCCAAGAAACACAAATGGGCTCTTTATGCATGGCCGGAGAATTAACAAGGGCTCTGCCTCAAAATGGCAGTTTCTTGGACAGCATTTCCGGCGCGATTAAAAACGAATTTTATAATAAAGCAAACTTCTCCGAAGCGCTGAAACAAGCCAATGTTTTCTTGGACAAAGAAACAAAAACGGGAAACGTTAATTGGCTCGGAAATTTAAATTTCGCAATCGTTAACATTAAAGATTCGATACTAAATTTTACAAAAGTCGGTAATATAAAAATACTGCTTTTGAGGGACGGTGAAGTTTTGGATATCGGCCAAAATCTTGAACTCCAGGATCAGGAGCCCTACCCCATGAAGGTGTTCAGCAATATAGCTTCGGGTAAATTATCGCCGCAAGATAAAATTCTCATTACGACTCAAGAAATTTTTTCCATTATTTCAAGGAATGAAAATTTTTTTAATCAATTAAGCCAAATCTCCAGCGAAAAAGAACTTAAAAATATCTTCAAATACGACCGAGACGCCCTTTCTGAAATTTCCGGCATCTGCCTGTTAATTGCCGAAGGAGGTTCGTCTTCAACAATTGCTTTTCCGAGTATTAAATTTTCCTTGCCCGTATTTTCAAAAAAAATCATCTTAATAATAATTTTTACTTTAATTTTGGCATCTGCTTTTTTTATGTTTGGAGGAAAAAAGAAAGAACAATCGGATCCAAATCAAGAAAAATTAAAACAGGCCCGCTATAAAATAATGATGGCGGAAAACTTCGTGATTATGAAAAAAGACGAAAAAGCCCAGACTCTTTTTCAAGAATCCTGGGATATTCTCTCCCCTATTAAAACCGAGGAAGCCGCATCTCTCAGAGAATCGATAAAAAAACACATTAAATAACAAGAGGTCCGACCTCCCCCAAAATTACGGGGGAGGTCGGACCTCAAAAAATCGCAGGCTCGTTTTACTTCAATTCCACTGTTGCGCCGGCGGCTTCAAACTTTTTCTTTAGCTCTTCCGCTTCTTCCTTCTTGGCGTTTTCCTTTACCATTTGAGGAGCTGCGGCTGCCGCATCCACTAAGTCCTTGGCTTCTTTTAAGCCCTTTCCTGTGGCATCTCTAACCACTTTAATTACCTCAATCTTTTTATCACCTACTCCCTTCAACTCAACGTTGAAAGATGTTTTTTCCTCAATAGCGGGAGCTCCGGCTGCAGCGGCTCCGCCGGCCGGCATTGCGGCCATGGGCGCTTGAACCTTTATTCCGTACTTATCTTCCAATACTTTCATTGCGCTGTTTAACTCAAGAACCGTAGCTGACGCTATATCTTGCGCTAATTTTTCTGGATCAATTGCCATAAATTTTATTTTTTGATTTACGAAATCCTCTCAAATCTGAGTGGATTTCGTAAATCTTTAATTTTAATTAACCCTTGACCTTTAAAATACTCAAATTTCTTTGCAAAATATTGAATATGTCAAAAATAGGAATCTTGGGGACGAACAGCAATTTGGCTATTAATTCATCTCTTGAAGGCATTTGAGCCAATTCGATCGCTTTGTCTTTTTCATAAAAATCTTTATTTAGTAAACCGCCGAGAAGCTTTAACTTATCATTCTTTCTGGAAAAATCATAAAGCAATTTGAACGGAGAAACTTCGTCCTTGTATCCGAATCCGACAGCTATTTCTCCCTGGAATTTTTTAAGATCGGCGCCGATGCTTTTCTCTTTTAACGCCAAAGCGATCAAAGTTTTTTTTGCCACCTTTAATTCGCAATCCTGATTTTTCATCGCTTTCCTTATATCCGACAAATCCCTTACCTTCAAGCCGGTAAAATCGCAAAAAGCGATCGATTTTTGTTTATCAATTTTTTCTCTTAATTCTTCGAGAACCTGTTTTTTTTCTTCTTTGGTTAACGGCATATGTATCTATAAATTAAAAAATATTAAATATATTTTCGGTTTGTTCAGTCAAAATACAAGCTTACTTGTATTTTTTATTCACTGCCGAAAATAAAATGCCTGCCGCCGCAGACAATCTACAGACGCCCGACGTCTGTAAGTTTTATCCTCGGCAGGACTTAAGATGTAACGATGTAACGCCTGCTGTCTGCGGACAATCACATAGTAGCAAACCCTATTTTCCTGTCAAGTATTTCGCCCTGGCGATGTTGTGCTCTTCCAATGTTCTGCTAAAGATAGTTTTTCCTGCGGGAGTTGAGAGGTAGTAAAAATACGGGCTTTCTTTGGAATTAAGAGCGGCTTCAATGCTTTCAAGCCCGGGGTTTGAAATCGGTTTTTGGGGAAGACCGTAATGTTCGTAAGTCCATTTATCGGCATCTACTTGCAAGGGCATGCCGACTCTTAATCTTTTCCAAAGAATCCCCGAAGCAATTTCCTTATCCTCTTTTGTTATTAATTCTTTTTCCAGCAAAGAGGCCATTACGACAATTTTAGGAGTTATTTTAAGGCCGGCCGTTTTTCGGCTAAAATTTCCCGTCATTATTTCAACGACTTTATCTTGTCCGGCGCAATAAGGTATTTCGTAGGTATCGGGAAATAAATAACCTTCGCGCTCCGCCAATGCAGCAAGATTAGACCGCGTTACGTCTTTTAGCGTTTGCTGAATTTGTTCCGACGTAAAACCCTCCGGAATCGTAATTTTTTCCTTGGCGACGAGGCCCGAAGATAAAATACCTGAAATCTTAGTAATGTTCATCGCGGAAGAGAGACGGTAGCAACCCGCCTGAAGATTGCCCGCTCTGCCCCGCAAAAAAGAATAAACTCTAAAAAGCGGGCTCCACCAAATAAGGCCATCTTTTTCTAAATTTGCGGAAATTTCCCTTAGACTCTGGCCTTTTTCAATTTGAAAAATCGCCGCTTCTTTTTGGCCGAAGCTCTTTGGTAGAAAAATCATCGCGGTAAATATTGTCGAAAATAAAATAATGAAAAAATATTTTTTCATTATTTTCATTATACTCCATAATATCACCAAAAGAAAAGAGGACTATTTAAGTCCTCTTTTATTTTTTTTACGACGTACTTTTTTAAAAGGATACTGGTACTCCGGTAATTCTACCTCCGGTAATTCTCCCCTTAGCCATTTCTCTTCAATCGGTAAAAACTCTTTTTTTATAAAATTAATGGCATTAGCCGGCTCTTTGCCCAGAAATGCTTTCTGTAAGTTTTCGTAATCATCAGGGCTCATCAAGATCTGATTCCAATTGCCGTTTGCATCGGTAAGCCCCTCAATAATTTTTATTACCACTGACGGAGGACGATTAACGAACGCCCGATGATAGAAATAATGTTCTCGGCCCCTCCAGTGATATACATTTTCTTCATTATATCTTGGTCCTCCGATTGAGGTAGGAACTATATGATGTTTAGGGCCATGAGCTTTTCTACTCAACTTTCACTTCCTTCACTGTACAGAAATTATGCCGTATTTTTTCTTTAATTCAGTGAGGTTTGTATCTTTGGGAATCGGCCCCTTGAGAAGCGCTTCGTTAAAAAAGGCGCTTTCAGTCATTTCAATCCTTTTATTTCTAGATAAAACTCGCAGGAAGATTGATCCAAAATCAACTATTTTCATGTGTCTTCGTTCAAACCTGGTGAAGATACACATAGTTCCGGCCTGCACCGCAACGCGCTGCCCTGTTTCGGCATCCCATCTATTAACCACTATAGCTGTATGGAAATTGGCTATTCCTACTATGTGGCTCTTAGCGGCATCAAGGGATTCTTGAGCGCGCAGGGAAGTCGTTTTTGCCCTGGCCATATTGGGATGAGACATCGTCAGAGTAAGGCCGGACGGAAGAGTATAGAAATTTCCCCAATCCCAATCAGAGAATCCAATAATTTTCTTGCTGATAATTTTAGAGATATCGATTGCCGGCAGTTTTTTAGCCGCCATAATTTTAATGATTTCCTGGAAAAGAATGGTAGACAGCTTCTCGCGGAATACCACTAAGGGAATATTTCCCTCGGCTTCTTGCCATGTGTCATGGTTGCCGGGTATGTACAGGAATTGGACGAGGGATTCGTCAATTAATTTTTCTATTTGTTCCTGCGATTTCTCGGCGTATTTGGGCAATAATTCTTCCAAACGTGATTGGAAAACCCTGACGATCACCGTTCCGACGAGTTCAGCTGCGAACTGCTCCTGGTCGGTGTTATTCAAACTGCCGAATACTTCGCCAGTTTCCAGAAAATCATGCCTCAAACCTGCTATAAAATCTCCCAAACCAACGAGGATTTTTACCTTGTTGGCTATGATTTTCTCCGGCATTATTTTCACAAAAAATTCGTAATCACTGGTCGTATATCCGGCATGCAGACATCCAAAAAATAGAAGCCTGTCTTCAAGCAACGGAATTTTACTTTCAGGATAAACAAGATGTTTTTGAAACCAACCGAGGTGAAAGTCGTACCTTTGGGAAGCAGGGTCATAAAATAATCCTGGCCAAGTCTGTCTGGTTAACGGTCTTTTCTCAACGAGAAATTCTATCTCTTTTTGTATGACATCGCGGCTGATTTCCAGTTTATCTTCTAGCAACCCAACGGTCGTTGCCCCTGATTTTTTAATAACTTCGACAATCTTTTTTTGATTTTCTGTCGCTCCCGTCTTAATGCCCGTAACGAATTCCCGTTCTTTAGAAACTAGGTCCTTCAGACTCCAGACCTGGACTGACTGGCCATTATTCTGCGTATATTCTACGACAGCTATGCCAACCTGATTTTCGGCCACCAACACCTCTTCTAAACGGCGGCAGGCCGGGACGGTAAAATATGGCCGTTTCCTTTCCCCTTTCCCCGGTTTATGAATAGCTGAAGCAAGCGGTCCAACCGACCAAAGATCTGGAAGTAACTCCTGCGACGTTTGTTTTTCTTTGTCATCGATCTCACGTTCTGCCGCTGTGCTGTAATACTGGCTTGGAAGCCTTGATTTTCTGGGACTAATTGCCCAGATAATTTTATTGGGTTGGGTGTATTTGACCTCCAATTTATCGCTGCCCCGCTTGTAAAGACGGATGTCATCCTGCCTTAGTGACTGCAAACGTTTGGCAATTTCTTCACCATACGCCCCGTCATAATGCAAGGATGGTATAATATAGAGCCTTACGAATTCGCCGCCTGGTTTTTTAAGCAATGGTATAACAGAAGCCAGCTCTTTAGCGCATTCTTCAAGGAAATGATTAGTAACTTCTTCAGCCACTTTTTTTGGCACGGCGCGGAGCATTTCTTTGATCGCTTTTCCGTTTACCAGATCGCCATTCAAAACATTAAAGTGCGTTCCCTCTTGAGCAAATTTGTTCATTGCTACTTCCCAGAATCCAGACCTATAGCCGCGGCCTCCGTAATTTATGCCGGACATCCAACCGCTTCGAGCTCCAGGTTTTTTCCATGCTTCTTCGCTTATTTCAATAACTTTTGCCGGCGGCCAAGCTTTTCTTTCGGGAAAAAGAGCCGAATAATCATTTTGGGCATCTTCTGTAGTCGTCTGTTCTTTGATTTGTTCTTGATCCTCTACTTTAGCGTTGGTCTTTTTATTACCTTTCACTATTCCCTCCTGATTTAATTTGCAAGGTGCTCTTTATATAAAATAGCCCAATAAAAAAGCGGTGTCAATTATGACACCGCTTTTAAATACTACTTTAATTTTTAACTATCTCTCTTGCGGCTTTTACGCCCATAATACTTGATTGAGCAAGGCCTCTTGTTACTCCAGAGCCATCGCCAACCACATAAAGGCCTCCGGCGCTTGTTTCAAAACCTTTTTTAAAAACAACCTTTCTTGAATAGAATTTCACTTCAACCCCGTAAAGCAGGGCGTTATTTCCGTTATTCAATCCGGGAATAAATTTGCCCATTGCTTCTATTATTTCATTGATACCGGCGAATATGCGTTCCGGCAGGGCTAAGCGCAGGTCTCCGGGAGCCGCATCCGGCAAGGTTGATATCACTGGAAAATTTTTCAATGATTGAGGCTTTGACCTTCTTTCATTTTGCCAATCAGATAAAGTCTGAACCAGCACAGAACCGTTGGAAAGCAATGTTCCCAATCTTGCTATGTCCCTGCCGAAAGCATTAGCGTCTTTAAAGGGTTCGGTAAAAGATGCGCTCACTAAAATCGCGAAATTGGTATTCTCCGTTTGATCGTTTTTATCGGTCTGGCCGTTCACGGCCGTAAAATCACTGTGCTGCTCTTTTACCACTCTGCCGGCTGGACAAACGCAAAATGTTCTTACCCTGTCTCGGCGTTTAGGAGTGAGATATATGAGCTTAAAATCGTACAGATTATCGGTCAAATCCTCTATCATGCTTTTTTTTACTTCCATTCTAACTCCGACATCGGCGGGATTGTTTCCCGTTTTGACTCCGTGCTTTTTTAATTCTTGCACTGTCCAATCGGCTCCGGCTCTGCCGGTAGCCAATACCAAAGAATTGCCCAAAAACATTTCTCCGCCCCTAAGGAAAACTTGCCATTTTTGGGGACTTGCCGGTCCAAATTTCGCTCCTTCTCTTTCTATCGAGATTACTTCAGAGCTTAATCGTATTTGAACCCCGCTTTTTTTCAGATATTCAAAAAGTCCCTCAACTAATTTATAGGCTCCTTCCCTGCCCCAGTGTTTTAATGGGTAAGGAATAAGCTCCAGCCCTACCGCATTAGCTCTCCTAATTAATGCTGCTATCTCTGCATTTTTGCCAATTTTTAATTCCTGTTTTCCGCCGAATTTCTCGTATAGAGATTCGACATACCTTAACAACTCATTAAATCCCTCGGGAGTCAAATATTCATATTCTCCTTTTTCATTTTTTTCAGTCAACTGTCCGCCGGTTTTTGAGGTTAGGGTTAATTTCCCGTCAGAAAAAGCTCCCGCTCCTCCGAATCCGAAAAGATTATTATTCTTGTCGTCAATCGGCCTTCGCTTTCCCTTTTCCAAAATCAAAATATCTAAATCGGGCTTAAGTTGTTTTAGTTCATAGGCGCAAAATATGCCGGCGGGACCCGCCCCTACAATAATCACATCAAAACCAGCCCCTGTCTTTTGAAACATTATTTACTCCTTTTCAAGGTGCGCTTAAATTTTTGCCAGAGATTTACTTTGTCGATAATGAGAATACCGTTTAGGTGGTCAATCTCATGCTGTAAAATTCTGGCAAAAATACCCTCCGCCTTAGTTTTGATTTTTTTACCGTTAATGTCAATAGCCTCAATTTCTAGCTCTTTTGCCCTTTTAACGCTTAACCAAATTTTCGGCAGAGATAAGCATCCTTCTTCCATTTTTTCCGTTTTTCCGCTTTTTTTTAAAATCTTGGGATTAATAAAAACACCGGGACCGTTTTCCGTTTGAGCGATAAATATTCTCATTGAAACGCCAACCTGCGGGCCGGCCAATCCTACCCCATCCCGCTCGTTTTTCAGCATTGTTTCTATCATATCTTCCGCCAGCTTCTTTATCTCCGAAGTTATTTCTTTAACCTCTTTGGCTCTTTTCCTTAAAATCGGGTCGGGATATTTTTTGATTTCTCTGATCATGGGTTTCGTCATAGTACCACGAATCCAGCGAAAAATCAAGCTTAAAAATTTAGATTATTTATAGAGTTTAGCGACCGATTAAACGAACCAATAAATCCAATCCGTTATTGTATTGGCGGCTCTGCCGCTATTTGGCGCAATACAGCGATAAGTTCGGGAGAATTAAAATAATTGCCGAGCTCTTGTTTCCAGTTTTTATTGCTTATATCAACATCCGGCTCAACGCCCCTTCCCTCTATCGGCTGGTTGTCGTCTCTCAGTGTAATGCTGTTTACTAAAAGCAATGAATATTTTTCATTTGCGTCGATAATTGTCTGCAAGGGATAGGTATTCTCTACCGTGCCCCAGCCTCTAGTTTTTGCCCCTACGACATGCGCAAGCCGGAACCGCTTAAATGTTGCCGTAGTGAGTTCGGCGGTCGATTGCGTCATATCGTCGGTCAAAATGGCTATTTCTTTATAACGATCAATCTCGGTAAGTTTAGAGGCCACTGTTCGTTGCACCTGATAATCACCCTGATGAAAAAGATCGAATGCGTACTGGTTCTGCCCGATAAAGAAGCCGAGGAAGTATTGAAGAAAGTCAAGAGAACCGCCGACATTGCCGCGGAAATCAATAATCATACTGCCGAGTTTCGGCGTAGTGCTTGCGTCATCAATTGCGTTATTGAATTCCTGCAGAGTAGTTGGAGAAATTTTATTAAAATAAAGGTAGAGGGTTGTTCCTATTGTGCGGCTAAAGACTGTCGGCTCTATTTGATTCTGATCGTACATGGTTTTTGCTTTAGGATTGGCAAGAACTTCGTGAGCATAGACGACTTGCTTAAGTTCGGTTTGCGCTTCGGCAGAGGTCGCTTTTGCGAGCTCTGATTTTTTATTCTGATACGTCTCTTCAACTTCCTGGGAAGTAGCTCCTTTCTGTAATCCGAGATTTTGATAAAGATCGTTTGAGGGATTGATGAAAATAGGCCGTCTCGTCCTTGCGGAGGAAGATTGTATAAAGCGATTATCAGCGTATCGACGGCAAGCCGCTTCTCGGCATCTGTTGATGTGGCGCTTTTAAATACTGCTGCTAACATTTGCGCTGTACCGACCCGGTCTTTTGTGGCCAATAAGGGCAAATCCGGAGAATTTTTCGCTTTTTGAAGAGAGAGTTGAAAAAGATTAGCGAGATCTCCGCTGCTCGTCTGCTTCCAATAATTTTTAAGAATACTGTCATATGCTTCCATATTAAAACGAACAAATGGATCAGCTTCTTCGGGATTATTATAACTCTCTTTCACCGCAGAATACGCATGCCAATAATACGCGCCACCGGCTAGAAATAGCGCTACGATTATAACAGAAATAATAATTAAGATTATTTTTTTATTTACTGGCTTGCTTTTCCTTTTTTTATCTTCCGTCTTTTCTTCGCCCCCCAATTCCTTTACTGTTCCTTCCCCCATTATTTTGTCTAATAAGCTCATATATTGAGATTTTATCATAAGAAGTGTTATAATTGAATATAATGAATACAAAATTAAGTTTTATAATTCCGGCTTATAACGAGGGGGACTATATCGGAAAGTGCCTTAAATCAGTTCTGAGGGAAAAAAATAGCGTTAATAATAACGGCATTGAGATAATCGTCGTTAATAATGCGAGTACGGACAAAACTAAAGAAAAAGCTCTTGCTTTTCCCGGTCTAAAAGTGATCGATAAATTAGAAAAGGGATTGGTCGGAGCAAGACATGCCGGTTATGAAGTTGCTGCCGGAGAATTGATCGCGAACGTGGATGCCGACGATATTATGCCGGCCGGCTCGCTGAAAAAAGCGTTAACTGAGTTTTCTCAAAATGATAAATTGGTCGCGCTTTCCGGACCGATCATTTGGCACAACGAATCTTTTATTGTCCATTTGCTCACGAAAATATTTTATCTTGTTAGCTATGCCATCTATTCTTTCCGACATTTCGTTTTAAGAAAAAACGGTCTTCTTCTGCAGGGCGGCAATTGCGTCATTAAAAAATCCGCTCTCGATCTAATTAGCGGATACGATATGAAAATAAATTTTTACGGCGAGGATACTCACCTTGCTCGGAGATTGCAAAAATTAGGCCAGATTAAATTCACTTTTGATTTTCCCATGTACAGCTCGAGCCGACGGCTGAGAAACGAAGGGGTTACCACTGTCGCTTTTCGTTATGTTATTAACCATTTTTGGGTATTGGCCCTGGGCAAGTCATTCACCAAACACTACAAAGACATCAGGTAACGATAATAGCCAGTTGCTAAGTTTGCAACTGGCTATATATTATTTGGGCTATCTTACATTGGCTGATTCTTCAACTTTTTCTTGAAAAGAATGCAGCCTACAGATATCACTGACACCATTTTCTGGTTGAGGATGTTCGCGAAGAAAAGCTGCGCAACATATCGGACAACAAGGGGTTCCCGTGGCATTGCCATGATCGTGAACCATAATAATCACCTCCTTTTTAGAAAAACTGTGCGCTGTGTTTAGTTTAAATAAACCTAAATAAAAATCAAGTGCCGCGGCTTGAGAGCGTCTCGGTCTCGGCGGTGTCATATAAGCGTCTTATCTAGTCACTATCTCGGTTTCAACCTCAAACCCCGGGGGCCAAAGAGCGTCAAGAAAATGTCTCTCGTGTTTTACAGAAAAACCTAAAAAGAAATAACCATGGTGTTCACGCAATGATATTTGTTCGAAGGGAATAACTTCTTGCTCAAGAAGTAAGCGATGATGTGGAGCATCTTGCACCGCAACTAGCTTAATTTTCTCAGCTTCCATATTGCTTCATTACCTCCTTCCTTATTTATCAAAGAATATAACATCTTATAATTTTATTGTTTTTTT
>JACOYG010000007.1 GCA_016181985.1 Candidatus Nealsoniibacteriota bacterium
CGAGCCAGCGCAAACTCGACTTCCTGAATCTCACCCGCGCTGCTGAAAGTGAACTTGTCAGACATGAATTGTTCTCCTTTTTAGACATGTTCCTTCCGGAAACTTGTCCAGTGCTGTTTTAATTTGGCTTTCGCCACAGCCCCGACGCGACTTTTTATAAGCCAGTTCGGGGCTATGGCAAAGCGCAAGTTAGCTTATATTAAAGAGCTATGCCCCAATTGTACACCCTCTGGATAGATTTGTCAAGTGCTACTCCACCGTCACTGATTTTGCTAAATTGCGGGGTTTGTCTACGTCGAGACCGAGCAAGTCGGCGGTATGGTAAGCGAAAAGCTGGAGCGGGATAACCGAGAGAATCGGATTAAGTATTTCCAAAGTTTGCGGTATAAAAATAACGTCATCGGCAAGTTTGCCGATTTTTTCGTCCCCATCAGTGGCAACCGCCAAAACCTTGCCATTTCTCGCCTTGATTTCCTGAATATTTGAAATTGTTTTTTCATAAATCGGATCTTTTACCGCCAAGGCCACCGTCGGGAAATTTTCGTCAATTAAAGCAATCGGCCCGTGCTTCATCTCGCCTGAAGCGTAACCTTCCGCGTGCCTGTAAGAAATTTCTTTAAGTTTAAGCGCCCCCTCCAGCGCGACAGGATATTGGTATTTTCTTCCCAAATAAAGAAAATTTTTGTGCTTTAAATATTTTTCCGCGAGTTTCCTGATTTCCTCGTCTTTTCCTAAAACACGCTTCATTTTGTTTGGCAGGCCTTTCAGCTCTTTTACTATTTTTTCAGACAGCGCCGGGGATACGGTATTTTTTTCTTTTCCTAAAAAAAGCGCGAGCATCGCCAAAGCGCCTAACTGTGAAATAAACGCTTTGGTTGAAGCCACGCCTATTTCAGGCCCCGCGTGATTATAAACCCCGGCGTCAGATTCTCTGGCAATAGTGGAGCCGACCACATTCACAATACCCAAAGTCAAGGCGCTTTTTCTCTTGGCCTCTCTCATGGCTTCCAAAGTATCTGCGGTTTCTCCCGACTGCGATATTAAAATCACCGCGGTTTCCGAGTCTATCGCCGGATTCGCGTACCGAAATTCCGAAGCGTATTCGCAGGCTGTCGGGATTTTCGCGAATTCTTCAAAATAATATTTTCCGATAAGGCCGGCGTAATATGAAGTCCCGCAGGCTAAAATTAAAAGACGTTTTGCGGAAAGCAATTTTTCTTTAATTTGCGCGATTCCCCCCAATTTTATTCCGCCTCCGCCTCCGCCAGAAAGGGCGGATGGCAAATCCAAAAGCCTGCCCCTTAAAACATTTTCTAAGGCAGACGGCCCTTCAAAAATTTCTTTCTGCATAAAATGCTTAAACCCTCCCTTCTGCGCCTGGGCGATATCCCAGTCAATTGTGTCAATTTGTTTTTTTAAAATTTTTTTTGAAAGACTCGCCTTGCCGTCAGGCAGGTTGAAAATCTGAACGCCGGAAGGCATAAGCGCCGCCGCCTCATTATCATGCAGATAAACAACATTTTTTGTAATATTCACTACCGCCGAGGCATCGGAAGCAACAATATATTCTCCGATTCCTATCCCTAAAATTATCGGCGAACCGCGGCGAGCAACAACTATTTTCTCCGGATCGTTTTTTGACATGACTGCCAGCCCGAAAGTACCGTTTACGTGCCTTAACCCTTCAAGCACCGCGTCTTCCAATAAAATCTTTTTTTGCGCCGCTAAAAAAGGACGCTCAATTAAATGCGCCAAAATTTCCGTATCGGTATCGGAATTAAAATTATGCCCTTCTCTTAAAAGCGCTTCCCTAAGTTCAGAAAAATTTTCTACGATGCCGTTATGCACCAGAAAAATAGATTTTGTGCAATCAAAATGCGGATGCGCGTTCCTGTCGGAAGGCTTGCCGTGCGTAGCCCAGCGGGTATGAGCTATGGCTGATTTTCCTTCCCATGGTTTCCGCGCGATTTTTTCTTCCAACGAGGCGACCCTGCCGATAGTTTTTTCAAACTTAATTTTAGCGCCGTCCCACAAAGCCACTCCGACAGAATCATATCCGCGGTATTCTAAAGCCCTAAGCCCGTCCATCACGACAGGCAAGGCGTTTCTTTTTCCCACATAACCCACAATTCCGCACATGTTTACTCTATTATAAATAAAAAAACCGGTGTCGTGTAACGCCGGTACTAGCTGATAAACTCCGAAACCAATTGAGCGACTTTTCGCCTTACTATTTGAGTTTCCGGAGAAATATAAACTTTTATCCGATAAATGATATTGGGCTCGTACTTATCGTATGTAAAAGTACCATCTTTCCCGAAAAAAGGAACTTCTATTTTACGGGCGTCTCGTCCTTTTCCGATATAAGCGCAAGTTTGCTCTTGAGACAAGCCTAGTTTGCGGCACAAATAATCCGCTAATTTTTTTCTACCTTCCCAGCCGGATGCCGCAATATCCTTAATTTTTTGCGACGGCTCAAAAATCTCCGCGCAAAAAACCTCGTCATACCATTGCCAGCGCAAAAATCTGTCTACCAGTTTTCTTGTTCTTTTATTGCATCGCTTCAATAAATACGCGATAGCGCCGTAATCATCCTGCAAAAAAAAGTCGTACTTCAACTCTTCCTCCAAAAAAGCCAGCTCAACCGCGCGGTAAAGCATAATTGCCGCGTCAAGATGCGGAAATGTATAAATTGTTTTGTAAGCAAGCTTCCTCGCTTTTTGCCACTTTTTGGCTTCGCTAAAAACGCTTCCGAGAAGCGCCCACTTGCCGTTCATGAATCGGAAAGCGGAAGCAATGCGCGGCGCGTCGTAATCATGCTCCGAAGCCATACCGGTACTTTTATTAAACCTGCTAATATTATCCAGATTGTCTAGATCAAGCGAGCCATGAAGAATATTGGAAAAAGGAAACATTTCCCCGGTCACAAATCTAACCACCGCCTCGGAAGCAATACCTAAATCGCGGATAATTTTTTCCGTATCCGACCCGTCTAAAATATTTTCCAAAAATGATTCGCCGTCTTTGCCTGTGATTTCTTTAAGAAAAGGCTCGGACAGGTGCGAAAACGGCGGGTTGCCAGCATCATGCAAAAGCGCGGACAAAGGAAGCAAAATGCCATAATCTGAAAAATTGCGGTTATATTTCAATGCTTCAAATGCTAAAAAACACGCGCCCAAACAATGCTGAAATCTGCTCGGAATATTAATCGGCAAAAAACAGGCCGGTCCGGAAGCTTGCGAAATAGCGCGCAATCTTATCATCGGTTTTGTATGGACAATCTTTTCAATAAAATCCGGCAATTCCCATTTTCCGTAAAGCCAATCGTGATAAATCATGCGCCATCTCAAATATCTCATGAAAGAATAGCATTTTTTAAAAAAAGAGCAAATAAAAAAAACCGGTGTCGTGTAACGCCGGCTACTGGATAATAATTCGCGAAATCACTTCTTCCGCGTACGCGGGGTTATCGGTGAAAATACCGTCTAATCCCAAAAAATATGCGTGAATTAAATTTTCTTCACTGTTTATCGTGTAAGCGCAGACTTTAAAGCCCCGCCGCTGAAAATACCGCACTACTGATTTGTCCAACAAACCGAAATCAATATTAATGCTTTCCGCGCCCAGTAGTTTCGCGGAGGACGCTATGGTCCATATCGGCCATTTTTTAGTTTCATTGCCGTAAAGAAGCGCGATGCGCGCGGCGGGCTCTAAAAATTTTAATTTCCAAAGTTCTTTCCACAAAAAGGAGGAGAAAACGATTTTATGGAAAAAACGCACTTGCCTTGCATGCCTTAAAACATCCCGAAGCAAATTCTTTTCTTTCAGCTCTATATGTAGCTCCATCCATTGGCCAAAATCCAATATCCAATGGCATCATGCGATAAAAAAAGCTTTCGGCATGTCCGGCATCTTCTTACGTCGGTTTCCACGGCGTGCGCGCCAAGTTCTTCAGCCAGCTCAAAAGATTTCAACGTATTTTCTTTTGCCAGCGCGGAGGCGCCTCTATGCGCGATTATCAGCATAGTTTATACTTTTCAATATGCCTAAAGAAGATTCTATCACAATTAAAGAAAAGTACATACGCGACGCATTGCTTAGCCCTATCGCCAAACTTATATGGTTTATTTGGGTTCCGCCCAGACTCTTAAAAAAAATTGGGATCTCGCGCGAAAGGGCGCTTATATTCGGCGCGGCAAATTTTATGTCTCTGGCCGGGCTTCTGCTGATTATTAAATTTTGGGCTGTTTTTAAAAGCGAAGGCATAAATGCGCAAATTTTCTGGCTGGTTCTTGCGGCGTTTCTTACGGATATGATCGACGGGCCGATCGCCCGAATCCACAATGAAATTACTCCTCTGGGCACCATCTTGGACCATTTGCGGGACTATTTGGCGCTGTTTTCGGTAATTATCATGATTTTTCTCCATTTTATTTCGCGTCCTGATATTTTAATAATTCTCGCGGCAATAGCGCTTGGCACAATAATCTTGGCATCGGCCAACGCAAAAATGTTTCTGGCGCGCCACGATCTTTTCAAAAAACACCACGATATTTGGAGGATTATCCGGGATTTTTCCCTTGAAGATTATCAAACCTCGTTTACCGGCCGGGTTCATTTTTTTACCGCCGCCGCAAGCGTAAGCGGTTTGCTTTTTTTCGCCGCCTATCAAAAAGAATGGGCGTATTTTCTTTCTTATATAACATTGCTTTTGCACATCGCGGTAAGCGGATTTTACATACACGAGCTTTGGCAAAATTACTACAGGCGCCTCGCGGTCTTTGAACGCTGGAGAGCGCGCTCGCATAGATTGAAAGAAAGGCTGCAAAAACCTTAAAACAAAAAGCGAGGCTATTCGGCCTCGCTTAGTATTATATATAATATTTTACTTAAGCGCTTCTTCTAATCTGAAAAACCACGGGACAACAACGCCGTAATCAATATAATGAAGTATCATGCCGGCAATAAGCGCGTCTGGAAATATACGATAAAATCCCAGTTCTGGATACAATTTAGTCCACATTATTAGCGCTACGGCATTAAGCATAGGAGCGGCGGTTGCGTAAAGATTTTTAACAATGGCGCGAGAAAGCTTTTGGGACATTCCGACTCTTTCTAGTAAATTTTTTAAGAGAATTCCTCCGACCAATTCAAGCAAAATTATACCAATGACAATCGCGCTCACAAACGCTATAAATATCGCTGGAAGTAAAGCTATGCCTGCGTTAGAAATATTATCCAAGCGAGGAAGATAAGGGAACACAAGCGTCACGCAGAAAGCGTCGAGAATAACGACAGCGATAAACGCAATCGCATAAATTTTCGACATCAATGTTACTTCAGATCTATTAGAAAAGTAGAGTTAATGGAAAATTTGGGAGGCTGTTTTTGGTA
>JACOYG010000008.1 GCA_016181985.1 Candidatus Nealsoniibacteriota bacterium
GAAAAAGCCAACCTTATGTTTAATGTATTTTTCACCAAGTTCTTTATACGCACCTGTTCCGTCAGTAAAGGCAAGTGGCACACCGAGTTTCAATAGGTCAAAAGATTTTTTTATATATTTTCTTTCCATATCCGAAAGTATCTTTTTGTCGGGGTGGAGAGAATCGAACTCTCGCTGCAAGACCCCCAGCCTCGCGTACTACCATTATACGACGCCCCGAATCCCGCTATTAGCGGGAAAGTTCGAAATTCTAAATCCGAAATTCTAAACCGGTTTAATTTTTTTGAATTTATGATTTAGATATTGTTTCGGATTTAGTATTTCGGATTTTGGATTTACCCTTAGAAAGGGTCCTTATGCAAGCGACGCAAGCTCTGATTCTTTTGCCCGATGCCAAAGTTGCCCATTGAATATTGGGCAATTTTCTTTTTTTAACAGTTGGATTGTACTTACCCCTGAGTTTTTTTAGGGTCCAAGCCATGATTGGTTTTTTACCGCAAATCGTACATTGTCTGCTCATGATTAATATGCTACCATAAAATAATTATGGTGGCAATATCTTTTATATTTTCCGTGGCAATTCTGATTTTTTCCGTTATTATTCACGAAGTTTCTCACGGAGCGGTGGCAAACCGTCTGGGCGACCCGACCGCTAAAAATGCCGGCCGTTTGACTTTAAATCCATTAAAACATCTCGATCCCATCGGCACTATTATCCTGCCGATTTTTTTGATTTTAACGACCGGTAGGGGAATCGGCTGGGCAAAGCCCGTGCCGATCAATCCTTATAATTTCCGGGATCAAAAATACGGCTCCTTGAAGGTGGCCATTGCCGGACCGGCTTCCAATTTATTGATAGCTTTGTTTTTCGGACTGCTGATGCGATTTACTTTACACTTCAATTTTCTTTCGCCGGCTTTTTTCCAAGCGGTTTCTTTTATTGTTTTTGTTAACATACTATTGGCGATATTCAATTTAATGCCGGTGCCTCCATTGGACGGCTCACATATCTTTTTCACTTTCATGCCTCGTTCAATGTGGAAGGCCCAAATATTTTTGAGCCGTTTCGGATTTATTATTTTGATTTTCCTTATTTTTTTCTTTCAGCCGTTCAGCAATTTTCTCTCATACATTACCGGCGCAATTTTTAACCTCATCGTCGGCAGCTAAGGGCGTCGCAAGATGCCCTTTTCGATTCGGATAGCTTACGTAAAAGTGAAACCATCGTCCTGCTTTTACGTAAGATTAAAGATTTACGGCATCCTTCTTAATTTTGGGAGATACTGGAAACTACGGGCACTTATTTGACACATTTTTAAGTATTTGCTAGATTAGTAATCGATGCCCACAATTCAACAACTAATTAAAAAAGGAAGAGTCAAGGGAAAAAAGAAGGACAAGACGCCCGCCCTGACTTTTGGTTTCAATGTTTTAAAAAACAGGCCGGTGGAATTTTCTTCGCCGTTCAAAAGAGGAGTTTGCTTGAAAGTTTTTACAACTACTCCTAAAAAACCGAATTCCGCTTTAAGAAAAGTGGCCAGAGTTCGTTTAACCAACGGCATGGAGGTGACGGCATATATTCCCGGCGAGGGCCACAATTTGCAGGAGCACTCCGTAGTGGTTATCAGGGGAGGCAGGGTTAAGGATTTGCCCGGAGTGAGGTACCATATAGTAAGAGGCATGCTTGATACGGGAGGAGTAGAGGGCAGGAAACAGGAAAGATCCAAGTACGGAGTAAAGAAGGTAAAATAATATAATCCGAATGCCACGAATTCGTATCCGAATGATACGAATATTCGTAGAATTCGGATAATTATTCGTAGAATTCGGATTATTTTTATGAGCAGACGTAAAAAAAGAGAAAATAGAAATATTCAACCGGATCCCGTTTACAATAACGTGATGGTTTCGATATTGACTAACCATATTATGGAACGGGGCAAAAAGAATACGGCCAGATCCATCGTTAATGGAGCTTTTGATATTATAAAAGAGAAGACCAAGAAAGATCCTATAGAAATTTTTAACACGGCAATGCAAAACGCCGCTCCCTTGCTGGAAATAAAACCAAAAAGAATCGGCGGAGCAACTTATCAGGTGCCGACGGAAGTTAGGGGAGAGAGAAAAGTTACTTTGGCGATGAGGTGGATCATCAATGCCGCCAGATCGAAAAAGGGAAAACCGATGAAAGAAAAATTAGCCGAAGAATTAATGCTGGCCGCTAAAAATGAAGGAGCGGCTATAAAAAAGAGAGAAGATGTTCATAGGATGGCTGAGGCCAACAGGGCTTTCGCGCATTTCGCCTGGTAAATTTTATGCCCAGACAGTACCCGATGGAAAGAGTCCGTAATATTGGAATTATCGCGCACATTGACGCCGGTAAAACAACCACAACCGAGCGTGTTTTGTTTTACACGGGAATTACCCATAAAATCGGCGATATCGACGAAGGCACTACGGTTATGGATTGGATGGAGCAGGAAAGAGAAAGAGGCATTACCATCACATCGGCCGCCATCACTTGTTTTTGGACGCCAACGGGTTTACCCAGAACTAAAGAAAATGAATATAGGTTTAACATAATCGACACTCCCGGCCACATTGATTTTACGGCCGAAGTGCAAAGATCATTAAGGGTGCTTGATGGCGCGGTAGTGGTTTTTGACGGCGTTGCCGGAGTGGAACCGCAATCGGAAACAGTTTGGCGCCAGGCGGATAAATTCAAGGTGCCCAGAATGTGTTTTATCAACAAGCTGGACAGAATGGGAGCCAGCTTTGACAGAAGTTTTGATTCCATTAAGCAAAAACTTACTCCTAATGCCGTAGCCATGCAGATCCCGACGGGCCACGAGGATAAATTCACCGGAGTAGTCGATTTGCTTGCAATGAAATTGATAAAATTCGAAGGAGATTTCGGACAGATCCTCAAAGAATACGAAATTCCTCAGGATTTGCTGGAAAAAGCGAAGGAATGGCGGGAAAAAATGGTGGAAAAGATTGCCGGAGAAGACGAAAAGCTCACCGAGAGCTTCCTGTCCGGCAAAGAAATATCAGTAGAAGATTTAAAGAAAGCATTAAGGAAGTCGGTTTTGGATTATAAATTAGTGCCGGTATTTTGCGGCTCTTCTTTGAAGAACAAGGGAGTGCAGCCGGTTTTGGATGCGGTAGTGTACTATTTGCCAAGTCCGGCCGATTTGCCTCCGGTTAAGGGCACCAATCCCAAGACCGGCGAAGCTATTGAGAGAAAAGCCGGCGACCAAGAACCGTTTTCCGCTTTGGCATTCAAGGTGGCTTCCGATCCTTTTGTCGGAGCTTTGACTTTTTTCCGTATTTATTCGGGAACCCTGATCAAGGGATCTTATATTTTAAACACAACCAGCGGAGAAAAAGAGAGAGTCGGCAGAATTTTAAGAATGCATGCCAACGAGCGGGAGGAAGTGGATGAGCTTTATGCCGGCGATATCGCCGCTACCGTGGGTCTTAAAAATACCAGCACCGGCCATACCCTTTGCGATGAATCGAATCCCATCGTCTTGGAGAAAATTTCATTCCCCGAGCCGGTGATTTCAATTAAAATTGAGCCCAAGACAAAAGCCGATCAAGAAAAAATGGGCATGGCTTTAAAGAGATTGGCCGATGAAGACCCCACGTTTAAAATTAAAAGCGATATGGAAACCGGAGAAACTTTGATTGCCGGCATGGGCGAGCTTCATTTGGAAATTATCGTTGACAGGATGAAAAGAGAATTTAAAGTTGAGGCCAATGTCGGCAGGCCCCAAGTAGCTTATAAAGAAACAATCACCCAGGAAGCGGAAGGCGAAGGAAAAT
>JACOYG010000012.1 GCA_016181985.1 Candidatus Nealsoniibacteriota bacterium
GAACAGAATTTCCCCGCTCAACAAGCGTATGCAAAACCCGCAAGAGCTTTGCGGTATCTTCGAAATGAAGCCCGGTAGTCGGCTCGTCAAGAATATAAAATGTCATTCCCGTGTCGCGGCGCGAGAGTTCAGTTGCAAGCTTTGTCCGCTGGGCTTCGCCGCCGGAAAGTGTTGGCGCTGGCTGGCCTAGCTTTACATACCCAAGCCCAACCTCCCAAAGCGTATCGAGTTTTGCCTTGATTCCTGGAATCGCCTTGAAAAATTCTCGCGCGTCTTCAACGGTCATATCAAGAACATCCGCGATATTTTTTCCGTTATATTCGATATCAAGCGCTTCTCTATTGTATCGTTTCCCTCGGCACTCTTCACATTCAACATACACATCAGGTAAAAAATACATCTCGATTTTCTTCACCCCCTGGCCTTCGCAGGCCTCGCATCTGCCGCCTTTAACGTTGAAAGAAAATCGTCCCGCCTGATAACCCCTGACCCTAGCTTCTTTAGTCTTGGTAAAAAGATCTCTTATATATGTAAAAGCTCCGGTATAAGTAGCCGGATTTGACCGGGGAGTTCTGCCGATCGGCGATTGATCAACCAAAACAACTTTGTTTATATTTTCGGTTCCCGAAATAAATTCATGTTTTCCGGGGGCTTCCTTGGCCCGATAAAATTTCTTTAAAAGAGATTTGGCTAAAATATCATTCATCAAAGAAGACTTTCCCGAGCCGGAAACTCCGGTGATGCAAACAAGCTTGCCCAACGGAATTTTTACATCAATATTCTTAAGATTGTGTTCTTGAGCGCCCTTGATCGTGAGAAACGATTTTGGGAGGTCAGACCTCCCGCTTAATTTTGCGGGAGGTCGGACCTCGACGCGCTTCCGGCCGGATAAATATTCTCCGGTTAAGGTTTTAGATTTCAATAATTGCTTAGGACTACCCTCAAAAATTATATTCCCTCCGTACTTTCCGGCTCCGGGGCCGACATCGATAATCCATTCGGCCGCCTTGATCGTTTGGGTATCATGCTCCACAACGATAACGCTGTTGCCCAAGTCGCGCAGCTTTCTCAAAGTCCCGATCAATTTTTTCTGATCTCTCGCGTGCAGGCCGATTGACGGCTCGTCCAGAATATATAAAACGCCAGTGAGCTTTGAACCGATTTGCGTAGCCAGCCTGATTCTTTGCTCTTCCCCGCCGGATAAAGTGGCGGCTTTTCTGTCCAAAGTCAGATAATCCAAGCCGACATCAATTAAAAATTGCAATCTGTTGAGAATTTCCTTAATAATCGGCTGGGAAATTTTTAATTCGTTATCCTTAAGTTTAAGGTTTCCGAAAAATTCCCGGGAATCGGCGATCGGCATGCCCACCGCCTGATCAATGGATTTTCCGGAAAACGTCACCGCCAAAACTTCGGGCTTTAATCTCTTGCCCTTGCACACATCGCATTCTTTTTCTACCATATATTGCTCAATCTCCTGGCGGGTAAAATCAGAGTCGGTTTCGTGATAGCGCCTTTCTAAATTGGAAATAACGCCCTCAAATTTATCGTCTCCGCGCAAAATAATATCAATAATTTTCTTTGGTAAATCTTTTACGGGGTCATCCAAAGAAAATTTATGTTTTTGGGCTAAATCCTGCAGTTCCGCAAAAAAGTATCCCTGCCTGCCTATTTTATGCGACGCATGAGCCCATGGAAAAATAGCGCCCTCTGAAATAGTCAAATTATAATTGGGAATTACCAACTTGGGGTCAACTTCAAGCTTTGAACCCAAACCGTGGCAAGCCGGGCATGCTCCATGTGGAGAATTGAAAGAAAATAATCCCGGCTCTATTTCGGGCATAGAAATTCCGCAATCTTCGCAAGCAAAATGCTCCGAAAAAATCAAATCCTTGGAACCCGACACTGTCGCTATTCCCTTGCCGAGTTTTAATGCCGTTTCAATGGAGTCCACCAATCTTGGCTTATCTAATTCCGCATCTAAAACCAACTTGTCCACTACCACCTCAATGCTGTGTTTTTTATTCCTGTCTAAATCTACGGCCAGGGCCTCATCTACTCGATGAATAATTCCGTCAATTCTTGCCCTGACAAATCCGGCTCTTTGGGTTTCTTCTAAAATGCCGCGGTGTTCACCTTTTTTGTTTCGAATAACCGGCCCTAGAATAATTATTTCGGTATTCTTTGGGAGTCCGAGTACCTGCTCGACAATCTGATCAACAGTCTGCCGGGAAATTGCTTTGCCGCATTTCGGACAATGAGGAATACCGACTCTGCCGAATAAAAGACGCAGATAATCATAAATTTCCGTAATTGTGCCCACGGTTGACCTGGGATTATGACTGCCCTTTCTTTGGTCAATGGAAATAGCCGGACTTATGCCCTCAATCTTATCAACATCGGGCTTGTCCATGACTCCCAGAAATTGCCGGGCGTAAGCGGAGAGAGATTCGACATATCTTCTTTGGCCTTCGGCGTACAAAGTATCAAAAGCCAAAGACGATTTACCCGAACCCGAAAGCCCGGTGATCACCACCAGCTTATTTTTGGGTATGTCCACGTTAACATTCTTAAGGTTGTGGACTCTCGCCCCCCGAATTTTAATAAAATCATTAAGCATAGAACGTTAGTCATTATACTCCGTATTTTAAAAAAGTTCAATACCTAAAAAGCCCCGAGCAAACGCCCGGGGCTTCTTGTTCTATTCAATAATTTTACTTTTAAATTTTATAGCTTCTTTCAAAAAAAAATTCTCTAATTCTTTTTGAGAAATTTCCACTAACATTCTGGGGTAATCTTTTGCGTTTTTCACTTTTACAAATTGGGAGCCGAGCTGAAGCGGATCAATATGCCAATCAAACTTTATTTTAGCTTTCTTAATCATATCTTCAACCGTATAACTTTTATCTTTCATAATAAAATAAAAATCAATGTAATCTCTTGCCTGATTGCGCTGATAAATAGAAAAAAGTTTATTGACGGCAATATCAATTAAAGAATCTATTTTGATTCCATATTTCTCGGGCCCTTTTTCAATCCGTGAAAACGGAAAATAAGTAAATTCCGTTTTTATAATTTCATTGCTAAAATGCAGAAAAAAAATATTCCGATTATAGCTTTGCTGAAAATCAATTTGTAAAATCCTTTGTTTCTTTTTTATCTTTTTCAGCGCAATATCAATCTGGAGAATATCAAATTCGTTTTCCGAAAAGAAATCCAAATCCTCAGAATAACGATGACATAAATAAAAACCAGCGAGCGCGGTGCCGCCGGTAAGATAAAAATTTCGCGCGATAAACTCGCTTTTTCCCACTTCTTCCAGGAGAGAAATTTGCTTATCGGTAAGAATTTTATTTTTCATGCAAAAGAATCTCTAAAAATCTCTTTCTTGCCGGATCAATTTTTAGTTTTTCCCAAAGTTTTTTTAAATCTCTGCCGTTTATTTTTTCGCCGTTCAATCCGAAATTAACCATCTGTTCCAGCTTCCAGATGGCGTATTTTCTTTTATGTTTTTTTATTTTATTTTCGTCTACCGCCCAATTATACATAAGAATTATCTGTATTAGTATCTTATATAATAGCAAATTAAAACGAGAAAATCAACTCTTGACTTTTTTAGAGATTGGCGCTATAATCCCTTATTAGCCAATTAATGAAAAAGTTCTTTGTACTGGCGCCAATATTAATAACCGCTGATTTCATTGTCACTCTGATAAACCAGCCCCCCGAATACTGGCAAGATTTTTCCAAGGTTAACGAAGCTAATCCGTTTGTTTTCATTTTTATCGCAGCCCATCCCATGTTTTTTATTATAGGCTACTTTTTATATCTTAGCGTGGCGCTATGGATATTAAAAGTCAGCGGACTGCTATTCGGGGTCATTTTTTCCGCGGGATTAATTATGGTTCATGGATCTACGGTTTTTATGCACCTGGTACCAAAAATCCGCTGGATTGGAGAATACTCCATTATCCCGCATTTTATAAATCTTACGCCGCTTATTCTTTTGTTTATCGGTTTTATCTTATGGCTGGCTGAGCAACCGCACAAGCACTGCGACAATAATTAATTTAAAAGCCCCGAGCAAATGCCCGGGGCTTCTAATATGAAAAAATTCAAATATTTAACAAAAGATAAAATTTCCGACTTGCCCGAAACTCCGGGAGTTTATGCTTTCATGAAAGGCCGCGACTTTTTATACATCGGCAAAGCCGTCAATTTAAAAAACCGGGTCAAAAATCATCAAGGCGAGCGTGCGCTTGGCTTAGCTGAATTCATGGGATATATAGAAACCAAGTCCGAAACCGACGCCCTTATACTGGAAAACGAACTGATTAAAAAATATCAGCCAAAGTACAACACGCAATGGAAAGACGACAAAAACTATTTCTATGTAGGGATTACAAAGGAGGCATTCCCTCTAGTTTTTATTACTCACCAGCCGCGAAATGAAGGAAGTCCGACTTCATTCATTGGGCCGTTCGTGAACGGAGGAGAACTAAAACAAAAACTGAAAGAATTAAGAAAAACCAACCCTTACCGCACCTGTAAAACCATACCCAAGAAACCGTGTCTCTGGTATCATCTCAATCAATGTCCTGCCCCATGCTTGCCCGCCGTAGCCTTAAACGGCCAACGGCTTGAAGCATATGACATTGCCGATATTCAAGGAAAGGAAGCGACCGGTTCTATGGTAACTTTTGTAAACGGCAAACCGGATAAAAATTTCTACCGAAAGTTTAAAATTAAAGGCGCCGCCGAGCCCAACGACGTGGCCATGCTTAAAGAAATTTTAGACAGAAGACTGAAACACGAAGAATGGCCGTATCCGGACATAATACTAATCGACGGCGGCAAAGCCCAGTTCAACGCGGCATTAAAAATTAAAAATTCATTAAAAATTAAAAATTTAAAATTGCAAATTATGAGCCTGGCCAAGAAACACAATGAATTATTCATCGAGGGAGAAAAAAAACCTGTTTTGCTGGAAAATTTACCCAGAGAAACTTTTAATTTAATCTTGCGAGCAAGAGACGAAGCGCACAGGTTCGCCAGAGCTTACCACCATAAGTTAAGAGACAAGGCCTTGCTGCATTAGAAAATATCTGATACAATATAACAAATGCTTAAATTTCTACCAATAGCTCAAATAGCGGTTTCCGTCGTCCTTATGGTATTGATTCTCTTGCAGCAAAGAGGCCAAGCTTTGGGTTCCGCTTTTGGCGGAGAAGGCGGCGGATTCTACTCCACCCGCCGGGGAATGCAAAAAAAAATATTCATCGGAACAGTCGTTTCCGGAGCTCTATTTATCATTCTCGCTTTGTTAAATTTCATTCTATAGTAGATGCGGCTACCATCTAAAAAACAGTGGGCTCAAATTTTTAAAGTTTTAACCAAAAAAGAAAAAACGGCTTTTTTTGCTTTTTTGGGAATATTCTTAGCATCTTTAGCGTCCCTGCTGGTTGTTTTTTATACCAACGGCACCGAAATTAAGCCGGGCATCGGAGGCAAATACACCGAAGGAATGGTGGGCAGTCCGAGATTCATTAATCCGCTTTACGCGCAGGGATCGGATGTTGACAGGAGTTTGGTTGAAGTCATTTTTTCCGGATTGATGAAATACGACGGCAGCGGAAATATAGTACCGGACTTGGCGAAAAATCTGGACGTCAAGGAAGATGGAAAGGTTTACGAGGTCTATTTGAAAGAAAATCTGCTGTGGCACGACGGTAAACCTCTCACCGCGGATGACGCGATCTTCACCTTAAAAACTATTCAAAATTCCGACTACAAAAGTCCTCTTCGGGGAAATTATTTGGGAGTAGAAATTGAAAAAATAGACGAAAATGGCATTCGTTTTAAGTTAAAATTTCCCTATGCCGGATTCTTGGAAAGATTGACCTTTAAAATATTACCCAAGCATATTTGGGAAAACATCTCTCCTCAAAACTTTCTTTTAACGAATTACAATCTTCGGCCGATAGGCTCGGGCCCGTATAAATTCAGGGATTTAAAACAGGACAGTTCCAATAAAATAACTTCCATGGATTTTACGAGATTCGGCGAGTCCCATATCGCGCAAATCGTTTTCAGATTTTTTGATGCGAAAAAACAGCTGGTTGAGGCCGCAAAACACGGGGAAATAGACGGATTTTCCGTTGATAACCCCGAATA
>JACOYG010000023.1 GCA_016181985.1 Candidatus Nealsoniibacteriota bacterium
CGGGCAAGACGGAGCCATATATTGTCATATGCCTCCCACCATACTTTCCTTTCATAGTTTTTCAATGGCTAAGTGGAGAATATCATATGAACCAGCGCAACCTCTTGACAAATTTGCATGGCCCGTGCTATAATGTTCATGCAGTGAGATAAGCTGCACTCTTAGCCAGTGGCGTTTCCCGGCCGGCTAGGGGGATTACAGGGATATCCTTGCGAGAGACGTTTCCCGGTCTGCGAGGAGAATTTACAGGGATATCCGAAAGCGGTTTTTGTGGGCCCCGCCGCTGAGGAGAAAAGAGAAGGGTGTCCCGAGAAGAATCCCCTGATGAAACTCTGCGGAGTGGATTCAGGGGTTTTCTATTTTGAGGCAGTATTGACAGATTTCACTAGTTCGCTATCATGTAGCTGATAAAGGTCTCTAAAAAAATTAATTATAACAATCAAAAAATATGTGTGATACTTGCGGTTGCAATAAAACAGAAACAGAAGAAACAAAAGAGGCGGAAGTAAAAGAAGAAGAAACAAAAGAATAAAACAAAAAGCGGGAGATTTGATCTGTGATCTTTGTCCCGCTTTTTGTTTACCCTACGATCGTTTTGGAAAGATGACGCGTTAATAAGCCATGGCAGATTAACGCGTTGTGTATGGTTCTGTTGAGAGAATATCGCTAACATAGCTATCACAGAGTTAACGATATTCAATGCGCAAGTATTGCGGCTGAAACAAACGGTCGCATTTTTGTTATTGTCAAAATACCACGAAAGTGGCAAAATTAAAGAATAAAAACTATGAACTATAAAGGTGTTATAATTGAAGAAAGTTTGGAAAATAAAGATGTCCTGAGGGGAATGGCTACTTTGAGCACGAGAGTGGAGCGGGTCGTAGAAAGGCATAAAACGCCGTATCTTAAGCAATGGACACTCCACACGGTTGAGGTACCAGAAGATATGGCGGACAATACCGCTGAAAAGATAAGCCGGGCGCTGGATTCAAAACATAATGATTGGTACGCGGATTTTAAGAACGATAAATTACATTACATTATTTTTAGAGATAAAATATTTAAGGTGGATTTGAAGAACCCAAAATACAGAGACGCTATGGAATACGGGATTTCCCTAGGTATCCCCTGGTATCAATTAGCTTTTTCTTCCGAAATTGAAGAGTGGAAGCAATAGGGTTGTGCGGGGTTGGACCTCGCACAAACCAATGTGGACAAATATTATGATCAGTTTTGAGGATTTTCAAAAATTAGATATAAGAATCGGCAAGATTTTATCGGCCGAAAAAATCGAGAACAGCGATAAACTTCTTAAGTTGGAAGTTGATTTTGGCGAGGAAAAAAGGCAGATTGTTTCCGGTATAGCGCAACATTTCAGTCCCGAATCATTAATAGGCAAGGAAGCGCCTTTTGTCATTAATATGGAGCCGCGCGTTTTGAGGGGTGTGGAAAGTACAGGCATGATTATGGCCATTAGCGCAAATGAAAAAGTCGTGCTTTTGCATCCTGGCGAAGATGTTCCGCCCGGGAGCATAGTAGGATAATTATGGAACCGTTGGCTTCAAAAATAAGACCGAAAAGTTTGGAAGAATTTGTGGGCCAAGAGCATTTGGTCGGAGAGGGAAAACCCTTGAATGTTGCCATCAAGCAAAAGCATTTGTTTTCCTTTGTGCTTTGGGGCCCTCCGGGAACCGGTAAAACAACTTTAGCTAAAATATACGCCAATAATTTGGGCGCTAAATTTTACGAGTTATCGGCGGTTTCAGCCGGCAAAGCCGATATTAAAAAAATCATTGACGAAGATTCCCTGGGCGTATCCAAAGTTTTATTCCTGGACGAAATTCACCGTTTTAATAAATCACAGCAGGATTTTTTATTGCCTTACGTTGAAAATGGCCAGATTGCTCTTATTGGAGCAACTACGGAAAATCCGAGTTTTGAAGTGATATCTCCCTTGCTTTCCCGATGCCGGGTTTTTGTTTTGAATTCTCTTTCCGATGAAAACATGGGGGCAATTATTGCCAGAATCGGCTTTGAGATGAACAAGGAAGCAGAAGATTGGCTAATCCGTATGGCAAACGGCGATGCCAGGCAGGCAATTACCATGCTCGAAAATACCTCCCAGCTTTATAATAAAATTACCGTTGAGACATTAAAAAATACTCTTCAGTCAAAGTTTTTAAGATACGATAAAGTCGGCGAGGAGCATTACAATACCATTTCAGCTTTTATTAAAAGCATGAGGGCGAGCCAGCCCGACGCGGCTTTGTATTATCTGGCGCGGATGATTGATGCTGGCGAAGACCCTAAATTCATAGCCAGAAGAATGGTTGTTTTCGCTTCAGAAGATATCGGCGTTGCCCAGCCCACGGCTTTAGTGGTGGCCAATGAAATTTTTCGGGCGGTGGAAACAATCGGCTTGCCCGAATGCGGCATTAATTTGGCTCATGGAGTTGTGCATTTATGCCAATGCAAAAAAGACAGAAGCTCTTACGACGCTTTTATGGAGGCCATGAAAGATGTAAAGCAATATGGCAATTTGCCGATTCCTTTGAATCTGCGCAATGCCGAAACCAAGCTGATGAAAGAACTCGATTACGGAAACGGCTACGAAAAATATTCCCAGGAGTCCTATTTGCCCGAAGATTTAAAAGGGAAGAATTATTTAAAAAAGAAAATTTAATTAGAATAAAATATGAGCATAGGAAAAGTATTTAAAATCATGGGGAAGAATATGCTGGCTTTTATCAGCGGAGCTGTTTTAGGAATAATTACGGTTATTATTTTATTTTTTCCGCGCGCTATAGAAAAAATGGCCGGAGGCAAAGAAGGATTGGCGGTAATCGCCTTAGCTCCAGTATTTTTGATTATTTACGGCGGAATCGGCATCATAACCGGCGGTTTTTCCGGAATCATCATATATAACATCGTGAAAGCAATCTTAAGAAGGAAAAAAATGGTAAGATAAGGGAATGATAGTTTTTGTAAAAGTTAAGCCAAGGGCCAGAGAAGTAAAAGTTAACAAGATTGACGAAACGCATTTTGAAGTTTGGGTGAAAGAGCCCGCCAGCGGCGGTCTGGCTAACAACGCTGCCATAAAGGCCTTAGCGGAAAATTTTGATATTTCCCGGATCCGTTTTAGAATTATTTCCGGTAAATCATCGAGGCAAAAAAAGATCGAGATTTTATAAAAAAATAATTATGGATAATGCGGAACGCGTAAAAAATAAAAAAACGGTTAAGATTTTCGCCATAGCCTCTTTTTTAAATGACATGGGCTCCGACATGGTGTTTTCGGTGTGGCCGATATTCGTTACCAGCGTGATGGGAGCCAATATGACAATACTCGGATTATTGGATGGCTTGGGCGACGCTATAGTTTCCATTTCCCAGGCGGTTTCCGGATATTTTTC
>JACOYG010000050.1 GCA_016181985.1 Candidatus Nealsoniibacteriota bacterium
GTTCGATTCCTGTTAGAGCTCTCTATCCGAAACAAGTCACCCGTAGCTGGAAACAGCAGCGGGTGTTTTTTTTATGATTTTGAAAGCAGATCGATTTCTTTTTGGTATTGTTTAGCTCTTTGGATGACCGGGTTGCCGTAGCTTTGCTCTTCCGACCATGTCCAAGATGATCCGGAAAAATATTTCATGGCCGCTTTAAATTCATTGCTTTCAGCTCCCAAGTCTTTCAGATAAATGCCCGCCGCCAAGAATGAATCTTTAATGTCCCATGGATCGGCGGAAATACCGGTAATGCTGGAAATTCTGTCATCATACCTGACCCAAGTTGAAGGAATGAATTGTGCGGGCCCCATTGCTCCGCCCCAGCCATAAGGTTTGCCGTAAGAATAAGCCGGTATCCAGCAAGAAATCGGAGTTCCAAAAGGATCTCTGACTAAATTTTTTGCGGAATTCAATTCTTCTATAATTTTTAAAAACACTGGCACGTCACGGGTCGGATTCATCGTTCTTGATGAGTTTGCGCCGGATTGAATGCGAATTCCATCTCCGGTACCTGTATTCTTTAAATAGCACTGCCCGACATTAGCGCCTATTTGTCCGTAGCGCATAGACTCCTGAGCTAAAATAGAGAGCACGAAAGCCGCTCTAACTCCGGTTGTTCTTTCGACAAATTGAGCGATTTCTACGGCTTTGCCAAACTCAATGCCGCCTTGAGCCACGCCGATCAATTCGAATAATCGGCTGCGTATTTTAGCCGCCGCGGTTTCAATGTCTTGTTTTTCTTTTAATTGCTGCTGATACTGCTCTTCGGTTAATTTTAAGTAATACTCCTGCTGCGATTTTAAACTGGAACTTTGATTTTTTTGAATTGTTTGAAGCGATACCTGGTCTTCCAAATCCTGCTTATTATTATCAAGAGAATGTTTTTGCGTTTCCAGGGAATTTTTCAAAGACTTTATTTCGCCTAAAAGCGTTTTGGTTTCCGAGTTTAAAAATCCGTAAGCCACTAAATTATCAAAGAAATCAGAAAGCCCTTCAGAAAACATTATTTCAACCAAGGAACGATAATCTTGCTCGTTGATCTTTATTATGACCGAAGAGAGCTTGTTTTTAATATCTTCGATATGTAAGGAAGTCTTGTCTATGGAGGATTCGGTATCTTTAATCTGCACGCCCAAATCCCCGATCATTAAATTTGATTGGTAAATCTGGTATTCGAGATTCTTAATTTGATTTCTTAGACTGGAAATTTTACCATTAAGAGTTTGCTTTTCTTTCTCCGTTTTACCGAGATCTTGGCTTATTCTTGAGGCTTCATCTTTATAGTATCCATCGCATTTCTCCAAAAGCTGGCGGCACTGGCTGGCGCCAAGGATGTCGCAGTTCTTTTCAATATTGCCTATCTCGCAAATATCGGCTAAATCGCTCTGGGCTGCAATAAAAAACTTCGGCAATATTAAAGCCGAAGCAAAAATAATAAAAATAATTATTTTTAGAGACTTCATTATTTTTCCTTGCCTGCCGACTTGTCCGCCGAAGCTTTAGCGGGAGCGGAGGCCTCTTCCTCTGAAGGTTTTTTCTCCTTGCGAACCACTTCAACTTCCTCCACTTTTTCTTCGGAAGGTTTGGCTAATTCTTCTTCCACTTTTTCCGGAGGAGCGGCAGAAACTACGATTTCATCGGGATTTCTGAGAATATCAACATTTTCCGGAAGCTTTAAATCCTTGATCAAAATATGATCTTCGAATGTTTTCAAACCGCTTATATCAACGATAATTTCCTTCGGAAGGTTCTGCGGCAGAGCCTTTACTTTGATTTCCGATATATTCTTAATCAAAGTGCCTCCCAGATCTTTAACGGCCAACGACTCTCCCTGCAAAACCAGCGGAATATCGGCTTCCATTTTTTCTTCAAGCGATGGCTGATAAAGATCGACGTGCAACGGGGAGCTCGTTAAGGCATCTCTTACCAGGTCATGAATTAAAACTAGATATTTTTCTTTTTTATCCGTCGTAGCTTTAGCGGAGGTGGAGGATCCCTGTAGCTCTAAAGAAACCAAAGTATTTTCTCCCGTTTCTTTGAAAACTTTCTCAAACTCCTTCTGATCAATTTCTATAGATTGGTTTTTAATTTTTGCGATCCGATAAGGTTTACCTTGCCGTCATCCTGCATTTCCCAATATTTCTGACAAACCGCCTGGCAAGATCCGCATCCTATGCATACATTCCTTTCTAAAATTATTTTAACCATTTACTTGGATTTTTTAATAATAAATTTTTTCTCTAATTCCTTGAGAGTATCCATAACTCCCGTATATTCCAGCTCGGACATGGGCAGCATGGCTTGACCGTAGAAACCCTGACGCCTTATTTCTTCGGCTTTCTTTGAAGCTTTTACTCTGACGTAATCCCAATAAGGATGATCAAAGGCATCTGCCGGCTCTGTTAGCTTACCATCTTTCACGCAAAATGCCAAGCAGCTGACTATCGGAGGGCCGTCAAAGAAAGAAATAGGAGAATTTTTCTTAACAGGCATTAAAGGTCCGGAGTGAGACCCTCTCATAAAACCGGCTACATAAGGAGCGATAGAATAAGGGGATAAAATCTCGCCGGTTGCCGGAAAATCTTTTTGAGACCTCACTAAAGCTACCGGATCGTCCTTGCCTGTATATTTTCCGGCTATATTGTGAAGTCGTGTCGTGCTCACTGAAGCTGCTTGCTCGCCTGTGGCTCTCGACCAAACCGATTCTACCACGAATCTGTTCGGGTCTCTTAATAAAACAGCGATATCATAAATGTTTTCGGGCGTATTGAGTTCTATAAACTTATCGGCCTTAGTATAGGAAACATCCATTATCACAAATTTAAATCCTTTCTTTATGCCTGGAGAAAGCAAAAGGCCGGCATTATGCATCGGATCGCAAAAAGTTAAGTACATCGGCAAATTATAAGCGCCCGGATCGGTTTTATCGGCCGCGAACATTAAAAACGGTTCAGCCGGCCTCTCTTCAATTTCCATTTCGGCTACCGCCGGTCCCATGCCCCTGACGTTTCCGGAAAAACTGTCTTTTAATAGATCTTGCCCTGCGCCGTAAAGCCCCTGGATTTTGGCAACCTTAGTGCCGGTAACGAATGCCTGCCAGCAAAGCTTATGAACCCTTTCATTGAGAACTCCTTTTGTGTGAGTGCTTAAAATAGCGATGTCATCGCCAGTATGGCCGACATAGGAATCTATCAACAGCCCCTTGCCGTGAATTTTTATGTAATTTTCGACTGTTTGGAGCAATTTTTCGCTCGGCTTAATATGCCCGCCGATTGAACCGATATCCGCCTTAATAATAGATAAAGTTATTTTCGCCATAAAATTATGCTAATGTTAATATTAATAATCGCGACCTATTTTTATATTACAACAAATCTCCTAAAAATAAAACCCAGCGCAAGGAACAGCGTGGAAATATTAAGGGCCCACCTTGATGGCGGGCCCTTCGTCTTAACGTGCCTTGCAAGCGGCAATGGCACTAGCGATATCATCCTGGTCCATTTTGTTGTATTCGTAGCCAGGAATGGTGTCGCCGTCGTTGTCGTAGAAATCCCTATAGTAGAAATCCGTATACTCGATGCTCTTTACTTTCTCGGCAAATGCCTCAAGAGCCGGGACTACAGATTTATCGCCGATCTTTTTCAGGATATTGGAGACCATCACTCGGCAACTTCGGTCCTCCTCCTTCAGTAATTCTTCCCAGAGAAGGATTTCGGCAACTCGGCTGGCGTGCCGCGGCTGTGCGAGATGTTCTACGACCCTAAGAATGTGGTACACGGGAGAATTGTATTCGAAGAAACAGAGCTCACCCTTTGTTTTTCTTGAGAAAATTTCGTCCAGGATTATATCAAGCGCTTTTTGCCCGTATTGCCGCAACTCCTTGGCACGATCCATATTGCGCCCGAATCCTCCCACCCTCTTATCTGCAAAAATTTCGCCAATAAGCTTCTCCATTTTTTTTGACATAGCGACACCTCCTGATCGACAATATAGCATATTTCAAAAAATTGTCTAATACCTAGTGATTTATGGCGATGAATTATGCTATCTGATTAACACTTATCTCGTTAATGGAGCGATAGCATAGTTAGCGAGATAAGTTAAAAACCTTTTTCCAATCATCGTTTTGATTAATATTTTCAGCAACAATCAACTGCGCCTCTCTATCTGGCAACCCAAAAAATGTTTTTAGCAATTCAATTTCCGGCACGCAATTATATGGATAAATCCAAATGCTTTTTTGGAAAGGACAAAACCCCAGCTCTTTCAATTTGCCGCGGAGAGCTTCGCGGACAATTTTTCTTTTTTCCGGAATATCAAAACTCAATAATCTCCATTTTCCATCCCATTTTTTATTTCGTTTAATATTCAAGGCATCTATTTGAAACATACCGGCTTTCTTTCTGCCTTCGGCAGTAAGAGATATGTAAATCTGACTATTCCTTTTTTGAATTAAAATTAACCCCTCTCGACGTAATCTATCAAAAGTTGAAGAAACTCTCTGCTTGGGATATTTTTTAAATTTTTTACGTGAATAAAGAAGATTTTGTATAAAATAAGGAGAGGTAACGGCAACTGAAATTGCGCCGGTGATAGCTAAACCCCTAAAAATATCTTTCACTATCTCCGATTTCGGTTTTTTGAAATAATATTTATATTTTCCTATGCCCATAGTCCGTTTCATCTTATCTCGCTACCACTGCTATAGCATAATTAACGAGATAAGTTTTAGGTATATTTAAATTGTTTGATTTACAAATCCAACAGTGCTGTTTAATTTCATAAATCGGTTAATTATAAGACTCTGGCTTTATTGTAAACAAAACAAAACTCCAGCGCAAGCGTCGGGGCTTATTTTAATTATCTGCTTGGTAGGTCGTGGGGTTTCATGTGAAGCTGTTCCCTGGTATAACGTTTTTGCAATTCTTCTTTCCAAATTTTCATAGCCTCCAACTGATTTTCAAGCGCTTTTTTTCTCGCAGGAGTAAGGCGTTTCTCCGTGGGACCGTAAACCTTTATTGGCGGCGTTGCCATGCGGAGCGGGGCAAATTCGCTTACTTCTTCCCGTAGCCTATCCATGAATAGCGACAATCTCCCCCTTAAATTCTTAGCCGAAGAAGTAACCGGATAAAGATAGGAATAAACATCCAATCCTTCCTCAACTAAGCGTCTGTGCATTCTGAATTGTTCATCAAAGAATTCCGGCGCGGCTCCCGTGTTCTCGTAAAATGTTTCTCGGTCAAACCCTTTATAGCAAACGCAAACGCCAAGATTTCTAAAATGCTCTATCCTAGCTCTTTGCTCTGCAGACAGATGATTCCAATAAGAATTCCCGGTAGCTAAGTTAGAATCAACCCAGACATACAAATCATTTTCTAACCTAGCTTTCTCTATGGCTTCAACCATCCAAAAAATAATTTCTGGGACAATAAACACCTCGCCGCCGGATATTCTTAAAATGTTTAATTTAAGATCGGGATTCGCTGAACTCTGAAATTTCCTTCTCTCGGCAAGGAATTGATTAAGATATTCTTCGGCCGAGAAAAACTTTCCGTACTTATGATTCGCGCTATTGGCAATCCTATCCACATAGCAATACCAGCAATTCAGATTACAGCCGTTAATTTGACCCAAAAAAGCGGCGTTGCATTCTTCTGGCGAAACTCCAAGCTCCAGAGCGGCAACGGCAGCCGGCTCTCCTCGGAAATAGTCAAACTCTCTATCTTCGGGTTTAGTGTATATTTTTGATCTAAAAATATTTTCAAAAAACCTTTCTTTGCTAAGATCCTTCTCCTGCCCGGTTCCGGCCAAAATTGCCAATAACACTTTTTTGTTTTCCGGATCAATCATCTTCGGCCTTAATTTTTCGGCCAATTTAATCGGATCGTATCCTTTCACTTTTCCTCCTTCTCAAAGACCTAAAATCATACTAAGCAAAACCGCCGCAAAAAGCAAGCAAGCGCTAATTTTACAGACTCCCGATGTCTGCAAAATCTTATCTCGTTAATAAGACAATGGCATAATAATACACGGGTGCGACCCGTGTATTATTTCATTTTGGAAAGGTGGAGGATGGTTTTGATGACGGTGTCGGGGTTAAGGGAAATTGACTCAATACCCTCTTTGACTAAGAATTCGGCGAATTCCGGATAATCGGACGGTGCCTGGCCGCAAATGCCGCAGTATTTTTTCTTTTCAAGACAAATTTTTATGACTTTGGAAATCATGCGCTTTACCGCTTCGTTTCTTTCATCGCCGATATGGGCAATTTTAGCGTTATCCCTGTCTATCCCCAGAGCCAACTGAGTCAAATCATTGGATCCGATGGAATAACCGTCAAAAATTTCCAAAAATTCTTCCGCCAGAATAACATTGGACGGTATTTCGCACATCATATAAACCTTAAGATCGGTTAATCCGAATTTTTCGATCAATCCCCTCACTTCCCGTCCCTCCTCAATTGTGCGGCAAAAAGGAACCATTACCGAAATATTTTTTAATCCGAATACTTCCCGACAGAGCTTGATGGCCTGACACTCCATTCGAAAAGCCGGCTGAAATTCTTTATCTAAATATCTGCTTGCTCCGCGAAAACCAAGCATGGGATTTGATTCTTGGCCTTCAAAAAGATAACCCCCGATTAAATTTTTATATTCATTCGTTTTGAAATCAGAAAACCTGACGATTACTTCTTTTGGCCAAAAGGCCGCGGCTATTTGCGCCACGCCCTCAGCTAATTCTTGAACGAAATATTCCTTTTTATTTTTATACCCCGCTGTAATTTTAGAAATTTGTTCTTTTAATTTTTTGTCTTTCAATTTATTAAAATGCAAAAGCGCCAAAGGATGTATTTTTATTTTCTCTGCAATAATAAACTCTTCTCTTGCCAATCCAACGCCATCGTGCGGCAGAAAAGAATTCTTAAAAGCCGCTTCCGGCGTTCCGACATTTACCATAATCTTGGTCTTAAGCTTCTCAATATCTTTTAAATCGTATTTTTTTATATCAAAAGAAACTTTCCCCTGATAAATTCTTCCTTCTTGCCCCTGGCTGCAATCAACGGTAACGATCTCGCCCGGCTTTAAAATCTTTGTTGCTTTTTGAGTTCCGACGATCGCCGGAATACCCAATTCTCTGCTCACTATGGCGGCATGCGCTGTTTTTCCGCCCTCATCGGTGATAATGGCCGAGGCCAACCTCATTATCGGCAGCCAATCGGGATCTGTCATTTTAGCCACTAAAATTTCGCCTTTTTTAAAATTAGAAGCGTTTTTCATGTTTGATATCAATCTTGTCTTGCCCGAGCCGATTTTAGAACCTACTGCAATTCCGGTTAAAATAATTTTTTTTGCGGACCTAACTTTGTATTCTTCATAATATCTGGCTTTCTGTAACAGGGACGCATGAACGGTTTCCGGCCGCGACTGCATGATAAATAACTCCCCGGTCAAGCCATCTTTTGCCCACTCCATGTCTTGATGCGTTTTATAATGATCTTCAATCAAGCAGGCCCATTTTGCCAAAGTCAGAATGTCCTTATCTCCAAGAGAAAATTTTATCCTCCCGCCGCCTAAATCTTTTCTGATAATTGCGGGGTAGCCCTGCATTAAAGTCGGTTTAAAAACATAGAACTCATCGGGAGTTATTCTGCCTTTGACTATATTTTCTCCGATTCCGAAAACAGAATCGATTAAAACAACATTTGGAAAGCCGGTTTCGGTATCCATGGTAAACATAACTCCGGCAGAACCGATATCAGACCTGATCATTTTTTGCACGCCGACAGAAAGAGCAATTTTTAAATGATCGAATCCCTTTTCCTCCCTGTAAACTATTGCTCTATCGGTAAATAAAGAAGACATGCACTTTTTTACGGCAACAAGCAAATTTTCTTCTCCCTTAATATCAAGGTAAGTCTCGTGCTGTCCGGCAAAAGAGGCCGTCGGTAAATCTTCGGCGGTAGCCGAAGATCTTACGGCCACGGAAACCTTAAGTCCATATTCACGACAAAGCTCCCGATATGCAAACCTAACTTCTTTTGCTAAATTTTCCGGAAAATGCGCATTTAAAACATGTTCTCTGATTTTTTTACCGCGTTTTTGAATGTCTTTGACATTAGCGATGTTTAAATCTTTTAGAACTGCCTTAATTTTATCTTTCAATTTATTTTCCTCTATAAAATGCCGATAAGCGCTTGCAGTGAGGGCGAAGCCGCTGGGAATACGTATGCCCTCGTCGGTTAATTTAGAAAACATTTCTCCCAAAGAAGCGTTTTTACCGCCAACCAAAGAGACGTCTTCTATCGAGATGTCCTTAAACCATAAAATATATTTTTGTTTTTTATCCATAGAGTATCTTCTTTATTTTATCAACGCTTTCCGGATTTGCTAAAGTTGATAAATCTCCCAATTCTTCTTTGGCCCATAATTTTTTCAAAATTCTTCTCATGATTTTACCAGAACGCGTTTTCGGAAGATCAGCCGCTAAATAGACTTCTTTTGGCAAAGCAATCGGACCTATCACTTTTTGAATTTGGCTGATTATTTCTTTTTTGATTTCTTCGGCCGGCCTTGTTCCGTTATAAACAGCGAATACGGCCGGCGCCTCTCCTTTTATTTCATCTAAAATGCCGATCACCGCGCACTCTGAAATTTCTTGATGACCATTGATGGCCGCTTCCATTTCTCCGGTGCTTATTCTGTGGCCGGCAACTTTAATGACATCATCAACTCTGCCAATTATTCTTATTAAACCGTTTTTATCAATAATGGCGCCGTCGGAAGTGAAATAAACTTTCTTGCCGTATTGCGACCAATAAGTTTCTGAATATTTTTTGGGATTTTTGTAAATTCCTCTCAAAAGGCCGGGCGCAAAAGGCGGTAAAATCACCAAATTTCCGTCTTTAATTTCAACTTTTATTCCCGGAAAAGGAAGACCGGTAAAAGCCGGTTTAAACGGCCCCATGCCAGGCAAAGAAGTGATTAAGATGCCGCCTGTTTCCGTCTGCCACCAAGTATCAACAATCGGACATTTTTCTTTGCCGACATTATTATAATACCATAGCCAGGCTGACTCATCGATCGGTTCTCCCACAGAACCAAGCAATCTCAATTTATTAAATTGGTATTTTTTAAGAATATCTTCGCCGTAGCTCTTAAACATTCTTATGGCTGTCGGAGCGGTATAGAATACGGTAACGCCGCGCTTTTCAATAATTTGGGCCCATCTGTCCGGAGCCGGAAAATTGGGTGCCCCTTCGAACATCAAGGTAGTAATGCCATTTAATAGCGGAGAATATATTGTGTAGGTGTGTCCGGTAACCCAGCCTAAATCCGAGGTACACCAGAAGATATCATCTTTATGAAAATCAAATATCCATTTGCCGGTCCAATTCGCCTGAACCGTGTAGCCGCCGCAAACGTGCATACAGCCCTTTGGCTTTCCCGTGCTGCCTGACGTATAAAGAATAAACTGCAAATCTTCCGAATCCATTTCAGCCGCCTTGCAAAAATCTTTTTCTTCCTGCCATGGCGTTTTTCCCGATCTTTGGACTACTGCCAGCTTTTTTATTTTAGTTTCCTTAATGCCATCTTTGGCATTTTTTAATAAATCAATAAATTTTCCGCCTCTGTAATATCCGTCGGCCGTAATCAACACTTTGGCTCCGGTGTCTTGCATCCTCACCCTTAGAGCGTCCGGAGAAAATGCCGAAAAAACCACGCTGTGCGCGGCTCCGATTCTCGCGCAAGCAAGCATGGCTACGGCTGCCTCCGGTATCATCGGCAGATATATGCCAACCCTGTCGCCTTTTTTGACACCCATTTTTTTGAGATAATTGGCGCACTTGCAAACTTCTTTTAAAAGCTCCGTGTATGTGAAAATTCTCGGCTTTTCATTAACGGGCTCCGGTTCCCAGATTAAAGCTGTTCTATCTTTCCTTGTTTCCCAATCTCTCTCAAAGATATTGGAAGTGATATTAATTTTCCCTCCGGCAAACCATTGAAAATACGGAGGCTTGTGCAAAAATCCATTTTTCCAGGGCTTAAACCAAAAAAGCTCTTTGGCTAATTTTTCCCAAAACTTGACCGGATCGCTCCCGGCTTCTTCATAAATCTTGGGATCGTTCACCCAAGCATTCTTTTTAAATTCTTCGGTTGGATAATATAGCTCGTCTTTCTTAATCATTATTTTATTTTACCATCTGTTGACAAAAAAATGTAGCCATGAATAGAAAAAAATAAAAAAATATAAAAAAGCGGCAAGCTCGCCTTGCCGCTTCTTTTTTAATTGCACACTTCTCGTCTGATTTTAGACCTTTATTTCCAATTTGGCTATTCTTGCTTCATGGTCGTCTAATTTTTGATCATGGCGTTTATATAACGCCAAACCAGATGCTTCTTCCGTTTCTTTGTCGTCCATTTTTTTCAATATCTTATCCGCTTTGATTAAAAGCTTTTCTACTCCGTCCCTCGTTTCTTCTTTTATTTCTTCTTTCATCTGCCGTAAATCATTCTTGGTCGCAAATCGTTCCTCCAGCGCCGGAAACAAAACCTCCTGATTGTATTCAGCCAATTCATCTAAAGTCAATGGTTTTTTAATTTTGTTTTTAGGCATTGGCATATTAATAAATTATAACATCATTAAAGTTTCTTTCCAATGAATTCGACAAACTCCGCCAGACGGCAGGCGTAGCCGTATTCGTTATCGTACCAAGCAAAAACTTTTACCAGATTCTCATTAACCATGGTTAGGGGCATGTCTACGGTAGCCGAATAAGTATTGCCAATATAATCAGAGGAAACCAATGGAGCGTCTTCTACCGCTAAAATGCCTTTCATTTTTTGCGCCGCTTTTTTAAAGGCGTTGTTTACTTCTTCTGCCGTTGTTTTTTTCTCAACTTCGCAAATTAAATCCAAAATAGAAACCGTTGGTATGGGCACCCTTAAAGCGATACCGTCTAATTTTCCTTCCAACTCGGGAATAACTCTTCCAATAGACCTTGCAGCTCCCGTAGAAGTCGGGATAATATTCAAAGCAGCCGCCCTTGCTCTTCTTAAATCCCTGTGCGGTAAATCTAAAATTTTCTGATCATTAGTATAGGCATGGGAAGTGGTCATAAAGCCCTTAATAACCTTAAAATTATCATTTAAAACTTTTACTACCGGCCCCAGACAATTAGTGGTGCAGGAAGCCATATCCACGATATCGTACTTTTTAATATCAAAATCTCCCTCGTTTACCCCCAGCATGTATGAAGGAATTTTATCGGGACTTTTACAGGGAGCTGAAATTATAACTTTTTTAGCGCCGGCTGAAATATGTTTTTTAGCGCTGTCATAATCGGTAAAACAGCCGGTTGATTCTATGAGTACGTCCACATTTAAACCAGCCCAAGGTAAATTGTCGGGGTCTTTCTCCGCGAAAAACTTAACGCCTTTTATTGCCTCTTCGGCTTTCTCATATCTGCCGTAATTTGAATCATACCTTAAAAGATGAACGATTGTTTTTTGATCGCCCAAGTCATTGATTGCCACTATTTTTAAATTCGGATGATGGTCGATAATTCTTCTGAAAGTCAGACGACCGATACGACCAAAGCCGTTTATGGCAACTTTTATCATGTTTTTGCTATTTAATGCCCAATAATTTGCTTATTTTGCCTTTATCGAATCCAACGATAATCTCTCCGTCGATATCAACCACCGGCACTCCCATTTGACCTGATTTGTTGATCATTTCTTCCCGGGCTTGAACGTCTTGACCCACGTTGACATCTTCAAACTCAATGCCCTTTTCTTTCAAGAATTCTTTTAGAGTAATGCAATAAGGACAGGTTGGCGTAGAATATATTTTTATTTTAGGCATAGTTTTATGCTTTGTTAATTATTATTCGGTTGTTGGCTGTTCGGCTTTTTGAACATCTTGCTCCTTTAAATTAAAAGCCGTAGAGAATAAATATTTGCCGTCTTTGCTCACAAAAGAATCGTATTCGTTGCTCTCTATCGTTAAATGCAATTTATAAATACCGCTTTCTTCAGCTACGCTCACGAGAGAGGCCGTAACATTATCCTGTTCCAGGGACTTATTGATGAAATCCATGGCAGCCTGGCCGGCCTTTTCCGGCGATAAACTATTCTGCGTCTGGAATGAATAAAACCCGCCCGCTCCAAGAGCAAGTCCCGCAGCAAAAATTAAAGCCAAAATTATTTTTTTGTTTATTGTATTCATATAATTTTATTTTATAACTAAGTTAATTTTTTGTAAATGCCGTTACCGAATTCGTACTCCAATAAACCGCCGTAAGTAATCTCGAGATTTATTATTTTTTCGTCCGGTATATTTTCGATATATTTAACCAATGCTCTTAAACTATTATGGCTCGCTACCACTAAAATATTCTTTCCGGACTTAAGATCTTTTTCGATATGTTCTTTGAAAAAAGATACCGCTCTTTCGTAAACATCTTTCAGGCTTTCGCCTTCCGGCGGCGCCTCTTCCCAGCTTCTCCGCCATAATTTAACCTGCTCTTCGCCGTACTGTTTCTTTACCTCGTCTTTATTCAAACCTTGCAATCTGCCGTAGTTTCTCTCGTCTAAAGCTTTATCTACAACAATCGACAAATCTTTCTTGCCTAAATTTTCCAAAATTAAAGAAGTAGTTTCCCTGTTCCTGATTAAGGGAGACGTATACACCTTGTCTATTTTAACTCCGGAGAGCTTATCTGAAATATTTTTTGCGCTTTCAATCCCCTCTTTGCTTAAAGGAACATCGGTCCAGCCGCTAAATTTGTTTTCCAAATTCCACTGCGATTTCAAGTGCCTTAGTAAAATTAGTTTCGCCATAACGATTAAAGATTTCCGAAATTCACTCAAATTCAAAAGGATTTCGTAAATCAGCCAATTAATTCTTCCTCGATTCTTAATAATCTGTTGTATTTTGCCACTCTTTCGCCTCTGGCCGGCGCGCCGGCTTTTATATAATCCGCCCCTATGCCCACGGCCAAGTCGGCGATAAAATCGTCGTTTGTTTCTCCGGATCTGTGAGAAACCATTATTTTCCAGCCGTATGATCCGGCTAGTTTCGCCGCTTCAATGGCTTCAGAAACCGTGCCGATTTGATTAACTTTCAGCAAAAGTCCATTGCAAGCCTTTTTCTCGTGAGCTTCTTTTATCCTCTCCGGATTGGTTGCCAATAAATCATCGCCGATAATAGTAATTTCCCTACCAAGCTTTTCCGTAATTTCTTGGAAATTCCGCCAATCATTTTCTTCAAACGGATCTTCCAGCCCGATGATCGAATATTTTTTAATTAAATTTTCAAAATAATCTAAATTATAAATTTTCTTTTTAGCATCGGAAAACTGGGAAGCCGCAACATCAATAATAATTTTTATATTTTGGGAAGAAAGTAATTCCAGCGACTCCCCCGCGGTTTTTATATCCGGCGCGAAACCGCCCTCATCACCAACATTCTTCCCTAATTTATTGCGTAATTCCCGGTAAATATCGGAGGCAATTTTTAAAGATTCTTTGATGGTCTTTGTCTGCGGGACAATCATGAACTCCTGAAAATCAAGATCATTCGTAGCGTGCGCTCCCCCGTTAATTATATTAAAACAGGTTTGCGGAGAACAGTTCTCCGCAGCTGCGGAGAACTGTTCTCCGCAAAATTCGGCGATGTATCGGTATAATGGCAAATTTTTAGCGGCAGCGCCGGCGCGGCAAATTGCCATAGAAACTGCGGTCGTGGCATTCGCGCCGACATTTAATTTTTTAATAATTTTATCGACTTCCTTTTGATCTGAAACATCTTTCCCCTTCAATTCGGGCGCGATTATTTCATTGATATTTTTTACCGCTATCTCGGGAGCAACGGTTTTAGCTTCGTATTTGCCAGTTGAAGCTCCGGAAGGAGTTGAGTCAATAAAAACACCCTGAGGCGTTTCTAACTCCGCCTCGACCGTCCAATTGCCTCTCGAATCCAAGATTTCTCTAGCTTTTATTGATTTTACTTTAGAATCTTTGTAAATATTCATAAGCAGAAAGAGCGGCTTTACATCCTTCGCCGGCCGCAACGACAATTTGTTTCCATTTAGTATCGGTAACGTCACCGGCCGCAAAAAGACCGGAAGTTTTTGTCATATTGGTCTGCGGATCAATTTTGATTTCGTCTTCTTCTGAAAACTCCACTAAGTCCTTAACAAAAGATGTGGCGGGCTGACTGCCTATTTCAACAAAAATGCCTTGAACTTTAAGGGTAATCAGTTTATTGGATGATCTTTCTTGATAAACAACCGAATCAACAAATTTTTCACCTTTGATTTCTTTTAAAGCGGCGTTGGTTATAACTTCAATAATGCCTGATTTTTGCGCGAGCTTTTGATTGGCTTCATCAGCCTTAATCTGCGGAGAAAATTCTAAAATATATATTTTCTTGGCATAGCCCTTCAAGGATAAAGCCGCTTCAAAACCGGAATTTCCTCCGCCAACCACCGCCACCTCTTTATCTGCGAACAAAGGGCCGTCGCATGCGGTACAATAAGAAACGCCCTTACCGATAAATTCTTTTTCACCGGGCACTTCTAACGGCCTTGGATCCGCTCCGGAAGCTATGATCACGGCTTTAGCGTCAAACTGTTTTCTAGAACCGGTAGAAACGGAAAAACCGCGCTCAATCTTTTTAACTTTTCCCACCGTATCCCTTTCAATATCAATTTTATTTTTTCTCAAATGCTTCTCGAATTTCTGAATCAGCTCCAATCCTGAAATTTTCTCAAAACCGGGATAATTTTCAATATCCACGGCTTTTCTAGCCATTTGTCCTCCGGAACTCTTAGCTATCAAAAGAGTATTTAATTTTCGTCTGGCGGCATAAATGCCGGCGGAAACTCCGGCCGGCCCGCCGCCGATAATAATTAGGTCGTAAAGCATTATATTATTTATAATTTTTTAAAAATTCTTTTAATTTCGGGCCGTATTCGGGATGTTTTAAGGAAAAATGAAAATTGGTTTCCAAATATGCCTGCGGATTTCCGCATTCCCACCACTCGCCTTCAAGCTCATAACCATAAACCAATTTTCCGTCATTAATCATTTTGGAAAGCGCATCGGCTAAAATTATTTCCCCGCGAGAATTCGGGGTTAATTTTTGAAGATAGCTGAAAATTTCCGGCGTCAGAATATATTTTCCAACAACCGCCAGATCCGAAGGCGCTTCTTCTTGCGGGGGCTTTTCAACGATTTTTTTCATCTTAAAAAGGCGGCTGGCTATTTTTTCCACTCCGACGATACCATAAAAAGAAAATCTTTCTTTAGAAATACGATGCAGAGATAAAACCGGTTTTTGGCATGTTTTAAAAACCGAGATCAACTGCCGCGAACAGGGTGTTTTCGATTCCACGATATCGTCGTCAAACAAAACCGCGAATGGTTCGTTACCGATTAATTTCTTTGCTTTTAAAATAGCGTGCCCGTCGCCTAACGGCTCTTTTTCTATGACAAAAGAAAAACTAACGCCCCTGAAAGTATCTTCAAATTGCAGAAGGCGTTCCAATGAGGCTTCGTTATTTCTTTCTTTTAAAATTTGCTCGAGTTCCTTTACCGGTTTCTTGAAATAATCAAAAACCATGCTTTGGCCGGGCCGAACTACGAAAATAATATGATTGATGCCGGAATTTACGGCTTCTTCAACGATATATTGGATCATCGGCTTTGCGGCCAATGGCCAAAATTCCTTGGGTAAAACTTTTGATAAAGGAAGAAATCTTGTTCCCAAACCGGCAGTGAGTACGATCGCTTTTTGAATCATATAATTTTACTTTATTGGTTTTCTTCGCGGCGCAAAAATGCCGGAATTTCCCACTTTTTCTCTTCTTCAAAAAGTTCTTGCTCGGTCTTTTCAGCTTCTTTTTTTAAATCAAGGCCATTTTTTCTAGTTGGTAAATTAATATCAGACAAAAGAGGAACTTGCTGTACCGCTGCTTTTTTTGACTTTTTCTTGATAGTCTGCTTTTTTTTACGAACAACCGGTTTTTTAACTTCCGTTTTAGGCCTAGATTTTGGTTTGGAATCAGGTTCAGGATCGGACTCCTTGGCGCATTCCTCGGGCTCTTGGCCGCAGCCTACTGCCAACAAGGTAACCCTTAAGTTTTCTTTGTAATCGTTATCCTGAGAAACGCCGAAGATAATCTTTGCCCGGCGGTTAAAATCGGAAATAGTCCTGCTGATTAAAGCTACTTCGGCCATCCCCAAATCCTTAGAGGCTGTGATGTTAAAAAGAATCTTTTCTGCGCCATTGATATTGTATTCATTCAGTGGGCTGCCTAAAAGTTCCTTGATGGACTCCTCGGCGCGGCTTTGTCCCTGGCTGATTGAGCTGTTTAGATAACTTAATTTACCCTTGCCGTCCAGAATGGTTCTGAGATCGGCAAAATCAATGTTGACCAATCCGGGGAAATAAATCATTTCAATCAAACCACGGAGATTTTCCGAAAGCCGTTTGTTGACCGCCGAAAAAGACTCGGTTATCGGAGTATCTTTATTGATAATTTTAAAAATATTTTCATTGGGAATAGTGGAAAAAATATTTAAATACGGCTTTAGTTTTTCCAAACTTAATTTGGCAATTTGCGCCCTTTTCACTCCTTCGAATTTAAAAGGCATGGTAAATATGCCAAAAGTCATCACTCCCAGCTCTTTTGCGATTCTGGCAAACTCGGGAGCGGCTCCGGATCCCGTACCGCCGCCTAAGGATGAAACTAAAATCGCCAAATCAACATTTTTAAACAGGCTAGCAATTTTTTGTTCGGCTTCCTGGGCCGCGTTTTTTCCGACCTTAGGATCCATGCCGCATCCCAATCCGCGGGTTAAATTTTGGCCAAATGGAAAAACCTTAATCTTTTTCCCGATTTCTTTCAAAGCCTGAATGTCGGCATTAGCGGCAATAAAGTCCACCTTTTTAATATATGGAGCAACTTCCGCGACAATAGAGCAACCGCCTCCGCCGATGCCGATTACTCTTATTTTTGTCTTGTGAACGGTTTCCGACTCAATCAACTTGGCTTCGGTCTTTTTGGTTTTTTTACTTGCCATGAGCCGAGTCGAATGGACTTTGATAATTTTTTTGATTTTCTTATTTTTCTTAACCATAGATTTAAGCTTACCTAATTATTGCAAACAAAAAAGCGGGGGTCAATACCTCCCGCCTTTGTTTATAATTACACCCTCAATCACAGCAACGGATTCTGCCGCTATCGGCAGGAATAGTTAATCCGCAAATATCGCATTTTAACCAAGAATTACGCTCATCCCTTGCAATCATTAATATTAAAACAATACCGAATGGAATGAAATACATCGGCGAAAGACAAAGCATTGCCGGCGTCCACATCGCTTCCCACGTAGTTAATCTCCTCATCGTATTCCTCCCTTAAACAATTTTACATTTTCATTTTTTTGGAATACCTCCCGCCTTTTAACTATCATTTTAAAGATAGCTTCCCGGAATCTGCATGACTTTTTCAGACTGAATTTCCTCGCGCAGAATAATAGAACAAACACCAATAATCATGGCGACATAAATCCCCAATCCAATCCAGAAAACCCATGGATAGTATTTTGAGGGCGGATCGAGGATATTGATAAGCGCGAAAAAAGTTAAAATAGAGCAGGTAATCACCAGACAACTCTTCCATTTTTTCTTGAACACTTTTCTTAGCATTATTCCCCTCCTTTAAACAATTTTGCACTTCCATTCTTTGGGAATACTATCCAGCTTCGCTAGATTATGATTCCGAAATCTTGGATCGCCGGTTACTTCCCCCACTAAAAAGCCTAAGGGAATTTTGGGAAAATCCTCTTCCGATTTCTTTTCATATTCCAAAAGAACCAATCCCTCCAATCGATCATAAAAAACATCTAGATCAAAATTGTGGACATGATATCTAGTTTTGCGAATTTTATTTTCTTTTCGAGCAGCCGTTAGGCCGGGAAGAGCAAGCTTGGGAATACCACCCTCAAGATGATAATCCTTTCCCAGCTCGCTTCCTATTTTGATTGTCAAAAAGCAATCATCGAAATTTTCCACCCTCACCCTGATCGGCGGATCAACGCACACATACCATTGGGT
>JACOYG010000006.1 GCA_016181985.1 Candidatus Nealsoniibacteriota bacterium
CGTGATAAAATACAAGTATCCTGTGGATAACTATGCTTACGCCCAAAAGAAAACAAATACTGGATTATATTACCGGCTATATCAAGAAAAAGGGCTTCTCCCCTTCTCTTACCGAGATCAAGAAGCGCTTTAAGCTGCGCTCGGTGGCAACCATACATGAGCATGTCCAAGCCCTGGAAGGGGCCGGCTATTTGCAAACCCAGAAAAATCAGCGCCGAAGCATTGAAATTTCTAGAAGCGAAAAACTCATAAAGATTCCGCTCCTTGGCACTATTGCCGCCGGGCAACCCCTGGATACTGATCAGCAGGTTAGAGAAACTATCGCAGTCCCCAAAAGTAAATTGCCTCTTTCGGGAAATGTATATGCCCTTCGTGTTGCCGGAAACAGCATGGCTGATGAGAATATCAATGATGGAGATGTGGTTCTAGTAAAACAGCAAGAAACCGCCGAAAACGGCCAAAAAGTAGTCGCGCTCATAGACAATCACGAAGCAACTTTAAAGAAATTTTACAAAGAGCGCGGCCATATTCGTTTGCAACCTGCAAACAAGAATATGGAGCCGCTTATTTTTCGGAATGGCCACGACGTAGCTATTCAGGGAGTAGTACTTGATATTATCAGGGAAGCAAACCCCGAACAGCCAGTTGAAAGATGGATATCATTTGAAACAGCAAAAACAAAACCTGAAAAACTGAGTAAAACTTATTACGAAAAGCCAAAATTCAAACTTTATTTAGCAAACTGTTTGGATATTCTAGCCGAACTTCCCGAAAATTCTGTTGATATGGTCTTTGCTGATCCCCCATACAATCTTTCAAACGGAGGCATTACGGTCCATGCCGGAAGAATGGTTAGTGTCAATAAAGGAGACTGGGATAAGAGCCGAGGTTTTAAGGACGATTATGATTTTCATTACAAATGGCTTGAAGCCTGCCGAAGAGTTTTGAAACCACACGGCACTCTTTGGGTAAGCGGTACATATCATTCAATTTATCAATGCGGTCATGCTTTACAGGCGCTTGGATACCATATCTTAAACGATATTGCCTGGTTTAAGCCAAACGCATCGCCGAATTTAAGTTGTCGATATTTTACTGCAAGCCACGAAACTTTAATTTGGGCAAGAAAAGAAAAAAAAACAAAACACACATTCAATTATGATCTAATGAAAAACGGCCATTGGACGGAGGATAATTTAAAAAAGCCGGGGCTCCAAATGCGCTCGGTTTGGTCAATGGGCACTCCCAGACCGATAGAAAAGAGGTTTGGGAAACATCCTACACAAAAACCAGAAGATTTGTTAAAAAGAATAGTACTCGCAAGCACAAATAAAGGAGATTTAGTTATTGATCCCTTTACAGGAAGCTCCACAACCGGTATCGCAGCATATCTCCATGGTAGGAAGTTTATTGGCATTGACACCGAGCCTAAATTTTTAGACCTATCAATCAAACGATTTGAAGAACTGGACCGCAACCTTAAAAGAAAATATTTAACCGCATAAAATATAACTTATGAAAACGAAAGGCACAGGAGGTGGAAATACTATAACGGGGCTTAACTTTGAAAAGGAACGCGATATTTTAGATATTCTCAAAAAGGCAAAAGGTTATACCGTAAAGAACAATATCATTTATTTTCAAAATAAAGAAGTCGCCCGAAGTTATCGTAAACAAGGTTTATACAAATTACTCGTAGAAAGAAAGATTGGCTGGAAGAAATTAGTATCCAAGCGTCTTTTCCCGGACGAAGCACTTTATGTGCTCATCAACAACACCCTTTTTATCATTGAGATGAAATTCCAAAAAGTTGCCGGATCAGTTGATGAAAAATTGCAAACCTGCGATTTTAAGAAAAAACAGTATCGAAAACTAATGGCTCCTTTAAATATAGACGTAGAATATATTTATATTCTCAACGATTGGTTCAAAAATCCTGCGTATAAGGATACTCTTGATTACGTCATTTCGGTTGGATGCCAATATTACTTTAACTATCTACCATTACAAAAAATCGGCCTACCTGTACCGAAGTGATTTTTAACGCATCTACTTATCTAAAACCAGGCATCGCGGCCTGAAGCACCTCAGTATAATGTCTTCTACCATCAATATAGTCTCTCAGCATAATCAATAGATCGCGAAACATATATGCTCCGGGGTTTATTTTTTCATTCTTACAGAAGAGCTCAATAACAGTCGCAACGTAATCTAATGAAAGCGTGTATGGCTGTTCCAATTGTACATAGCGTGTAGAAATTTCCTCAACAGTCTCGAGTTGATAATTATTTCGTTCTTCAACCGATCCAAAAGGGGTCGTGCGTTCATAGTAATCAATATAATATTGCACAATTTCTCTTACTTCACTCTTAAATTCCGGAATTTTTAATAACAAATCTACGACCCAAAATGTATGGGTAGGCGGTCGCATTACTTTATCCGCACCAGGGATAAGGATTTTTATTACAAAATCAATATCAGATCTTTCTCCTCGTTCACCCTGAAATAGTCCAACCAGAGTTCCGTCTTTAGTTTTAATTGTTTTGAATGCAAAAGAGCGCGGCCTCAACTGAATAAGGTCTACGCCATTATAATATTTTGAATTGTAGATATATTCCGCTCGTGTCACAGTTTATAAGCATTTCTCCCCCATTAAACCCCCGCGCCGAATTTATTGCAAAATTCTATAAATTTAGGCGGGTAAACGTTTCCGCCCAATACGCCATCCCCTCCTTCGCTTTTTTCAATACGCCACTCGGCTGGCGTATTGAATTTAAAGCTACGGAAGGGCACAGCGGATGGCGTATTGGATTTTTGGCCCTTCGACACGGCTCAGGGTAAATAAATCTTTGCAGGCGTGAGCCGTGCGGCGACCATAATAATGTAGTGTCCGCTACTTGTTGCCGGTTCGTTTAAAAATGGCGCGGAATATTTTGGGCGCTATTTTTAGGCCGACCAAAATAGTCGTGGCGGCAAAAATAATCCAGAAAACCGGCCAGAAGAACTTTTCAAAATATCCCGTCTCTTCTGATTTCAAAATGTTTTCGTCCTCCCCCGTTTTTTCCTCGCGGCTCGCCGCCTGCTCCTCGCCCTTGCTTTCGCCCTTATCATTTTTAAATAACCCCGAGAAAATAGAACCGCCGCCGATAGTTATTTTCCCGTAGCTTTGGCCGTTCACAAAAATATCATATTCGCCCTTTTCTTTTACGGACGCGGAAAAGTTCACCGTTTTCTGATCCGTAAAAGAAAGATCGGCGGTTTTTCCATCATTAAATTCACCTATTTTTACATTG
>JACOYG010000051.1 GCA_016181985.1 Candidatus Nealsoniibacteriota bacterium
GCTGGTTGTAATTCGAGAGCTTCTGCAAGAAGGAAGATTGCCTTCCATGTTCGCTCAGAGGCTTCGCCCACTCCTTCAATACGTGGCAACATCAGAAGGACTCGAGCAAGCCTTACAGCAGGTAAACTGCGTCAAGGAGCCGATTCCTGTACTTTAGTGCAGGAATGGCTCCTCTTTTTTTCGCGCACATAGCATAATAGAGGATATGGTAAACCAGGAGCTCGCCAAAATCTTCCAGCGGATTTCTTTATATCTCGCAATGAGAGAGGTGCCTTTTAAGCCTCATGCATATGAGAGAGTTGCGTTTGCGTTGGAATCTCTTGCGGAAGACGTGGGAGCTATCTATAAGAGGGATGGGAGAAAGGGATTGGCAGAGATTCCCGGAGTAGGAGAAAGTATTGCGGAAAAGATCGAGGAATATTTGAAGACGGGCAACATCCGCCTCTACGAACAAGAGGTAAAGAGAATGCCAGTCGACGTAGAAGAGCTCACTTCGCTGGAGGGAGTAGGCCCCAAAATGGTGGCTGATCTCTACCGCAAGCTCAAGATACGCAATCTGAAAGAATTGGAGAGAGCTGCAAGAGCAAAGAGGATTCGCAAGCTCCCTCGCTTTGGAGAGAAGACGGAGCGGAATATCCTTGAAGCCATTGAGTTTGCAAAACGGAGAGAAGGCAGGAAGCTCCTCGGAGATATCTATCCTTTTGTGCGAGATTACGAGCTTCTCCTGAAGGAGAGTGGGCTTATACAGCAGGTATCGCCTGCAGGTTCCTTCCGCCGCATGAGAGAAACCGTGGGGGATATCGATCTTCTTGTTACCTCGAGAGATCCCAAGAAAGTCATTGCGTACGCGCTTTCCCATATTCCGTACGAAAAGCTGTGGGGAAAAGGCGAGACGAAAATCTCTCTTCGCTCCACCCACGGATTTGATATTGATATCAGGGTGGTGCCAAGAAAGTCTTATGGTTCTGCCTTGCAGTATTTTACCGGTTCAAAAGAACACAATATAGCTACTCGGAGAATTGCCATAGAAAAAGGACTTAAACTTTCGGAGTATGGATTATTTAAAGGAAAGAAAATGATTGCCGGTCAAACCGAGGAGGAGATTTATAATGCCATGGGGTTGGCGTGGATTTCGCCGGAAATGCGGGAAAACCAAGGCGAAATTAAGCTTGCGGACACCCGTTGTCCGCAAAAACTGCCCCATATTATTGGTTATCAGGATATTAAGGGAGATTTGCACTGCCATTCCGATTGGGATGGCGGGGACCACTCCATTGAGGAAATGGCCGCGGCTGCTATGAGAATGGGTTATGAATATATCGGCATAGCCGACCATACGAAAGCCCTGCATATTGAGCACGGTTTGGACGAGAAGCAGTTAGAGCAGAGAAATAAAGAAATAGACAATTTAAATTCTAAATTCGAAGCACGAAATTCGAAACAAATTCAAAATCCTAAATTCAAAATTTTAAAAGGAGTGGAGGCGAATATTCTAAAAGACGGCTCGATCGACATTAAAGACGAAGTTTTAGCGCAGATGGATTTCGTGATTGCCGGCATTCATTCCAATATGAAAATGGATAGACAAAAAATGACAGAAAGAATGATTAAGGCGATGCGAAATCCCAATGTTGATATCATTTCTCATCCTACCGGCAGAATTTTAAAAAAACGGGACGAATACCAAATTGATTTTGAAGCATTTTTGAAAGCCGCCAAAGAAACGGGCACGATTTTAGAAATAAGCGCATGGCCCGAAAGACTCGATTTAAATGACCAAAATATTCGCCGGTCTAAAGAAGCCGGCGTAAAAATGATAATCAATACCGATTCCCATAATAAAAATCAATTGCATCTGATGGAATTCGGCATCGCCCAAGCTCGCCGCGGCTGGGCCGAAAAAGAAGACATTATCAATTGCTGGCCGCTGGAAAAATTATTAAAATATTTTAAATAATCACATTTAACCGATGCTTTCCACTTTTATGTTTTTGGAGTATAATAAATAAAAAGTGTTTATGGCTTCCGATGCTGAGAAAAAATATTTTGAGATAATGAGGAGGAAAAGCGGTCAGGAAAGATTAAAAATCGCCATGCAGTTGAGGGCCACGGTTTTGGAATTAGCTAGAACGGCGATTATGGACAGAAATCCCAAAATTTCTTCAGAGGAATTTCAAAGTAAACTTCAGGAAAGAATATATGGAATTAGTGGCCATATTAAAGACCGTCGTTCATAGATTGGAAAAAATCAAAATTCCTTACGTCCTTACCGGCGGTTTGGCCGTGAGTTTTTGGGGATCTTCCAGAAGCACTCATGATATTGATATAGTGATTGATGCCCGCAAAGAAGACCAAGAGAAAATTTTAAATATTTTTAAAAAAGATTTTTATATTTCAGAAATCGCCGTATCCGACGCTATCGAACGGCGATTTACTTTTAATATTATTCATTTAAAGGAGGGCCTTAAAGTTGATTTTTGGTTAAGTAAAAAAGATTCATTTAGAACGATGGAATTTAAGCGAAGATTAAAGAAGAAGATTTTTGATAAGTATATTTATATTATTTCACCGGAAGATTTAATACTGGAAAAATTACTTTGGATTAAGGAGTCTCGGAGCGATAAACACATAGAGGATATTAAATCAATTATAGAAATTTCAAAACCTGATTTAAATTATATCAAGGGTTGGGCAAAAAAGACCTCAACTTACGATATTTTAGAAGAAATAATTGATAAATAATTTTAAGTAAATATTGTGAGGTCCGACCTCCCGTCAAATATGTCGGGAGATCGGACCTCCTTAAATTAGTATGCCCACGGAAAAGTCAGCCGGAGCAGTTGTATTTAGAAAAGAGAAAGATACCATAAAGTATCTCCTCCTGCATTATGAGTTGGGTCATTGGGATCTGCCCAAGGGGCACATCGAAAAAGGCGAAAAACCGGAAGAGGCGGCCGTAAGGGAAGTTAGAGAGGAAACGGGTATTAAAGACATTGAATTTATACCCGGATTTAAGGAAACTATAAAATATTTCTACAAAAGAGATGACAAAAGTTTTCTGAAGACCGTTGTTTTCTTTTTAGCTCGAACCAAAACAAAGAAAGTAAAGATTTCTTATGAGCACCAGGGATTTAAATGGTTATCTTATGATAAAGCATTAGAGCAATTAACATTCGATAACGCCAAAAGAATCCTTAAGAAAAGCCGACAGTTTTTAAGTAATCCGAAATAAAACTAACCGAATAATCTCACCATAGCGAGATTATTCATGAGGTTATAATTAGGATAATCAGATCGGACGGCAAAGCCGGCGGTTATAATCGCGGGACAAAATCGGTAGACAAAAAAAGCTCCGACCGAAATCGGAGCTTTATGTTCCTATTATGCAGGAAGAAGTTGGTCTATACGAAAGGTTGCTATCATTAAATTAGGATTCTTTTCACGCCCAACCACAGAAACATCGATGTCACATTTTCTTATTCTAACAAGAGTAGTGGTGCCAGGAAAATTTTCTACCGCAAAAGTAACCCAGTCGACATTCTCATCGCATATAACATTGCGCAATAGTCCGTTACGCATAAAAAGACTGAAATTATCATACTTTCCTTGGTCGGTATCTACGGTATAAGAATTGACACTGAGATAGAAATTTGGTTTATCGTAACCGGTGGGATGGAATGGCTTGATTGTTATGTTGATTTCTGCATTTGGCATCCGGGCACTGCGCAATGAACATTTAATTGTTTGGAACTGATGGATTACAAATGGAAGCCCGAGTATTTTTTCTATTTTGTCTACATCAAGATTGAGGCTTTGGGCATATCGGCTTGCGCTTTTTACGAGAGGATCCTTGCTATCCAAACCAATATCTATAAGACCATTGAATATTTTAGTTTTTGATACTGCACTTTTGGTCGTCATTTTTTCTCCTCCTTCGGTTTTTTCTTTTTTTTCAAAAAACTTCCCAATTTCTTCTTGGTTTAAATAACCCCGCTCTATCGCCTCGCTAAGGAGTGCTAAGATTTGGTGTTTGTGTCCTTTTGGGCACAACACCGCAAGGTCATCTTTTCCAAGAACGAGCTTATCGCACTCTTTACACAAGAAGTTACGATAGGTTTATGATAAGTCTGGCGGGTATAATCGTGGACAGAAGAAAAAAAGTGAGCTATTAAAAGAAGAGGGCGCTCTTTGATAAATAAACACGGAGGTGTGTATATGGATTGCGGAATTTTTGGGATAGTGGAAAAGAAATTACGGTTGAGAAATTTTAAAATTCATCGCGGCTTGGGGACTGCCAATCAGGCATTCAACGAGCAGATTCTCAACGAGATGGGGGAGATCGGCTGGAAGATTTTCTATGCTTTAAAGGGTCTTCAGCATCGAGGCGATGCCAGTTGCGGGATGGCGGTTTCTGACAATGCCGCAGTGGGTCACGATCGCTACTCTACCAGCGGAGTGGTTAATAGGGCCAATATCCAGCCCATTGAAGGCAATTTTCGGGGCTGTCCTTTTGCTCTTGGACATAACGGTAATTTGGTAAATATTTTGGAACTCAAGATTGAACTGGCAAAGAGCGGAGTAATTCTGGAAGAGGAGGCCAGCGATACGCGGATTATTGTTAAACTGATCGAAACTTCCGCTAGAGAAGATTTTTTTGAGGCGGTGCAGGAAACTTTGCCTAAATTAAAAGGCGCTTTCTCTTTAATTATTCTTTTCCGGGATAAAATAATCGGCGTCAAAGACCCTTTTGGAATCAGGCCGCTTTGTTTTGGAGAAAGCGATAGCTGTTTTGCTCTTTCTTCTGAAAGCTGTGCCCTCGATCACCTGGGCATTGAACTGGTCAAAGAAATTGAGCCGGGGGAGTTAATCTTAATTGACGCTAAGGGAGCGCATTCTAAAAAATGGGCTGCAAATACTAAAAAGAAAATTTGCCTTTTTGAATTTATTTATTTTGCCAGGCCCGATAGCGTAATAGACGGGGTACCTGTTTATCGTGCTCAAAAGCTAATGGGCCGGTTTTTGGCTCAAGAGCATCCGCGGGCAGTGATTTTAGCCGAGGCTATTGTGCCTATTTTGGATTCAGCGAAGATGGCCGGCCACGGTTTCCATGAATTTACTAATATTATTCTATTAGAAGAGGCATTATTTCGCGGTCATTTTACTTTCGAGAAAAGGACTTTTCTCCAGGATGAGCCGGATTATAGAAAATTGGGAGTGCGCCTCAAGTTTAATCCGATTAAGTTTGATATAGGCGGCAAGAGAGTAATTGTGATAGATGATTCTATTGTTAAGGGCACTACATCTCCTGTTGTTGTAAATCTTCTTAAGAGTTCTAAAAAACTATACGGAAAAGTTTTTGAAGGAGCCGGGGAGGTATATTTTTTGGTGGCCTCTCCTCCTTATCGCTTTCCATGTTATTATGGCATAGATACTGGGAGAATTAATGAGGAGCCGATTGCTCAAGTCCTCGAGGGCGATATAGAGAAAGTCAGAGAATGGATCGGCGCGGACTATTTGGGTTATCTAAGTTTAGAAAATACTATTCGTTCGGTAACGGAATCAGATTTAAATTCACGTCTCTGTTCAAGTGATTTTTGCGCGGCTTGTTTTACCGGAGATTATCCCATCAGACCCGAAGGAGAAAGAAATGTTTGACTCCAATCTTGAGAGAAAATTTAACTTTGGCGCCGTCAAAGAGACAGAACTGTATCGTTCAGCCCAACCAGACGAAGAATTCCTGGCTTATCTTAAAAAGACATATAGAATAAAGACCATTATCGCGCTTAGGTTTGATGTCCCGGAATTTGAGGAAAGATTTTGTAAGGAAAATAACATCAATCTTGTCAGGTTACCGATAAAAAGCTGGCGGCGTTGGCCGGAGCCGGACGAAGTGCAAGATTTATTCAAGCTTTTTCAATATTCCTGGAATCTTCCGGTGCTTGTTCACTGCCTCAAAGGCAAAGACCGCACTAGCGCAGTAGTCGCGCTTTATCGCATAGGCTGCGAAAAATGGCATTTAAAAGACGCAGTCGCGGAAATGAAGCAATGGAAAGCCAATTGGTTCTGGCGGCTTTTTATCCAAACTCGGGCCAATAAAGTTATCCATGGATTTAAAGAAAGAAGATTGGTTTTATTGTATCTGATGCGTTTTTTGAATCTCATTTTCGGCATAGACGGGCTAATTTTTGTCATAAGGCATGAAAAGAATCTCCAGATTTTTCTTAGCGTGGAAACTCTTCTTATGCTGATTCCGTCGCTTTTGGGAAAATTAACGCTTCTTGAATTTACTGTTTTATTTGGGCTGTTCGGCGTATTTAATCTGGCGGAAATATTTAATACGGCGCACGAACGTTCAGTAGACATCGCCCAGCCGAATTTTGATTTAAGGGTAAAATACGTAAAAGATATTTTAGCCGGCGGCATAATATTTTTCGGAGTAATTTGCATGATTGTTTGGACAATTTTCGTATTTTTTCTGTGAAAGCAAAGCCACCCCGCCCGACCACGAATGGTATGGGGCACAGGGTGGCTTTTTAATGACAGTTTTAATACTATGACTTAGCTTTTTCGGCTATTTTCTTAAAAATTTCAGGCTGTTCTTGGGCCAATTGAGATAGAACTTTTCTGTCCAGTTCAATTTTATTTTTCTTTAAGCCGTAAATGAATTTACTGTAAGAAATTCCTTCTTGCCGGCAAGCGGCGTTAATTTGAGTTTGCCAGAGAGCTCTCATTGTTCTCTTTTTTTGTTTCCTGCCTTCAAAAGAACGTGCCAAGGCATGGCGCAAAGCGTCTTTAGCCAGCTTTAATCTGTTTTTTCTGCCCCAGCGAAAACCCTTAACTTGCTGGAAGAGCGCTTTCTTTTTTTTGCGGGCGGCTTTACCTCGTTTGATTCTGACCATAAATTTAGTAAGATAACAGTCTCTTTATTTTTTTAATTTCTGATTTTGAAACTTTAACCCATTTTCGACTGGCCCTCTTTCTTTTGCCGCTCTTTTTAGCCAAAGAATGATCCTGGCCGGAAAGCCTGCGCAAAATTTTGCCATTTCTTGTAAATTTGAAACGTTTTGTAATTGACTTTCTTGTTTTTGCCATAAAAATATAATGCGAATGTTGCAAATTATATGCGAATACTACGAATTATTTACGATATTGTTCGCGGTATTCGCATATAATTCGTAGTATTTGCATTATCCTTTCGATATGATCATCGAGAAACCCCTTGGATCTCTTTTTAAATCTCTCTCAACTTTATTGGGTATAACGGTCTTTAGTGTTTCTAGAAATTTATATATTTTTTCTTTGGCGAAATCTCCCATGGCTTTTTCTCTTCCCTTGAGGCGCATTTCTATCCTGACTTTATTGCCGTCTTTTAGAAATTTTGCCGCCTGGCGAGTCCTTACTTCCATGTCGTGCTGGGATATGCCAAGACTCAGCCTTATTCCCTTTAATTCTCCGCCTTTGGGTCTTTCTTGTTTTTCTTTCTTACCCAGCTGATAAATATATTTTCCATAATTCATTATTTTGCAAACAGGGGGCTCCACTCTTTCCGTTACCTGGATTAAATCAAGGCCGCTGTTTTGAGCCATTTGAAGCGCGTTTTCCAACGTCACAACTCCAACCTGTTTTCCGGTTTCGTCTATTAGTCTTACTTCCTTGGCCCTTATTTGTTTATTGACTAATGGTTTTGGTTGCAAAGTGGTGCGGTTAATATGAATGTCCCTCGACTTCGCTCGGGACACTCTCCTCGTTTTTATGGGCACCATAACTATTTTATATTTTGGTGGCTTGCCACGAGCGAGTCCTAAGCTTGTCGAAGGACGAGTCGAGTGGAGGTGCGGGGCTTTGAGCCCCGATCCAGAAATCTTGCCAGAAATCGTCTACAAGTTTAGTCTGTTTTGCCGTTCGGAATAAGATATGGAGAACAGACAAAATTATCTCATTCCTAGCCCCTTGATTTCAACAATCGCCCGAGGCGCTGCGATTGCCTATCTCGATTAATATAACACCCGGATTCCCCCATCGAGAATCAGAGATTCGGATGGCTTAGCTTACGCGTTAGCGTATGCGAAAGCGGGTTGTTTAAATAAGTTGGCGCTTATTTTTGATTTTACTTGCAGATTTTGGTTCATATCCCTGTCGAAGCAATTCACCCCCGTATTTTATCCTCGCGCTTTCAGCTCCATTTCGATTTCTCTCTTAACGTCCCTTTTTTTCAGCAATTCTTTTTTGCTTTGCTTCTGCCTGCCCTTTGCCAGTCCGAATTCCAGTTTAATTTTACCTTTCTTAGTATACACCCTCAGTGGCAATAAAGTCAAGTGTTTCTCCTGCGACTTGCCGATAAGATATTTAATTTCCGATTTATTTAAAAGCAATTTGCGCAGTCTCGCAGAATCATAGCCCGGAGGCGCATTTTTCGGTTGGTACGGCGGCACATCGGCATTGAGCAAAAATGCTTCCTCGTTCTTTAAAACAACATAAGAACCGGTCAAATTTATCCGGCCGGATTTGATTGATTTCACTTCCTGGCCGGTCAAAACCATTCCGGCTTCAAACCGTTCCAATATATCATAATCAAAATATGCCTTTTTGTTTTCCGCCAGATCCTTCATGCTTTAATTTTAACAGAAATTAGGATAAAATTGAATCAATGATACGGCAAGACTTGATAAAGTTAATTAAAGAGGCCATTTCGGAGGCTAATTTGGGAAGCCACGAAGTCGGGATAGATCGTCCGGAAGATAAAATTCACGGTGATTATTCCACCGGCGTCGCTTTAAAGTTGGCAAAAATGTTTAAAATGGCTCCCATGAAAATAGCTGAAAATCTTCAGCCGCGCATTTTGCGCCTCAAGCCGGATTTATTCAGCAAAATTGAAATCGCCGAGCCGGGCTTCATCAATTTTTTTATTTCACCAAGTTATTTGCAAAATCGGGTCAAGGAAATTTTAAAGGAAAAAGAGAAATTCGGCGAGTTTAAACTTGGCCGCGGCCAAAAGGTTAATATTGAATTTGTGTCGGCAAATCCTACCGGGCAGCTGCACATTGGAAACGGCCGCAGCGCTTTTGCCGGCGATTCTCTGGCTAATGTTTTGGAAAAAGCGGGTTTCCAAGTGGTCCGGGAATATTTTATTAACGATGCCAAAAACAGCAAACAAATTATGGAATTTAGCAAGACGGCTCTGGGGCGGGGAGAGACATATCTAAACGATTATGTTAAATCAAAAATTGACGGCATGGCAGGCAAGAAGAATTTGGACGAGGGCGAGGCCGGTTATTTATTGGCTCAAGAAGTTCAAAAAGATACCAAAGAATTTTTGGAGAAAAAATTAAAGATTAGATTTAATAAGTGGGTTTCGGAAGAAGAAAAAATTTATCGCAAGAACAGAATCAAAAAGATTCTGGATTGGTTTAAAAAAAATAATTTAGTCTATGAAAAAGACGGAGCTCTTTGGCTGAAAACCTCCCAGTTTGGAGACGAGAAAGATTGGGTGGTCATCAGGGAAACCGGCGAACCGACGTATTTATTGTCGGACATCGCTTATCATAAAGATAAGTTTGATGGGGGATTTAATAGGGTCATCGATATTTGGGGCGCGGATCATCAAGCCCATGTTTCCAAAATGAAAGCCGTAGCCAAAATGTTAGGTTTCAGGGGAAACCTGGACATTCTCGTTCTTCAGCTGGTTACCTTAAGGGGCGGAGAGAAAATGTCTAAAAGAGTCGGCAATATAATTACGCTTCAGGATTTGGTTGATGAGATCGGATTAGACGTAGCCCGCTGGTTTTATTTGCAAAAGTCCCTGAATACTCACACCGAAATTGATTTAGATTTAGCAAAAGAGCAATCGGAGAAAAATCCTGTTTTTTACGCTCAATACGCCCATGCCCGAATTTGCTCAATTTTGAGCAAATTTGGGAAATCCAAAATCCAAAATCCAAAATCTAAAATATTAAAATTGCTGAATCACCCAAGCGAATTAAGCTTGATTAAACAACTTATCAGATTTCAAGAGATAATCGAAGATACCGCCAACGATTATCAGATTCAGCGATTGCCCCAGTACGCTACGGATTTAGCGACATCGTTCCATCAATTTTATCAGGACTGCCGCGTTATCTCCGAAGATAAAAAATTAACCCAAGCTCGCTTATCTTTGGTCTTAGCCGCGAAAATAGTTTTAGGCAATACTCTTTCCCTGATGGGCATCTCCTCCCCGGAAAAGATGTAGCTTTATTCGGGATAGTTTCCGAACTTGAAAATTTATTAATGTTAGGCGTTAGTCATTAGTGATCCGAGTGAGTACGTAAAACTAATACCATCGTTCTACTTTTACGTATCTGTAATTTATATTATAATTAATCATATGAGCAAATATAAATATTATTTCGCAAAACCGAGGTCGGAAATTGTAAAAGATGCATTGAAGGGATTGGCTGTTACCGGCGCGATTTGTATCGCCGCTACTTCTCCTTACTTCGCTACAAACCTTTTAAGGGGCTTACAAAACGGAAAGAAATATAATAAGTCAAAGAAAATTTACGATACCTTTTATAATCTTAAGCGGCAGGGATATATTAATATTGAAAACAAGAATCATCAGATTTACATTTCCCTGACACGAGAGGGCAAAAAGAAAGCGGGCAGATTTCAGATCGATAGTCTAAAGATAAATAAGCCTAAGAAATGGGACAAGAAATGGAGATTGGTAATTTTCGATATCGCTCAGCTTAAAAGACTGCAGCGCAATGCTTTCAGGGGAAAGTTAAAAGAATTAGGATTTTGTCCTCTACAAAAGAGCGTTTGGGTTCATCCGTATAAATGCAATGACGAAATAGGGCTTTTGCGCGAATTCTTCGGCCTGAGCCAAAAGGAAATCCGTTTGATTATCGCGGAAGACATAGAAGAAGAACGTTTTTTAAGAAAAATATTCAAATTGATATAAAATACAAATACGTAAAACTGATACCATCGTACCAGTTTTACGTAATATTTTTTTATAATATGTGTAATTTACGCATGCGCCCAAAAGCTTGACTTATTTGCGTAAGTAATTAGTATCAAAAGTATTCTACGGAAATCAGGAGGAAAGATATGGAAATGAAAGCATATACTTGGCATTTGAAAAATTCTGAGGAAAATTATGAATCAAAATCCGGTATTGGTATATCTTGCGTTGTTGTCGCTCGTTCGGCTAAAGAAGCCGCTTCTATTTTGGGCGGAGAGTACATTGATCGAGCATGCGTGTTGGCGTCTTCGCCTGATTCTAATGCGCTTCATTTCGCGGGGACAGTTCGTTTTGCGCCAGAATTATTTCGTCCAATGGATGAGACAGATCGCGCTCTTGCCGGACTTTATGGCGGTAGCGGAGTTTATGAGAGGGGGCCACTTCATTTATTGACTCATGGCGGACCGGTGGAGTTGTTGTTGTACGAGTGGCCGGTCGCATTGCCAGAATATATGCGTATGCTTGGGCAGTAAAAAATATTAAAGAGTCGGAGCAATGAAATTCCGGCTCTTTTTTGATAAAAAGAAGATAAGGTGATATCCTGAAGATAGATTTATGGAGCTGAATTTTTCTCAAAAAGAGCAGGAAATATTAAAGTTTTGGAAGGAGAAAAGAATTTTCGAAAAAAGCATTTTACAGCGTAAAAACGCGAAAGATTTTGTTTTTTACGAGGGGCCTCCCACAGCCAACGGCAAGCCGGGCATTCATCACGTTTTGAGCCGCGCCTTTAAAGATATTATTTGCCGTTATAAAACAATGCGTGGTTTTCGCGTTTTAAGAAAAGCCGGCTGGGATACCCATGGTTTGCCCGTTGAGCTGGCCGTTGAAAAAAAATTGGGCCTGAAAAATAAAAAGGACATTGAAAAATTCGGGATCGCCGAATTTAATAAGCAATGCAAAGAATCGGTTTGGCAATACAAGCAGGATTGGGAAAAGCTGACCGAGAGAATCGGCTATTGGCTGGATATGGATCATCCTTACATCACTTACGAAAACGACTACATTGAAACATTATGGTGGATTATAAAACAGATTTGGCAAAAAAAACTCTTATATAAAGACTATAAAGTAATTCCTTATTGTCCAAGATGCGGCACGTCATTGTCGAGCCACGAAGTTGCCCAAGGATATAAAAAAGTTAAAGAAAATTCAATTTACGTAAAATTTAAAGTTAAGAAAGAAAACAACACCTATTTATTAGTTTGGACGACAACGCCCTGGACTTTGCCGGGAAACGTAGCGGTGGCCATAAATAAAAAATTTACTTATGTAAAAATTAAAGTAGGGGAGGAATATTTGATTTTAGCCAAAGAAAGAATGGCGGCAGTTGAAGTGCGGGGAGAAGTCGTAGGGGAGATTAAGGGTGACGACTTAATCGGATTAGAATACGAACGGATATTCGAGAGGTCCGACGAACGTCCCGACGTCGGGCGTCGGGACGCTCGAGTTGTTGCAGGTGATTTCGTTTCCCTGACTGAAGGAACCGGGATTGTTCACATTGCTCCGGCTTTCGGCGAAGACGACATGAGAGTAGGCAAAGAAAATCATCTGCCTGTTTTAATGACGGTTGACCAAGAAGGCAAGATGATAGCGCCCGATTACGAATGGGATAAAATGTTTGTCAAAGACGCTGATTTTTTAATTATTAAAGACCTTAAAGAAAGAGAAATTATTTTTAAGGAAGAATTATACGAGCATGATTATCCTTTTTGCTGGCGCTGCAATTCGCCGCTTCTTTATTACGCCAAAGAAAGCTGGTTTATTAAAATGCAGGACGTTAAAAAAGATTTGATTGAAAACAATCAAAAAGTCAATTGGGTGCCAGCCCATTTAAAAGAAGGAAGATTCGGCGAATGGCTTAAAGATTTAAAAGATTGGGCGTTTTCCAGGGAGAGGTATTGGGGCACCCCTTTGCCGATTTGGCAATGTTTATCATGCAGCCACAAGGAAGTAATTGGCGGCAAAGAAGATTTGTTTGGACAAAAATTCTCAACCAACAAATATTATATTTTGCGGCACGGTTATTCTTTACGCAATCACCAAAAGGTAATTTCTTCATGGCCTGAAGTAAAGCCGCTCCCTTTAACTAAAAAAGGGGAAGGGCAGATTAAATTAGCCGCTCGCAAACTAAAAAAAGAAAAAATCGATTTAATCTTTTCTTCAGATATTTTAAGAGCCCGTCAGACAGCCGAGATTGTGTCCAAAGAATTGGGCGCAGAAATAGAATACGATCTTAGATTAAGAGACATCAATCTTGGCGATTTTAACGGAAAGCCGATGGCGGAATTTTATAAGGTTTTCAATTTGAGAGATTTATTCTGGAAAAGACCGCTTAATGGAGAAGATTGGCCAGACTGCAAAAGAAGAATGTTTCAGTTCGTTAAAAATTTAGAAAAAAAATATAAAAACAAAAGAATCCTAATCGTCAGCCACGGCGATCCTTTATGGTTGTTAGAGGGCGCGTTCCGTGGCTGGACAAATGAACAACTTTGGCATTTCAAGGAAGGGCATAGGAATTATATAGGAACTGGCGAGTTTCGTAAAATAGATTTTAAAGATTTGCCGTACGATGAAAATATGGAATTGGATTTTCATCGTCCCTATATTGACGGAGTAAAATTTTATTGCCCAGGGTGCCAAAGCTTAATGCAAAGAAGCCCCGAGGTAGTTGACGTTTGGTTTGATTCAGGCTCAATGCCATTTGCCCAGAGTCATTATCCGTTTAGTGGGAAAATACAGTTTCCGGCTGATTATATTTCCGAGGCCATCGATCAGACCCGCGGCTGGTGTTATACTTTATTGGCAGTTGCCACTCTTTTAGGCAAGAAAGCTCCGTATAAAAACGTTATTTCCCAGGGGCATGTTTTGGACGGAAATGGCGAAAAAATGTCAAAATCCAAGGGCAATGTTGTTGACCCATGGTATATTATTGAAAAATACGGCGTTGACGCCGCCCGCTGGTATTTTTATACCGTTAATCAGCCGGGCGATTCAAAGCTCTTTACGGAAAAAGACGTAGACCAGGTTCTGAAGAAGTTTATTCTTATCTTTTGGAATTGTTTTACTTTTTATCAAACATATAAAGAAGGCAAAAGTCCCGCCTTCGCCAAGGCTTCGGCGGGCAAGGCCAAAAATATTTTAGACAAATGGGTTGTTTCCAGACTAAACGAGTTGATTCGGGAGACAACGGAAAAACTTGACGAGTATGATGTGACGGGAGCCGCCAGAAGCATTGAGGATTTCGTTATCAACGATTTATCTTTGTGGTATATAAGGCGCTCGCGAAAACGTTTTAAAGAAGCCGCGGGGACATTATCTTTTGTCCTTCAAACGATTTCAAAATTAACCGCGCCATTTATTCCATTTTTAAGCGAGGAGATTTATCTAAAGTGTGCACTGCCGGGTAGTGCACACTCGGTTCATTTAGATAGCTGGCCCAAAGCGAATGTAAAACTGATTAACAAAAGATTGAATCAAGAAATGGCAAGGGTCAGAGAAATCGTGGCTTCGGCTTTGGCCGAAAGGGCAAAAGCCGGCATAAAAGTCAGGCAGCCCCTTGCCTCTCTTCTGGTTCCGGATAAAATTGATAAAGAATTATCGGAACTGATAAAAGACGAAGTTAATGTTAAAAAAATTATTTTCAGCAATACCTTGATATTGGATACCAAAATTACTCCGGAGCTCAAAAAAGAAGGCGAAATGAGGGAAATCGTCAGGAATATCAGAGATTTACGCAAAGAAGTCGGAGTGTCCCAAAGTTATGTCATTAAAAATATAATCTCTACAATTGCCATTGTGCCTGAATACATGAGTATCCAAGAATTTAAGAAAGAAATGGGGGCTAAGGCGTTTAAATCGGTTGCGGAAGAAAAAGAAGCAGTTGGCTTCGACGCCAAAAAAGAAATAAGCTTGGCAGGAAAAAAGCATTTTATCTGGATTAAAAAATAATAATTTTATGCCGGAAAAAGAGCCGCAATTTAATAGAGAGATGGAGGGGCTGGAAAAATGGCTCCACGATGTGCCCGTGGAGACCGTAGGGACAGAAAAAGAAAGGCAAGAAAATTTAGAGAGGTTTTCAGAAGAGCTCAAAATAGAGAGAGATGGGCGAGGAATTTTGGAGGAAGAATATCGCGAGAGATTAGAAAGAGCAAAAAGTTTCTTAGAGAACCTCCCCCTAATTCATGTAACTAGTTTCGCCTCAATAGAGAGAATTTTGGATTCGGGGAAGGTTTTGTCTATTTCTGAAATTAAAAAAAACGAAGAGCATCCGAGGGGCAATACCTTTCCAGCCGATCAAGAAGCGGGTTTCGATAAGTTTGTTTTTGCGGGTTTGGGCAATGTAGTCATCGGCGATGCGGCTGTCGTATTCAAAGAGAAAATTTTAGACCGACCAGATTGCTTTATTACCGCCGAAGATGTCGTTGATGTTCCCAAGAGACTTCTCGACGCCGGCTTCCGTTGGCCGACTTACGATTGGAAATATTTAACAAAAGAGAAAAACCCGGCTTTCTTTGCCGAGGTTTTAAAAGAATATAGAAAACAAACATTGGCCGGAAAAGATTTTAAAAGATTTTTAGCTGATTTTATTGCTACCCATTGTGCCAAACCGGAAGAATATGTGGGTTTTTCTGATAGTGAAGTTTATAAAAAAGCATGGAGCCGTTTTTATCATCCGTTCAGCTCTGAACGACAACCGCTTTTCCCGATGGCATGGCATAATCCGGAGATTAAGGTAATGAAAGAAATTGGCATAGATGATATAAGGTTTATTATGGTGGGTAATATTGAAACCGCCGAGTCGTTAGCAAGATATTACAAGATTCCGCTTGATAGATTCAAAGTCCGGAGATTTATTACTATAGCCACCATGAAGGAGCTTTGGGAAACCTGCGGTTATGAT
>JACOYG010000052.1 GCA_016181985.1 Candidatus Nealsoniibacteriota bacterium
AATAGCGATCGAGGTAAAGGGCGATGTTCATACTATAAACAAAAACGACACCGACAATTGCAACTTGCCTCCAAGATACTCGTACCAAGACGTCGGTGAAATACGCGATTCCAAGGGCTACCACGACTGAGATTGCCGGAAAAATGGCAAACATGCGATTGGTATGTGGAGCGTCTTTGGTGATAGTCGCGGCCACTGGCGAGATGAGAATCCACCACCCAAGAAGCTGAAACGCTTTTCTTTTTCTGTTTAGAATACAAACGAGAACTCCTAATAAAAGAAATGGTGCCTCGACAATATACAGGTTGCCAAAATTTTCGATATTATGGGCTCGATTTCTGCCGCCGGAAATAAAGAGAAATTCCGGTGAAAATGCCGGCGCAAAACCGATAAAACTTTGCCATGTCTTGTCGGAATAACCTGCCTTTGGAATGCCCAAAGCCGAGTAAGAAACTTGGGCGGTTCCGGTTTTCCCGCCAATATAATAACCGGGTACTCTGGCCGCCTTGCCAAAGCCGTTCTCAACCACGCTCACCAGCATAGCGGTTAATTTTGAAGCCGTATCTGCGGAAATTATATTATTATCGCTTACTTTCGGATTAATTTCAACTGTTTTAATCGCATTCTTTATTTCCTTAACCAAATACGGCTTAACCAGTTTTCCGCCGTTGGCAATGGCGGAAAAAGCTCTCACCAGTTGGATCGGGGTCATTTCTATGCCCTGGCCGAAAGAAGCCGTGGCAAAATTAACTTCCTGCCCCTTCTTAAACTCCTTATTTGAAGAAAGAATTTCTCCCGATAAATCAATATCGGTTTTTTTAAAAATGCCGTATTTTTTTACGTACTCAAAAAATTTTTCGTTGCCCAATTGAGATTCCGCGAAAACGGCTCCGGTATTAATCGATTTTTCCAAAACTTCGGTCATGGTTATGTTGCCCGGGTAAGATTTTTTATCGTAATTATATATTGGCCAGCCGTTTATCTCTAACACGCCCGGATCGCGATATGTTGTTTGGGGAGTAATCTTGCCTTCATTGAGGGCTCCCGACATGGTGATGGGCTTAAAGACCGATCCCGGTTCAAATATTTTCTGAATAGCATCCGTTTGAAAAACCTGGAGGTCTTTTTCCTGATAATATTTATTGGGATTAAAATTCGGGTATTCGGCTAAAGCCAAAATTTCCCCGGACTGAGGCCTCATTACGATAATTGTCCCTCCGTCAATATTCAAATTCTCTTTAGCTTCAGACAATAATTTTTCCGCAAGATACTGCACATTATAATCAATGGTTAGCATCAAATCGGAACCTTCCCGAGAAAGAATGTCGTCCCAATACTCCTCAATGCCATATTGCCCTCGCCCGTCTTTATTAACAAAGCCAAGAATATGCGAGGCAAATTCTCCATAAGGGTAATCGCGCAACCCTTTTTCATCAACGTGAATGCCCGTTAATTCATTCCTCTGCAGATCTTGCGCTTCTTTTTCGCTCAGCCTATCTTTAATTAATTCATATAAAGAATCTTTCTGAAGAATTTTAAAAATCGCATCTTTATCCAAGCCAAGATCATTGCTTAAAATTTCGGAGATATTTTCTTTTTCTTCCGGTTTTATTTCTAACGGAGAGGCATAAACGAGATAAATATTCTTGTCCTGAGACACCGGCAAATCATGATTTTGAAAAAAAATCTTGCCCCTTTCTCCTGGGATATTTACGGAAAAACTTTGCTGGCCCCTTGCCAGAGCCGAATAAAAATCGTGCTGTAAAATTTGTAAAAAAAACAAGCGGCTTAAGATCGCCACTCCAAATAAAGATATAAAAATAAGGACTAAGTTAATCCGCCAATTTTTCATAAACCGGCATTGACCACAACCTGGTTATCTATAACTTGAATATAATAAATCTTTCTGACTTTTTCATAATTAAAACTGCTCAAAGCAACTTCCAAATTAGATAAAGATTTTTCCTGATAAAGGCTGGCTTCCATATCTTTACTTTGCTGGTCCGCTAGGACAATCTCTTGCTCATACATGGAAACAAGAGAAGCGGCTTTAATAACTTCGTTTATTTGAAAAATACAAAAAGCTAGAAGCAGGGCAATCAAAATAAACCCGGAAATCAAAATCTTGCGCAAGCTTATTTTCGGTAAATGTATAAAATATGCTTTTTCCGAAATTGATTGAGTGATAGCTGGCGAAATCATATCTTTTTTATTGCTCTTAACTTAGCTGATCTTGAACGAGGATTCGTTCTTATTTCGCCAAGATCGGGAACGACGGGTTTTTTTGTTAATAATGTAAATGATGGATTTTTGAAAAAATTTTTAACTATTCTGTCTTCTAAAGAATGGAAGGAAATTACGACCAATCTGCCTCCGGTCTCTAAAACATTAACAGCCTGCGGCAACGCTTTGCTCAAATTATTCAATTCATCATTAACCGCGATTCTTAACGCCTGGAAAGTTTGTTGGGAGGAGGCGCCCGCTTTATTTATAATTTCTCCCAATTGCAAAGTATTTGCTATCGGCCTTAATTTTCTCGCTTCGATGATCTTTTGCGCAATACGATCCGCTTTCTTTTCTTCGCCGTAATCCTGCAAAATTTTCTCGATATCGAATTTTGACCAATAATTAACGATCTTTTCTGCGGTGAGGGCGCCGTTGGCGTTAAATCTCATATCGAGCGGTTCTTTTCTTTTAAAAGAGAACCCCCTGCCCGATTCTTCCAAATGCCAGCTGGACATACCAATGTCGAAAAGAATCCCGCTCACTGGTCCAAACTTATTTTCCTTGACTATCTCTCCTAAATTAACATAATCATCGCAAACGGGAATGATTCTTTTCTCCCAATTTTTAATTTTAAATTTTAAATTTTTAATTTGCCCGGGATCTCTATCTATTCCCAAAATCTTTCCCTTGGGGCCGTTCTTCTCCAAAATGGCTGAAGCGTGTCCTCCCTCCCCGACCGTGCAATCAATAAAATTCTCATTTGGTTTGGGGTCAAGATACTTGATAACTTCTTTTTGAAGAACAGGAATATGCATTACGAATTTCTAATTATTCTAATTTCTAAAATCATATACCTAATTCCTTAAGACGTTCGGCGATATCGCCCGCCTCTGTTTCTGTCCTCTTTTTATGCTCTTCCCATTTTTCTCCGTCCCAAATTTCTATTTTATTTGATAATCCCAGAATCGCTATATCTTTTTTCAAACAGGCGTAATTTTTCAGATAATCTGGTATTAAAACTCTTCCCAATTTATCAAGCTCCGCCTCGGAAGCTCCGGACAGCATCATTCTCGCAAAATTTCTGGCATCGGCTTGAGAGCTCGGCATGTCCTCCAATTTTTTAGCAAGTCTCTCCCATTCTTTTAAAGTATAAATCACTAAACAATTTTCAAGGCCTTTGGTGATTACCGCTTTTTCACCTAAACTCTGCCGGAACTTAGCCGGAATCGCCAATCTTTTTTTACTATCGATTGTATGTTTGTATTCGCCGATTAACATTTACTTATCCCCTATTTTAAGGCTTATCCCCAGATTTATCCACTATCTCCCACTACAGTACCATTATCGCCCACTTAAGAATCCTCGTCAACCACTTAAAAAGCCCCCTAGAAGGCCTACTTTTCCACACCTTGTCCCCAACTATAAAATAAAACTGCAGAAATCAGGCTTCTGCAGTATTTTACGATATTTTATTTATTGAAATCGCGGCAACTTTCTGCGCCGATACAGTAATATAGATGCGTGGAACCGTTGCTATAGCTATGGTTCCGCGCAAAGTAATTTTTATTATAATTTTGCTATTATTCATTTTTTAACGCTTCTTTGGTGTATATATACGAGGGATTCCAGAGGAGCCAGCCGGATGAACCGGCGTCTTCGGCGGCGGAAATTTCCGAGCGAACTTTTTCCGCATCATAAAAAATTCCACGGGCGGTATCAGCTTTTAGATCAAAATCCTGCAGCCAAGGACGAATCTTGGCCTTGAGCCTATGAGATTCAAGATAATCAATGGAGGCGAAAATTGACCTTGAAATTACCTGGTATGGATTACTGGAAACTAAATAATCGGTAGAAGTGGCGCTTTCGTCTTTGTATGGAAAATATACGGCGGGAATTTGCCGTTTAGAATCTTCCAACATAATGAAACCGCCGTAAAAATGGCTGGGATAAAGCATGAAAGAAATATAATCAAAATACGATCCGGCATCAATTAATCGCTGGCCGATTTCGTAACTGTTGAACTGGGTCGCCACGTAGCCGAAAGCGTCTACGGAAAGAATAATTGACGGCTTATAATCTCTTAATTCCTTGGAAAGCTTAGAGAAAAAATTACCGATCGCTTTTATTTTTTCCGCTCCCGGAACGCGGTAATAACTGTCCGGATATCTTATGTAATCAAATTGCAGTTCGTCAAAACCGTAATCAATCGCTTTTTTTGAAAATTCAATTATATAATTTTGCACTTCTTCATTGGCGGGATCCAGCCAATACTGCCCCGCATCGTCTCGCCAAAGCGGGGTTGTTGTGGCGCCGGCGACGGTACCGGTTGCGAGATACCAATCCGGCTTTTCGTTTATTAAAGAAGAATCCCTGAAAACTGCAATTCTGGCTATCATCCAATCGCCTTGTTCGTGGAATTGAGATATAAAACCCTTAACGGAAACTGGCAAATTTTGACCATAAGCCTCTTTTATGTCAACAACCAAACCATTTAACTCGGTTTGCTCTAAAAGCGTTTTAAAATTATTCGGCCTACCGGATCCGATATATATTCCCTTCACCTTGCTTGATTTTTCTTGTGCTGCCTCAATTAAGGCCGATTTTGCTTTTTCTTCGTCAATAAATTTTTGAGTTTCGTAAATAACGGCTTCTGCCTTAGCAATCAGTTCTTCTTTAGTAATTTCCGTACTGGTGGCAACTGCAGCTATGTCTTGAGGTTCGGTCGAACCTCCCGAAATTGGCAAGGTCGTATTTTCAACGATTACCTGTTTGTCTGTATTTAAAATAAAAACTCCGCCAGCGACGGAAGCTAAAAAAACCGGGGCAATCAGTAAGATAGAAGATCGGCTCATTGAATCTTCAATTTAAATTCAGCGGGATCGATTTCTACGGTGTTTCCTCTTTTTAATGCGCCGGACAGCAAGGCCTGGGCCAAAATGTCCTCTACCCTATCCTGAATCACCCTCTTCATTTCTCTGGCGCCGAAAGTAATGTCATAACTTAATTCAACAATTTTCTCCTTAAGGGGCGAGGTAATCAAAAACTTAATTCCTTTTTGTTCCATATTTTTTTTCAATTTTTGAAGCATTAGCTCGGCGATCTTTAAAAGATGTTCCTTTGATAACGGCGAAAAAACCACCACGGCATCAAAACGGTTGATGAACTCCGGCCTGAAAATCGCTTTTTCGAAAACATAGTCCAAAAGTTTCTTTTTAACCGCCGACCAATCGGTTTTTTCAGCCAAGACCTGCAGAATAATCTGATAACCTGCGTTAGAGGTAGCAATAATAATGGAACTCTTAAAATCAACTTTTCTGCCTAAGCCGTCCGTTAAGAATCCTTCATCTAAAACCTGAAGGAAGAGATTTAGAATATTGGGATGGGCTTTTTCCACTTCATCTAAAAGTATTATTGAAAAGGGATTTTCCCTTACTTTGGTGGTTAAATACCCCTCTTCCCCGGGAGACCCGATCAGCCGCGGGATATCTTTCGTATCCTGAAATTCGGACATATCAAGCCGGATCATTTTCGATTCGGAACCGAAATAAATTGCCGCCAAGGCTTTGGAAGTTTCCGTTTTACCGACTCCGGTAGGCCCCAGGAAAAGAAAGTTTCCCATAGGAGCCGACCTTACCTGGACTTCGGCCCTAGCTCTTCTTAGGGCGGAAGCAACCTCTTTGACCGCTTGCTCCTGATTGATAATTCTTTCGTGGATCAAATTTTCCAAATTCAGCAGAATAGCTTTTTCTTTAACGTCCATTTCTCCCACGGGCACTTGAGTTTTGTCTTTTATGACTTTTGCCACATGTTTTGGTAAAACCACATTCTCTTTGGCGACTTTCTTGGCATAAATCATCGTTTCATCCAGAAGATCAATGGCTTTCTTAGGAAAAGTCAAAGATGACATGAAACGCTTTGACAATGAAATTATTTCTCTTAAGGCCGGATAGCTGACGAATAATTTATATCTTTTTTCTAAAACCGGAGTAAGATTTTCCAAAACCATCAGGGTGTCTTTCTCGGATATTTCCTGAACTTCAACTTTTTCAAAAAGATTTAAAATTGCCGGATTCTGTTCGATATTTTTATGCAAACCGGCAAAATCCGTAACCGCCACCACTTGAAATTCCGGCAAATGCAAATAAGAAGATATGACGGCGGAAATATCAATTTGACCGGGAGCGGACTTTACCCCGATATAATTATGAAATTCATTAATAATCAAAATTACGTTGCCGGCGGCAAACGTCTCCTTGAAAATATTATCCAGCACGGCTTCCACTTGTCCCGGCTCGGAAATCCCGGCAAGCAAAGACTGTAAGTCCAATTCCACGACTCTTTTATAATTAACGCTGGGAAGACTCTCGCCAAAAGCCGATTTTTCAACCAAGCCCTGGATAACGGCTTTTCTGCCAACGCCCGGCTCTCCTACCAATAAAACATTATTATATTCGCGCCTTCCTAGAACTCTCTCAACCTGTTCGATTTCTTCTTTGTGGCCGATAATTTCGGGAAACCCCTGCCTTTTGGCTGTCTCGCTCCAATCAATGGAATGCTTATCTAAAGTTAAAGTATATCCTGAAGTCCATTCCTTGGCCAAGGTTCCCTTTTTCATTAAATTTTTATATTCCCACCATTTCTTGCTTTCTTCAATTCTATTTTTTAAAGATTCCTGCCACCAAGTCAGATTCTCTATATCTTCTTTTTTTAGATCGGCATCGAGCAGTATTTTCTGGAAAACCGGATCGTGAGCCGCCAAAGCGCTCAAAATATCTCCGACAGCAACTCTTTGGTGATTTCTTTCTTTGGCGATTTTTAGCGACTCTGAAATCGTGCCCTGATAATCTTGAGTGTAGCCGAGGCCCGGCTTATCTTTTTCCCGGTACTCTTTAATTTTATTTTTCAAGACAGACTTAATCTCCTTTATATTCAAAAGGTCCCTATAAAACACAAATTCCAGACCGGATGTCTTTTCAAGGAGAAAATGGAACAAACAGGTTGAATTGGTCGGAGGCAGTTTCGAGGATAGTGCGAATTCATCGGCCGCTTGAATGGCTTTGGCCGCTTCGAAATCCAAAAATTCCGCTAAGTTATCGTTATTTTTTATCTTAGGATTTTTCAGTTTCTGGTTGAAAAAAGCTGTTCTTAAACTCAAATTCGCAAAAAGCGATGAAAAAATAATCGCTAAACCTAAAATTTTAGAGCTTGATTCTCGGGATAACAAAAATACTAATAAAGATAAAACAAATAAAATAAAATATATCTTTTGTCCTATTTTCGCTATTTTAAACACCCATGCCCACCTTAAAGCCCTGTATATTCCTGTTTCTTTTAAATTAAAATGAAAGTTTGAATCCATAAAAAATTCCGAAAATTATTAAAAACGGCAAGAATATCCAGAATAAAAATATCGAAAGACCGGCGATGATTATAAAAATTTCAGTCAAAAGGCCGAAAACAATAAGGAAACTCCTCAAGATAGCGCCGATAACTCTTGAAATAATATTAAAGGTAAAAACTTCAAAATATCTTTTAAAGTCAAAATCTTTGCCGTAAGAATATCCGTACCTGCGCCAATGCGAAAAAAAAGTTTTCAGTAAAAGAACAACCGACCAGTAATTCAAATTAAAACTCAAGCAGTTTTTCCATGCTTTTAAAATACCCTTGGCAGAATCAACGAATTGCCACTCGATGTATTGAAAAAAAATATTCTGCCCCATTGGTTATATTATACAACACTTTACTCAAGCGCGATATTTTTGTGCCCCGCTAAACCCTCGGCATAGCGCTGCTGAACCTGGCCTACGGATATCGCTTGCTCATATATCTTGACTTCGTCAATCAGACCGTTGAAATAACCGACGCCTGCGCTCGTTTGGCCGATACGGATATTACTTATCGCGCTGGCCTTCATGACGATGGTGCTATTAGACTTATCAAGCTGGCCGTTAATATAGAATTTTATGATATTTGGTTCAAAAGTTACGGCGATATGAGACCATTTATTTAAAGTTAAGCCGCTGTTTGCGTAATAATAAGTGGTACCGCCGCCACCGGTATCAAAGAATCTGACGCCTGGCAATCCGGAGTTATTGATTAAGACGCCCATCGGCTCACCATACAATGGACCTACGATATAACCATTGAAAGAGATAGGATAAACCCAGGCCTCATAAGTGATAGATTTTCCGCCGACCAAAAGACCGCTTACAATATTGGCATCGACATAATCATCAATGCCATCAAAATTCAAAGCATATCCGCCCTGCCCTTTGTCGATCTCGTTATTGGGCGTATTGTCAGTATAGACAGCGCCTCCGTTAATCGTGCCATTATTATTATAGCCGGAACTATCCTTGGCCGTAATACCGGAACCTTCTTCGAAACTCCACACGCCTACGGCGTAAGCGCCTAGAGCGCGCTGAACGCTCTGGCTAAACTCCAATCCTTTAGTAATTTTAGCTTTTCTCTGCAGTCCGGCCATGGAAACTAAAACCACGCTGGCGAGGACGCCAATGATAGCAATAACTACGAGAAGCTCTATCAGCGTAAATGATCTATTTTTCATGTGGGCGCATCTGGACTCGGACCAGAGACCTTTGCAATGTGAATGCAACGCTCTAACCAACTGAGCTATGCGCCCCAAAATACAACCGAGTACATTTATATTATGTACTCGGTTATAAAAATAGTCAAAAACGGATTTTACCCTTTTAATTTCCTATACATGTCTTTCACTATTTCCCCTGCGACCTCCTTGCCTCCCAAGCCAAAAGCGATGCCTCCGGCTATGACTACCAATGCGATAAAACCGGTAAAGATAGTTTGAATTAAGGCCGGGGTAATCTGCAATTGCATTAAGATGGCCAATAAAGCGAATATCCAAATTGACCACCTGACAATTACTCCTACGATATGGCCGTATCCAACCTTGATTGATTCTACTGTTGCCCTGACCACTTTTTCCAGTAAGTCAGCGACAATCACCGCCACAACGAAAATAAAGGAGGCGATGATGACATTGGGAACATATCCCAATACATTGTTTAAAAAGCCGGCGAATCCGACTAATCCTAAAATTTCTACGGCGACCATCAAAAAGACGATCACCAGAACCCACTTGACTACTGCTCCCACGAATCCGGATGCGTCGACTTTAACCTCGGCTTTCATTAAAGCCTCTTTCCAGACGCCTTTTTCAAATATCTGATTAAACCTAAGTTTTTTTAGTATTCCCGCAACTAATCTTCCGAAAGCTACGGAAATAATCCAACCGACAACAAAAATCAGAACTGCTCCGATCAGAGAAGGAATAAAACCTAAGAATCCCTGCCAAAGGTTAATTAATGCGTCGGTTGTTGCTGTAAACCATTCTGCAATCATTTTTTGTATTATTAATTGTTAATTTATTATTGTTTTTTATCTTTCGACCTTTACAAATAATAGGGTGAACCCATTTAGTTATTATACCATTTTTACCCAAAACAAAAAATCCACTCCCCTGTGGATAAGTCCGCTTACGCTACGAAGCCTTAACGAGTCGAGTGGACCCGGCCGGACTCGGACCGGCGACCTCCTCATTGCAAATGAGGCGCTCTACCACTAAGCTACGGGCCCGGATGGCGCTGCCGGGGCGGCTGGAACTGCGGCTGGAACGGCTACCGGCGCTGCAGGCGCAGGAGCCGCTTTTTTGGATTTCTTTTGTACGGCAATTTTTTTGCCCTCCACTATTCCCTCTTTTACCAGTAAATTATAAACGGTGGGAGACGGCTGAACTCCCTTAGAAAGCCAATACTGAACTCTTTCTTTTGACAGAACTTTCTCCTTGGTTACGGGATTATAAAAACCGACTTCTTCCACAAAACGGCCGGCTCGCGTCGGATTTCTTTTATCTGTTACAACTATCTTAAAAGACGGTTGATTTTTTTTACCTACTCTAAAAAGTCTCAATACTAACATAGTTTTAATGCTGGTTTAAATACTACCACTACCATTGTTTTATTTCAAGCGCCCTCCTCGCCGCCGCCTCCTCGGCCTCCTGTTTTGAAGAGCCCTGCCCCTCCGCCACTAATTCATCCTTTAAAAATACGCCGATGATAAAATGCTTGGCATGGTCGGGCCCCCACTCTTTAGTTACTTTATATATCGGGGTAATACCTGCCTTTTCCTGGGCCTCTTCCTGAAAACGGCTTTTTGAATCTCTATAAAGTTCCGACTCAAGTATCGCCGGAAGTTCTTGAATAACATTTTTTTCAATAAACTTCTGGCATGGCTTATAGCCCTGGTCAAGGTACAAACTTCCGACAAAGGACTCAAAAGTATTGGCTAAAATATATTGCCTGGCCTTGCCCATCTCCTTTGACTCTCCCCTGCTCAGCAAAAGAAAATCATTGAATTCTAATTCTTGAGCAATTCTGGAAAGAATCTTAGCGTTGACCAATGATGCCCGCCAACTGGTAAGTTCGCCTTCGGGTTTTTGGGGATATTTTTTAAAAAGGTGCTCTGTTACGGCCAGTTCCAAAACCGCATCGCCCAGAAACTCCAGCCTTTCATTGTTGGATATCCCAAAATTAGGATTTTCATTCAAATAAGACCTGTGAGTGAAGGCCTGGGTCAATAAGTCCTTATTTTTAAACTTAACTTTTAATTTTTTTTCTAATAAAGAAAAATCTTTCATAAAAATCAGCGAATATCGAATCCGTTACGAATTTACGAATTCGTATATTCGCAATTTATTCGTTATTCGTTGATTTATCGATTTCTTTGTAAACGGTGCCTAAAACTCCGTTAATAAATTTTCCGGAGCTCTCTCCCCCGAAAGATTTTGCCAGCTCAATGGCTTCATTGATGGCAACCTTGGGAGGCACCTCTTCTTTATTGGCGTGAATAAGCTCATAAAGGCCTATTCTTAAAACATTCCTGTCAACACTGGTTATTTGTTCTATGGGCCACTCGGGAGCTGATTTTTCAATGATTTTATCAATCTGCGGAAGATGATCCATGACTCCCTTAATTATCTGCTTGACAAAACCGGAATCTTCCAGCCCGGGGCCGTATTCTTTGATGTTCCTGTCAACGATTATATCCAAAGAATCGGGCTTCTTGCCGTTGAAGTCCCATTCGTATAAAGATTGCATCGCTATGGAGCGAGATAAGTGCCTTGAAGCCATAAAAAAGTTTAAATTCGAAATTCGAATATCGAAATTCTAAACAATATCTAAATTAAAAATTCTAATGTTCTAAACTGTTTTGAATTTTAATTATTTGAATTTGTTTCGGATTTCGGATTTCGTGCTTCGGATTTATCGCTTGCTTGTATCTCTCTTTCTTTCTGCTTCTTCTCTTTCTTCGTGAGTTTCTTCATAACGTCAACAACATCCATACCTTTATAAGTGCCGCAATTCTGGCAAACGGTATGAGGCAACGCAGGTTTTGCGCATTTCGGACAAGAAACCAAAGAACTGCTCTTTATATAAAGATGCATTCTCCTGTTGGCCTGCCGTGATTTTGTTTTTCGTTGTTTTGGTACTCCACCCATAATATTTAATTACTATTTACTCTTTATACAGTATATAGCTTTTTCTGTGGATTTGACAAGGGCCGTACTTATTGATCATCTGATAATGATATTCTGTGGGATAACCCTTGTGTTTGTCAAATCCGTACTGCGGATATTTTTTATGGTATTTCATCATTATTCTATCGCGGATGACTTTAGCAATGATTGAAGCCGCGGCGCAGGAAAAAACTTTTTCGTCGCCTTTGATAATAGATTTTTGAGCAATGGGCGAATCTATTTTAAAGTTTCCGTCTAAAATCAAAAAATCTATTTCGCGAGGTCCGAGCGCCCCCAAAATTACGGGGGAGGTCGGACCTCCCGAATATCCGTTTTTCGCTTCCAAATCCTTTACCGCCTTTACCATCGCCAATTTCGTCGCTTCCAAAATATTTATTTTATCAATCATCTTTTCTGAAACAATTCCCACTCCCCACATAACTTCAGAATGCGATGTTAAGATTTTATAAAATCTTTCTCTTGTCTTTGGTGTTAGCTGTTTTGAGTCACGAAGTTTTAAATCCGAAATTCGAAATCCGAAATTCGAAACCGATTTTGAATTGGGAAAATTAGAATTTAGATATTGTTTCGGATTTCGTGCTTCGTGCTTCTGATTTATCATCACGGCCGCAGCCGTGACCGGCCCGGCCAAAGGTCCCCTGCCCGCTTCATCCAAACAGGCCACAAATTTATATCCCTCCTTCCATAAATTTTTTTCTTCTTGAAGAGTTGCTCGAGTCATATTATATTAGTATAATTGAGAGTAAGGGAAAAATACAAATTTATTTGTATTTTAACCGAACGAACAATTATGCCGCGAAGTGGCAATAATACACCAATATGAAATTTACGCATCTGCATGTTCACTCGCACTATTCTCTGCTTGACGGTTTGCCCAAAATCGACGAGCTTTTAAATTACGTCAAAGAATTGGGCATGGATTCCGTTGCCCTGACCGATCACGGCGTTTTATACGGAGCCGTGGAGTTTTACAAAAAAGCCAAAGCCATGGGAATCAAACCGATCATCGGCGCCGAACTTTATTTGGCCTTTGAAGGAATGCGCCAAGAAAGGCCGGGCATCGATGATAAAAAATATCATATAGTGCTTTTGGTAAAAAACGAGGAGGGATACAAAAACCTAGTCAAACTGATCACCAAAGCGCACTTGGAGGGCTTTTATTACAAACCGAGAATTGACGAAGAACTGCTGGCCCAGCATGCAAACGGGTTGATTGGTTTAACTGCCTGCATGCAGGGAAAAATTCCCCGATTCATTCTGGCTAAGAAATTAAAGGAAGCCGAAGAGCTGGCTTTAAGATATCAGGGCATTTTCGGCAAAGACAATTTTTATCTTGAACTGCAAAGTCATCCCAAAATTCCGGAACAGCAAAAAATTAACGACACTCTTATCGCTTTTTCTAAAAAATTAGGAATTCCATTAGTGGCTACTCAAGATGCTCACTACTTAAGGCCGGAAGATGCCGAAGCCCAAGACGTTTTAATGTTGATAAACACCGGAGCCGACATCAATGACCCGGAAAGATTGAGCATGAAAGAGGAGGACTTCTCTTTAAAAAGTCCTCAAATAATGATTGACTCCTTCAAAGATGTTCCCGAAGCAATTGAAAATACGCAAAAAATAAAAGAGATGTGCGAATTCCAATTTGAACTAGGCAAAACCAAGCTTCCCTATTTTGACTTGCCCAAAGAAAAAAATACCGATGATTTCTTAAAGGAGCTTTGTTATCAAAAAATAGAAAAAAGATATTCTATTCCAGGGAAGGAAATAATCGACAGGTTGGAATACGAACTTTCGGTTATCAAGCAAACGGGTTTTGCTTCGTACTTTCTGATTGTCCAAGATTTCGTTAATTGGGCGAAAGAAAGCAGGATCGTGGTGGGGCCGGGCAGAGGCTCAGCGGCCGGATCCATCGTTTCTTACATTTTAAATATTACCAACGTGGACCCGATGAAGTATAATCTTGTATTTGAAAGATTTTTAAACCCGGAAAGAATAGCCCTTCCCGATATCGATCTTGATTTTACCGATCGGAGAAGAGACGAAGTCATAGAATACGTTGCCCAAAAATACGGCAGAGACAAAGTGGCTCAGATAATTACCTTTGGAACCATGGCGGCCAGAGCCGTTATCAGAGACGTAGGCAGGGCGCTTGGCTACGCTTACAGCTATTGCGACCAGCTGGCTAAAATGGTTCCCATGGGATTTACTTTGGCGCAAACGCTCAAAAGCATTGACGAATTCCGTCAGCTATACGAAGGCGATGCCCAGGCAAAAAAACTGATCGATTTGGCAAAAAAATTGGAGGGCGTTGCCCGCCACGCTTCAACTCATGCCTGCGGAGTGGTTATTTCCAAGGAACCGCTGGAAAATATCGTTCCATTGCAGCACCCGACGCAAAACGACCAGACTATCGTGACGCAATATGAAATGCACGCCATAGAGGACTTGGGCATTTTGAAAATGGATTTCTTGGGGCTTAAAAATTTAACCATCATTGAAGACACCTTGGCCAGGATTTATAAAATTCACAATCAATCGATCAATATCGACACTCTCGCCATGGATGATCCAAAAACATACGAACTTTTACAAAGAGGCGATACCACAAGCGTCTTTCAGCTTGAGTCGGCCGGCATGCAAAGATATCTCAAACAATTAAAACCCACCGAGCTTGAAGATATTATTTCCATGGTTGCTCTTTATCGGCCCGGCCCCATGGATTCAATACC
>JACOYG010000010.1 GCA_016181985.1 Candidatus Nealsoniibacteriota bacterium
GTTCACGTTTTCAAGTAATTTTAAAAAGCCTTTTGGGGCTCATTAATAGGTGTAGCACGCTTTTCGTGAATTGTCTAGTTTGCTTGCGCTCGCCAGCGGGCGAGAGCGTCATCCAACCGAGGAATGATATCATCCGTAGAAAAACCGTAGGTATTAAAATCGCCGACATTTTGGGCTGAGTGCAGCCCTAGTTCATTGGGTTTGCTTGCGGGATCAGAGGCATGAAAATCCGATCCGGCGGTGCGCAGCAAAAAATATTTTTGCACCAACCCGGTGAGAAATTCCACGTCGTCTTCGGTGTGCGAAGGGCTAAAAACTTCTAAGCCATCAATTTTCCAAGCCAGCAATTCAGTTAAAAATTTTTCCAGTTGGTCATAATTTTTCAAAAAATGAATAGCGGGATGCGACCATATTGCCACACCTCCCAACGAATGGATTAGTTCAATCGCCTGCTGGGCAGAAAAATGCTCCCTCTTTACTTCGTTGGGCCCGCTATCAGCCAAATATTTTTCATAAAAGTCCTGTTTGTTTTTTACCCCGTCCCGGGAAAGTTTTTCTTGGTTCTCTTTTCTATTAATAACCGCATATACCACATGCGGACTGGTAATAGTAGCCGCGTCTTTGGCTTCCCGCAAAACATCTTCCCATTCCACTATAAAACCTTCATTGGTTTTAAGGTTGTTCAAAATTTTTTTTGCCCGCTCGGTTCGCTCCTCTTTAAACCGCGCGGTAATTTCCAAAAGCTTAGGATCCCGATAGTCAATCCCGTATCCTAATATATGTACTCCATGCTCCTCCGCCGATATCTCAATTCCGGGAATTACCCGTATGCCCAGCTCTTGGCCCGCGGCCAAGGCTTCTTCCAGCCCAGCCACCGTGTCATGGTCCGTAAGCGCCATAACTTCCAGGCCGGTTTTTTGGGCCATGCTCACTAGTTCTCGCGGCGTATTTTTCCCGTCTGAAGCCGTGGATTGTATTTGCAGATCAATAATGTTGGCCATTTTATAACTCCAAAATCAATACTGTTTCGTAAAGCCCGGAAGCCGGATCTTTGCGAATATCTACCTCCTCAAAAGATATGGCTTTTATTTCATTATCAAAATTATCCACCTTGGTCCCAAAGATTTTTCCTTCCAGAAAATTTTCTCCGAATTCCTCAAAAGTTGCCCAGGCATAGGCTATATTTTTTAAATCCGATTCGGCCAGCACTTTAGAAAGAAACTCTACCAGCAAGGTGGCAATATCTATGGCCTCCACTTTTATCCGCAGCCATTCTTTCATATCGCTCTTTTTCAACTCTGCGGTCTGCGGTTTTAAATAAGCAGCCAGGCCGTTGAGCGCATGCAAAAACAGCTCTTCCAGAGTTTTGCCCCGCACTTGCAAGCGCACACCGTTTCCTTCTTCTAAAATCTCAAAATTCTTCATAGTATTCGCGAAATCTAACCATTTCTGTGCCTGATTGAATTTCGCGATGTTGGCGATTACTTTTTTATTTGTTTTAATTCTTCTCTGGCAACCTCGCGGTCATCCCAAGGAATTTTTTTTCCGCCAGCACCCATCAGCCAAGGTTCAGCTCCTTTTCCGGTAATGATAACTGTATCATTGGGTTGGGCACGTTGCAACGCTTTCCGAATTGCTTCCCGGCGGTCTAAAATGTTTATAACCTGCGCTTTCTGAGAAATCTCTGAAGCCACCTCATTGATAATTTTTTGCGGGTCTTCATCATAGGGATCTTCATTGGTAATGATGATTTCCTGACAAAATTCCGCGGCAATCTTGCCCATTTCCGGCCTTTTCCACTTGTCTCGTCCGCCTCCGGCCGAACCTAAAACGCATATAAGCCTGGAATTTTTTAGAGTTTCGTACGCTTGGCGAAGGCTGTCGGGAGTATGCGCATAATCTACTATCACCTTAAAAGGATTTTTTTGAATAATTTCCATGCGGCCGGGGATTCCGGACACTTTTACCACTGCTTCCGCTATTTTTACCAAAGGAATATGCAGGGCTAAACCGGCCGCTATGGCCGCCAATATATTATATAAATTAAATTTACCCGTTAGGAGAGAATTTATTTGATAGTTATTAAGATCAAAAGTTATGCCCTCCTCCAATTCCAAATTTTTTAAAATAAAGTTTTTTCCCGAAATCAGAATGCCGTCTTCTCCATAAAAAACTTTATGTGCCCCCGTAGCGGCCAAGAAACGCTTGGCTTGATAATCATCTTTATTGATTATTGCGGTTCCTTGCTGAGGCAGGCGCCAAAAAAGATCAAGCTTGGCGCGCAAATATTTTTCAAAACTACCGTGTGATTCCAAATGTTCCGGCGCCATATTGGTCATCACCGCCAAATCAAATCCAATAAACCGATGGCGAAATTGCTTGATCCCTTCAGAGGTTACTTCAATTATGGCGTATTTGCAGCCTGCCTGCCCGGCCTGATGCAGAAATTTTTGTACGAAAAAACGGCCCGGCATGGTCATTTTCAGGTCATTAATAAATTCTTTTTCACCAATTTTAAAACGCAAAGAAGAAAGCGAAGCGGTTTTTCGGCCCGCTGCCGCTAAAATAGCATGCAACAGTTCCACGACGGTAGTTTTGCCTTTGGTCCCGGTAACTCCCACCACTATCATCTTGCGAGCAGGAAATCCATAAAACAGAGCGGCCAAAAAAGCCAGTCCAAAATGATATAAAGGCTGCAGATTTGCGTAAATTCTTTTTGGAATTATTTTTTTTATTGCGACAAACAATTGATCTCTGCTCATAAAATTTTCCTCGCTGTATTATACACAGCATACATAAACGGCCTATAGACAATATCTATGACCGGCGGATATTCAAAAAGCATGCCCCCAAAACCTTGTTTAAAACGAGAAAGGCCGGGCCATTTTTCAGCATCTACCCCGCCAAAATCATAATACCCAAAACTTCTGCTTTTGGCCTCCTG
>JACOYG010000053.1 GCA_016181985.1 Candidatus Nealsoniibacteriota bacterium
ACTGCTGAACAGCCGACCGCGCAAAAGACTTAATTTTTTAACGCCTTATGAAGTATTTAATCAAAGAACGGAATGTTGCACTTTGGAATAGAACTTACGTCTTGCGACCATAGAAGAACTGCCAAAGGATCTCACCCGCAGGCTTAATAAAATCGTTTGCCTTATGGCAGCCGGCGGTTTTTTGTTTTTTACGGGAATATCTTCGGCGCAGGCGGCGCTTCCGACATTCGTCAGTTGCGGCGCGGCTTCCGGAAACGCTAACGCAATTACATTAGCGTTGCCAGCAAGTATCTCCACGAATGATATCTTGCTGATGTTTCTGGAAACAGCTGCCCAAACAATCACCGTCGCTAATCAAAATGGAGGAACGTGGACTCAAGTAACGAACTCGCCGCAGAACGAAGGCACTAATACCAGTCTTACTGTTTTTTGGTCTCGTTATAACGGAACGCAGGGTAATCCGGTCACTTCAGATTCCGGAGATCATCAAGTCGGCGCAATTTGCGCCTACAATGGCGTTGTTACCAGCGGCGACCCGTGGGATGTAACATCCGGCGATGTTGATACTACGAGTGATAATTCCGGAAGCATTCCCGGAGCTACTACATCAGGCCCAGATCGTCTTGTCGTTATCGTGGGGTCGGCCGACGATGATGCCGATACTCCGATTACCGCGGTTTCTAATTCTGATTTGGCTAACATTTCTACGGCTAGAGTTAATGCGGAGACAAACCAAGGCAATGACGGCGGCCTTACTGTCTTTGACGGCGAGAAAGCGTCAGCTGGAAGCTATGGGGCTACCACCATTACATATACTGCGGCAACTACAAAGGGCATGATGACTATTGCGCTAAAGCCACCCGTCACTACCATCGGCAATGGCACCAATCCATCCAGCTCTTCAACCGCGCCCGGAGCTGTGGCCGTTGACTTGGATTCCTTTACTTTACAAACCAACTACTGCTCGCAAGCTGATCCTTCTTCGGATACCGTTTCTTTAACAACTTGCGGCATTCCCGTCACCACTTCACAAGTACAATTCAAAGTGAGGATCACTCCGAAATCCCACGCCAACATGCCGGCCCCCGCAGGCTCGACATATTCTGTTACCGGCACCGTCACTTCTTTTACCAGCACCAATTCCCAATCGGGAAGCGATACCAATTCAGCCACCGTCACCATTGATAATGCTTCGCCGGCCAATGTTACTTCAGCTTCGGGCACGGCAGGGGACGCCCAAGTTTCTCTTTCATGGACCAACCCGGCTGACAGCGATTTCCACAGTTCCGTTGTTTTAAGAGCAGCCAGCGCCGTGAGCGATACGCCCGTTGAAGGCGCCACATATCTTGTCGGCAACACCATCGGATCAGCCACCGTTGTTTGCGTGGTCGCTTCTCCGACCGCCAGCTGTACTAACTCCGGTTTGACCAACGGCACCGCTTACCATTACAAGATTTTCACCAAGGATACCAACGCCAACTATTCGGCCACCGGCGTGGTGCCGACAGGTTCGCCGTTTACGCCTTCTACGTCGATTATTACTTCCGGAAATTTTTCTTCCGCCACCGCCGCAACCGGCATACCAACTCCGTCCGTCGCCGGCTCATCGGAATCAATGACCGTTTCAGGGCTATCGGCCAGCACTCTTTATTATTTTGCCATGAAGACCTCTGACGAAGCCCCAAACACGTCGGATATTTCCAATGTGATAAGCACAACAACTTCGGCCGCAGGGACACCCGAACCAACTCCGACTCCTGCGACAGAAGCTGCGCCGCGGGAAGTAAGTACTCCTGCCCGAATAATTAAGGTATCTTTTTCAGGGCAAGCATACCCCGGGGCCAAGATAGAAGTTTTAAGAAAAGACACTTCAGCCGAAGACGCGCGCTATCTTACGATTCCTTTAGAAAGGCATGAAGTGCTAAGCGACGGAAGCTTTGATCTTTCTCCCGGAGCGCTTATTGTGGATGTGTATTTTTTCGCTTTGAGGGCGGAAGATAAAGACGGCCGGCAAACAAGAATACTTCCTTTCAGCGTTGACTTAAGCGCCACCGATAAATTGGAGGTAAAAGATATTTTAATGCCTCCGACTCTTGATTTTGAAAGAACAAGGATAAGAAAGGGCGATAGCATGAGAATAATCGGCTATGCCACCCCGGGCGATAAGACAGAAATTGAAATTGATGGTAAAATAATAAGTGTAGCGAGTCCGTCAAAAACAGGTTTTTATTCTTTTACCACCACTACTCCGAATTTTTCATTCGGCAGCCACTATGCCAGAGTCAGGCAAGTTGGCAGCGGCGGCAAAACAAGCAATTTTTCAGCTGCAAGAACTTTTCAAATATCACAGCTTTTAGTTCCAAGAGCGGATTTCAATCAGGATAACATTATCAATATTACCGATTGGAGCGTATTTCTTTCCAGGTGGAGCTCCAAAGACGAAAAAATTCGATCTACCATAGATATGAATGCCGACGGAAAAATCGATATCAGGGATTTCAGTATTTTTATCGGAACATTGGTTTCACAAATAAAATAATATTATATAATAAAATAATGACAAAAAACTTTCGTATATTCGCATTCGCATTTTTATTGGCGCTGTCGGGACTGACTTTTACGCAAGACGCGCAAGCCGCCATTCTCTACGCTTTGCCGGAAAAAAGAGCAATTTTGCCCGGAGAATCGATAAGTGTTGATATCAAAGTCAATACGGAAGATGTTTCTATTAATGCGGCCCAAGCGACAGTGCAGTTTCCTTCAAATATTTTGGAATTGGTTGATTTTGATAATTCTGTTTCGGCTTTTAATTTTTGGGTGCAAGGACCCCTTATTTCCAACGAAGACGGCACTTTTAAATTTATCGGAGGTACGCCTAACGGAGTATCCGGACAAACGTTGCAGGTAATTAAAATGACCTTCAAGGCGGTCGGGCAGGGTACTGCTCAAATTTCAATTAACGATGCCGTAGTTACAGCCAATGACGGCAGGGGTACCAATGTTTTATCTACGATTGAAGGTACAAGTATTCAAGTAAGCGCGGAAGTAGTTGCTCCGACAGCTCCCGTTATTCCGGTTTCTCCCGCAAGGCCGCCCGCTCCGGCCGAACAGCCGGAAAGAATTGTGAGAACTCCGGTTGCCGCCGTTGGCTTGCCCATTCAGCCAAAATTACGAATCCCTCTTTATCCCGATGAATCAAGGTGGTACAACCACTTGGGCGAGACGATTGTTTTTTGGGATGTGCCCGCGGACGTTAACGGAGTAGCCACCGCCATTGATAAAGATCCCAATACGTCTCCGGAAAGAATCGAAACAGAGTTGTTTACGGGAAAATCATTCGGCGTGCTTAAAGAAGGAATTTGGTATATTCACGTTCAATTTAAAAATAACGTAGGCTGGGGCAAGACAGCGCACTATAAAATTTCAATTGATACGACCCCGCCCGTGCCGTTTAAAATAAATATTGATCAGCAAGTGAGCGACAGTCCAAGTCCCAGGATATCCTATGAAACATTCGATAGTTTGTCGGGCATATCTAAGGCCTTGATTTTTGTTAATCATCAGGAACCGATAGAGTCGCAGGAAACTTCTCTGACGCTTCCTTTACAGGGGCCCGGCAAACGCACCGTTCGGGTAAGATTTTTAGATAAGGCCGGAAACAGCGTTGAAGACAGTTTGGAATTTGAAATATTGCCGCTTCAGACACCGGTAATCGAATCCCTTGCAAAAAGAGTGTCCAGAGATGAGCCGGTGTTTGTTTCAGGAACCGGACTGCCCGACACTTTTATTGATTTGCAAATATCCAGCAAGGCCGGACAAGCCGCTAAAGAAACTATAAAGAGCGATAATCTTGGTAAATGGGCCACATCAATAAAAGAGCCCTTACTGATAGGCAAATACACGATTACCGCCACCGCCCGCGACGAGAGAGGCGCCTTAAGTTATCCTTCCGCTCCTCAAGATTTTTCAGTGAGGCCGCAAACCATAGTGTCCTTTGGGCAGCTGGACTTTGGTTGGCTTGAAATTTTTATAATCATCGCCTTAATCATACTTTCGGGAGCAGGTTTTTACGGGTGGTATTATTTAGGAATTAAAAGAAAAAGAGAGGCCTACGCCATTGTTATTGCCCGCGATGTCGAAAAGATGCACAATCTTCTAAAAGATAATTTGGATAAATTAGAAAATAATATAGAAAATTTAGATAAGTTCGTAAGTCCGATTTCAAAAGAAATTGACTCAACCATGAAAACAGAATCGCTGATTTTTATAAAAAGAATGCAGGAGACCCTTGATAAGATAAGGAAATACGTCAAAAAAGAAGTTGAGGAAATGAAGTAATGGACCTCGTCAATTTGGACAAAATTTTAGAGAAAGAACCGAAGTACCGCTTAAAGCAGGCAAAATCAGCTGTTTTTAAAGATCTAATCGAAGATTGGCAAGAAGCTAAAACCTTGCCTCAAGGATTAAGAAAAGAACTGCAAGAGCATTGTCCTCTCCGGCTTGAAGCAAGTATTTTCGGAACTCCTGACGGCCCATCAAGGGCCCTTTTTAGCTTGCGCGGCGGCCTCAAGGTTGAATCGGTTTTACTTCGCCACAAAGACGGCAGAAATACCGTTTGCGTTTCTTCGCAGGTCGGCTGCGTTTTGTGCTGCCAATTTTGCGCCACCGGACAGCTCGGTTTTAAAAGAAATTTAGATTACCCTGAAATTACAGATCAGGTTTTATTTTTCGCCCGGCTCTTAAAAAAAGAAAAACAAAAAATTACCAACGTCGTCTTTATGGGAATGGGGGAGCCGTTTTTGAATTATGACAACGTGCTAAAAACCATAGAGATTTTAAATGACAAAGACGGATTCAATCTTGGGTCAAGGCATTTTTCTATTTCCACCGTCGGCATTGTTGAGGGAATTAAAAAATTAGCTGAAGAAAATTTCCAGGTCAATTTGGCGGTTTCTTTGCATGCGCCAGACGATAAATTACGCGAAAAGATAATGCCGATAAATAAAAAATATCCGTTGGAAAAGATACTGGACGCCGTGAATGATTATGTCAAAAAAACAAAAAGAAGAGTTATGTTCGAATACATAATGATTAAAGACGTGAACGATTCCGACGAGCAGGCGACGAAACTGGCCGAATTATTGAAGAATATTCCGCTATCTTTCGTAAATTTGATTTCTTATAATCCGACAGGCATATTTAGGCCGTCTTTGCCTGAAAGAATAAAAAGATTTAAGGAGGTTTTAGAAGAAAAAGGCATTTCTGTCACTCAAAGGTATCGTTTTGGTCAGGATATTGCCGCCGCTTGCGGCCAATTGGCTGGCAAGAGATAATCAAAATGATATAATAAGATAATATGTGCAAAACTTGCGCTAAGCATAATCCCAAAAAGAAATAAATGACAAAGATAAAAAAAGTTTATATCGGTGCTGACCACGCTGGATTTGAGCTAAAGGAAAAGCTCATGGAGTATTTTAAAGAAAAAAGGATGCTCTACGAGGACTTAGGGACTCACTCCCCGGACTCTGTCGACTATCCGGATTATGCCATGGCTGTCGCAAGGAGAGTCGCCAAGAAAAAAAATACCAAGGGAATTCTTATTTGCGGCACGGGCACCGGCATGGTTATTGCGGCAAACAAGGTTAAGGGAATCAGGGCGGTAGCGGCTTACGATAAGTATTCCGCCAAAATGTCCAGGAATGACAACGATGCCAATGTTCTGGGATTGAGGGGAAGATTTTTTCCGTTTGAAAAAGTAAAAGAGATTGTTTCCGTTTGGCTGGCAACGCCTTTCAGCGGAGAGGCCAGGCACAAAAGAAGAATAAATAAGATTAAGCAGTTTGAAAACAATGAACGTTGAGATTATTCCGGCAATCATTGCTGAATCGCAGGAGGAATTGTCAGAGAAAATAAATCGGGTCAAGAGCCATGCTAAGCTCATTCAGCTCGATGTGATGGACGGTATTTTTGTGCCGAATAAGTCAATTGATTTTGATTTTGATTTGCCCAAGACCGGTTGTAAATTCGAGGCTCATTTGATGCTTAAAAATCCCGATAAGTGGGTGAAAAATAACTGGGAAAAAGTCAGTACGATTTTGATTCCAATAGAATCCTGCAAGAATCCCGAAGAACTCGTTGTTTTTTTGAAAAACCATTCGACGCGGCTCATGGCAAGGAAAGTCGGTTTCGCCCTGAATCCGGAAACTCCATTAGCAAGAATAAAAGATTATTTGGATGAAATAGACCAGGTTTTAATTATGACCGTTAGCCCCGGGTTTTACGGGAGCAAATTTTTACCCGAAACCTTGGAAAAAGTTAGGCAGTTGAGGAAATTAAAGCCGGACTTGAATATAGAAGTTGATGGCGGCATTACTCCCGAAACAATAAAAATGGCGCTTGAGGCGGGAGCTAATCTTTTCGTCTCTGGTTCCTACATTTTCAATTCCCAAAATCCCCAAGAAGCAATACGAATCTTATCTAATCTTATCCGGTGATAAAATTTATGGAAAAGAAAGAAAACAATTATGCTTTTATTGTTGGATATTTGATGATTCCCAATCATCGAAAGTATTCAGCTCTTTTGCGAAAATTTCGGAAATATTTTGTTTATTTGGATGGTTTAAAAGAAAAATTAGGCAAATTAAAAGAGCGGGAGTAACCTTCGGACTAGCCTTAGGTGTGCCCGCTCATCGTGATACCTTAATGATATCAAATACAAAACATACTGTCAATATCATAAAACAACTTGAATTAATGGCTAATAAGTTGAGGATTCATTCTTTGGAATCCACGGCCGAGGCAGGCTCGGGGCACGCGACCTCTTGCCTATCGTGCGCTGAAATAATGAGCTGCCTTTTCTTTTCGGTTTTAGACAAAAATGACGAGTTTATTCTTTCTAAGGGCCACGCCGCTCCTATTTTATGGGCGGCTTTAGCGGAGGCCGGATGCTTTCCTAAAGATGAATTAAAAAATTTAAGAAAGCTCGGCAGTTTTTTAGAAGGCCATCCTACGGCTCGCATGCCTTGGGTGAAAGTGGCAACCGGTTCTCTGGGGCAAGGTTTGTCGGCCGGCGTTGGCATGGCCTTGGCAAAAAAGTTGAAGGACGATGATGGCGAGGTTTATGTTCTTCTGGGAGACGGCGAATGCGCCGAAGGTTCCGTTTGGGAGGCGGCCAATTCCGCCGCTTATTATAACCTTGATAATCTTTGCGCCATAATTGACGTTAACGGACTTGGCCAATCGGAAAAAACTATGCACGGCCATAACTTGGAAAAGTATAAAAAGAAATTTGAGGCATTCGGCTGGTCATCGATCATTGCCGACGGCCACAGCGTTAAGGATATTCTCTCCGTTTTAAAGAACGCCAAAAAATTATCAAAAAAACCGTTGGTTATTATTGCAAGAACCGTAAAAGGCAAAGGAGTTTCTTTCTTGGAAAATAAGGAGGGGTGGCACGGCAAGGCGCCAAAAAAAGATGAATTAGCCATCGCTCTTAAAGAAATCGGTCCGGCCGACATAGAATTAACTTCAAGGTTTGAATGCCCGAAGAGAGCAAGCAGTAATTTTATTGATTTTAAATTAAATGATTATAACTTGGGAGACATGGTCGCCACGAGGGCGGCTTACGGAAAGGCCTTGGTGAATTTGGGAGAAAAAAATAACGATGCCGTGGTTATTGACGGCGACGTCAAAAATTCAACCATGACCGAGTATTTTTTTGAGAAGTTTCCCGAAAGATCTTTTCAATCTTTCATCGCCGAACAAAACATGGTTGGCATGGCCGTGGGATTTTCGGCTATGGGCCTGAATCCTTTTGTGGCCACATTTTCCTGTTTTTTAAGCAGAGCCCATGATTTTATCCGTATGGCGCAATATTCTTTTGCCAATATAAAGTTTGCCGGATCCCATTCGGGAATAAGCATCGGCCAAGACGGCCCTTCCCAAATGGGGCTTGAGGATATACCCATGTTTTTGAATATTCCGGGAGCCGTCGTTCTTTATCCCGCCGACGCTGTTTCAACGGAATATCTGGTTAAAGAAACCGCCGCATTTAAGGGTATCTCTTATTTAAGAACAACCAGAGAAAAGACAAAGGTTATTTATAAAAACGGAGAAAAGTTTCCTTTGGGCGGATTCAAAGTTTGGGGCGGGAGCAACGACGACAAGGCCTTGGTTATCGCCGCGGGCATTACTTTGCATGAAGCATTAAAGGCGCAGGAAATTTTAAAGGAAAGGAATTTTCCAATCAGAGTTGTTGACCTCTATTCTTTAAAGCCGATTGACGAAGAGGGCTTAATGAAAGAGGCAAAAGAATGCAATAATAATGTTGTGGTGGCGGAAGATCATTATTGTTCAGGCATGGGATTTGTTGTTTCCATGGTTTTGGGCAAGATCAAGAATCTTTGCGTAAAGAAAATGCCGGAGTCCGGTAAGCCCGAAGAACTGATGAAAAAGTACGGCATCGATGCAGATGCTATTATTAAAGCCATAATTAACAATTAAAATACTATGCAAATATTTATTGACTCGGCTAAATTAGAGGAAATAAAAGAGGCCTATAATGCGGGCATACTTGATGGCGTTACCACTAATCCGTCTTTGATTAAAAAGGCGGTTGAGGAAATTAAGAAGAGAGGAGACGGCATTGATATGGAAGATTATATCAAGGAAATTCTTAAAACGGCCCATAACGCCAGAGTCAGTTTGGAGGTGACAGAATACATTTATGATAAAATGGTTGAGCAGGGCAGGAAGCTTTTTAAAATGTTTAATCCCGCGGCTAAAAATGTTTATATCAAAATTCCCGCCAATCCGTCGTTTGAGGGAGAAAAAGGCAAAGAATTTGACGGCCTAAGAGCCATCAAAACTTTATCCCAAGAAGGCATACCCGTTAATTGCACTTTAGTGTTTACACCGGAGCAGGCTTTATTGGCGGCTAAAGCGGGAGCTAAAATAGTCAGCCCGTTTGCCGGCCGAATAGACGATTATTTGAGAACTAAAAATAATATTGCATTTGATAAGTCGGATTATTATCCGGCCGATGGTAAAAATGATTTAAATGACAACGGCATTGTTTCCGGGATTGATCTGGTACGGCAAATTGCGGAAATTTTCAAAAAACATAGTATCGAGGCCGAGGTTCTGGCGGCTTCCATAAGAAATACCCGGCAGGCCAGGGAAGCGGCTTTGGCGGGGGCTGATATTGCCACGCTTCCTTTTGAGGTCATTAAAGAGCTGTTGGCGCATTACAAAACCAGGGAGGGCATGAGAAGTTTTACCGATGACGCTATTCCTGAATACGTTAATTTAACTAAAGGTCGAAACTAATCACTCAATCACTCAATCACTTAATTACTTAATCACTAATTTATGACGGAAGCTTATTGCGTTAAATGCAAAGAAAAAAGAGAAATGTCCGGGGCAAAAGAGGTCTCAATGAAAGGCAAGGGCGGCACAACCAGGAAAGCGATGACCGGCACTTGCCCGAAATGCTCCACAAAAATGTTCAGAATCATGGGCAAAGCGTAGCCGATTAGAGAACAGCATAAAACTTACAGACGTCGGGCGTCTGTAAGTTTTACTTGACAGTGATTTTATCAAAGAGCTACAATGAAAATAGATTAAGATAAATTATGAAAAAGAAATCAGGCCAAAATTTTATATTAAAAGATATAAAAAAGTTGCTTATTGGACAGACGGCAACAATTATCAAAGAAGTGGATAGTCGCTTTATAACGGAGAGAGGGATAACGGATAAAAAATTTGGAGATGCGAGGAAAGAAACCGAAAGTTTGCTTTCGCAGCAAACAATCGTTATCCTCGGTGCGGTTGATGAAAAATTAGAGCAAACAAAAAAAGAATTTAAGCAGGAAATTAACGGGCTTAGAATAAGCGTTGATAAATTCGTTGGATTTTATACTAAACAAGACCAAGAGTTTACGATCATGAAAGAACACATGAAAAGATTAGAGGCGAGATTGGAAAAGATAGAGGTGAAATTAGCATAAACAAACCGATTATTTTGAAAACAGCCAGATCGGCTGTTTTTGTGTTAAGAAAATTACGCGTTAAGTTATAATTAAATCAATGTCAAGTTTTTGCATGGATAGAAAATATGTTAAATTAAGGTTAGTTCACGATATTCGGGATTTACGAAATCCGCTTTACCTCCCGAGGGTGTCGCGGAAACCCTCGGAAGGTGTACGTTGCGGATTTCGGAAATTATTACCATGAGGAAAAATCCGGTTTTTATTATTTTAGGAACGCTGATTAGTTTTAACCTCCTTGCTTGGATGGCGGTTTGGGAGTTGAGGGGGAGCGGGCTGGAAGTTACTTTTTTTGATGTGGGGCAAGGGGACGCGGCGTTTATTGAAACGCCCGAAAGAATGCAGATTTTAATTGACGGAGGCCCGACGTCTGTAATTTTGGAAAAATTAGGCAAAGAGATGCCTTTTTGGGATAGGACGATCGATTGGATCATTTTAACGCACCCCGAGAAAGATCACTTATCGGGATTGATTGAAGTTTTAAAAAGCTATAATGTGAAAAATATTTTATGGACAGGAATTGTCCGCGATACTGCTGAATACCGGGAATGGCAAAAATTAATCAAAGAAGAGGGCGCTGGAATTGTCATCGCTAAGGCCGGCATGTGTGCGCTCTCCGACAGTGCACAATCTTGTGCACTGTCGGAGAGCGCACACGTTGATATTTTATATCCGTTTGAGAGTTTGGAGGGTAAGGAATTAAAAGACAGTAACGATACTTCCATAATCGCTAAATTGGTTTTTGGCAAAATATCATTTTTATTTACCGGCGACGCCACCCAATCCGTCGAAAAAGAGCTTGTGCGAGGCCCGACCCCGCACAACCTTGATTCGGACGTGTTGAAAGTGGGGCATCATGGGAGCAAAACTTCCACGAGCAAAGAGTTTGTGAAAGCGGTATCGCCGGAAGTTGCCGTAATTTCCGCCGGCAAAAATAATTCTTACGGCCATCCGCATCGGGAAGTTTTAGATAATTTAGCGGGGATAAATATTTTAAGAACCGATTTAGACGGCGATATAAAAATCATCAGCGATGGCGTAAATTATACGGTAAATTAAAATGTGCACTGTCGGAGAGTGCACATTTGGTTTTGATTTTATACTCCGGGCAGGAGTATTTTTTTAGCCAGTTCTATCGCATCGTCAAGATTGTCCACAATAAATCCGGCTGCGTCTCTTAATATCGGATGATCGTGAATATTACCTTCCTTTTCCATGACGAGGATAATCGGTTTTACTCCGTCGTCTGACCAGCCGACTTCTATCATTGTACCGATAGAAACTTTGGCAGCTCCAAAGAGATTTATTATGACCGCATCGGCTCTTTTGGTATCGAAACGATCTCTTCTGGTTATGCCCTTTCCGGAAGACAGAGGAATATCTTCATAGCTCGCTTTAACGCTTTTTTCTTTTTTTAAATAATCCTTGCCTCGCATCGGCGAAATGACTTTTATTTCGGGGTGGCATTTCATTTTTTCTGCCACATATTTCCGCCAGTCGATGGAATCGCCATAAGAAATGCCGGTTATCGGTCCCGACAGAAAGAGATAATAAACCTCGCTCATTTTTCGTCCTCCTTTTATTAAAGAGCCGTCTTGTTAAGGTTATCTTCTGCCGGATGATTTGTCAAAATTTTAAAAAGGTGGTATATAGAAAATAATATGATTACACAAAACCCAAAAGAAGAGAGAACTTTATTAATCGTAAAACCCGACGGCGTAAAAAGGGGACTGACCGGAGAAATCATTTCCCGCATTGAGCAGAGGGGGCTGAAGATTATCGCCCTGGAAATGATTCACGCCACAAAAGAGCAAGTGAACGATCATTACCCGAAAGATCCGGCTTGGATCAAGCGTTTGGGAGAAAAGTCCATAAATACATATAAAGAGCACGGCATGGATCCCAAGGCGGAATTAGGCACGGATGATCCGGCGAAAATTGGAGAATTCGTGAGATCGTGGCTTTTGGACTTTTTAACTTCCGGCCCGGTCGTAAAAATGGTAATCAAGGGTATCAGAGCAGTAGCTATGGTTAGAAAGATAGCCGGCCAAACTATGCCTACTATGGCAGAAATGGGCACTATTCGGGGAGATTTTTCCGTAGACGATGCCGCAGCTGCCAATAGAGGCAAGAGAGCTGTCCATAATATTATTCATGCGTCGGAAACCCCCGAAGAGGCCGCCCACGAAATAGATTTTTGGTTCGCCACCGATGACATTCACGACTACAAGAGAGCGGAGGAAGATATAATGTTTTAAAACAAAACCAGCCCCGAAAGGGGCTGGTTTTAGATTAACGACCGAATCTTGAGTTTCTCCTCTTTTGCCAACAGTCTCGGCAATAGATTGGTCTGTCAGGAGCTGGAGCGAATGGAAGCTCCGTTATCGGAGTTTCGCATTCAGAACATTTCCAATCTCCCTTAACCATTTCTCTCGGAGGAAAATCTCTTTTCGGACGATCATCGTCAAATTTCTGAAACATAGATATTTTTTTGAAAAATAAAGCGACCTTTTGTCTAAGTCGCCTTACTTTTTAGGGATATCTCGACTTAAACTTCTAAAGACATTATACTCCTGTTGATTTTATTTGTCAATAGTGTTAATACTAATAAAGTTCATTGAAATAATTCTGTTTTTAGAAAGGAGAGCGATGGCTATTCAGCTTCCCGAAATGAGGAAGGACAAAATCAGAGATCGCTGGACGATATTTGCGCCGAATCGCGGCAACAGGACATCATCGGCTCCTAAAGTTTGTCCGCTTTGTTTGGAAAACGAAAATTATTTGCCGCAAAATTGCGGCGGGCCGCACATTCTTTATCAAGAAAGAGACAATTCCGGTTTATGTTCGGTGCGGGTTGTTCCCAATAAGTTTCTTCTTTTAATGATAGAGGGGAAAACCGACGTTCAAAATATTTCCGATGTTTTCGATCGCACCGATGCTTTCGGGGCTCACGAACTCGTGATTGATTCCCGGAAACATATTTATCCCATAGAAGCGATGAGTCCAAGCGAGGTAATGGCGGTGTGGCGATGCTTTATCGCCAGATACTTTGATTTGAAAAAGGATCCTCGCATGAAGTTTTTCTTTATGTTTCGCAATTACGGCAAGCCGGCCGGGGCATCGCTTGAGCACCCGCATAGCCAAATAGTGGTATATCCGGTTATTCCAACCGATGTGCACAAAATAATTTCTAATTTTCAGCATAGCGCCGATAAATATAATCGGTGTCCCGCTTGCTCAATGGTTGATTACGAACTGCGCAAGAAAGAGAGGATCGTCAGTCAAAACGATTTTTTTGCCGTTATTGAGCCGTATAGTTCCATGGTTCCCTACGAGACATGGATTATGCCCACGAAACTCGGCGTTTTCCATAGCCCATCATTCGCTCATTTTCTTAATGATATACCTGGCGCCCTTGAAGCGCTGGCTAAAATTTTGATTGATACCTTTGACCGTCTTAATCGGGTTGTGCCAGGCCTTTCATATAACATGCTGCTCTATACGGCTCCCTACGGCGCCGACAATGAACAGGGCAGCTTTCATTGGTTTATTATGATACAGCCGGTGATAACCACTCCTGCAGGGAACGAAAAGGGGACGGGCATTTACGCCAACCCATTATTGCCGGAAACAGCGGCAGAGAATCTTCGTTCGAGTAAGTAAGAATAATTTTAAAAGAGGCTTTCACGAAAAATGGGGCCTCTTTTTGTTTGACTCTGAACCGCGCGAAGATATATAATAAATTAACCCTGCCATTCTAGTAGATTCTGGGACAAACATTCTTCCAGGGAGCCTTATATCTTGCCAGCCCCTGGGCTGACATTGCGGGCACCCACTTAGATTATTATCCGGAAGAATTCTCTAGGTATAGCAGGGCAACTTAAAAATCCCGCCGTGGCGGGATTTTTAAGTGCATTAGATATCATGGGAGGTGTGGATGGAAATTCCATCGCTCCCTCGTAGTCGAGGTCTGGGCAATTAAATAATTAGGAAGTTTTTTTGGGGATTTTATATTCTTTGCCCGCTATTTTAACCGTACCTTTGCCATCCTGGTCTAAATTGATTGATATACCTGCACCGTAGTCAACTCCTAAAGGAATATCTTTTCCAACTTTAAAGATTTCTCTTTTAATATACGGACTGATGGTGTCATAATGCGTAGCTGCCCAGATAATTAAGCGTCGGTCAGGATGTTTTTTGTGATAAAATCTGCTGTATCGGGTAAGGACATCTACCATCAGCTTCATTCTATCTGTGATTTCGTCCGGGCCTTCTGCTCCCATTTTTTCTCTTGTTTCTTTTTCTTTATCTTCCTCAAAAGCAATCCAAAAATCTAAGTTTAAGTCGCCATAATTTTTTTTAAGAAATTCAACGAATTCCGGAGAATTATCAAACATTTGAGGTTCTCTGAGTTTAGGAGTTGGCCTGACGCCTCTATTACCGGAAACCTTGCTAGAAGTATTTAATAATTGAGAGTCATCCAAATTTAGTCTCTTTAGTTCTTCTTTTAACCCCCTAATTATCTGTTCAGCAGTTTCCATGGACCTACGGCCCCCATCTTTATATTGTGTGTCGCTTGCCAATACTAAAATATCTATATTTTTTCTTTCAGATTCAGCTATTGAATTGAATAATTTTTCAAAAAATTCTTTACTCGAAGTATAAATTTCTTCAGCACCTTCTTCGGTCAAACTGCCCACATTAGGACTATCAACAGAGCGTTCATATTTCCCGTGTCTTTGTAAAATTATTTCAGTTCCTCCAATAGCTAGTAGATTTGGCTCAAGATCACTTTTTTTTTTTTTTTTAGATAGCGCGGGTTCAAAATTTTCTCTTTCCATATTTTTATAATTTATTGTTCTTTTCGACTAAATAATTTACAGCGTTTTCAATAGACTTAAAAATTGTAACGCCTTCTTTTTCCCATCGAGACATCCAATTTCTGCTTTTCTTTACTCGTTCTAAATCTTCGCTAGTTGCGCCGCCATCATAAGTACTATTTTCTCGTTTAGAAATAAAACTTTGGTGGGTTTCCCAATCTGGTATAACGACGGCGTCAGGTTTTAGCCAGTAGTTGGATGCGCCCATAATCCAAAAACCTAATTTTTTTGCTTCTACCGTGATAACATCGCTTCTCTGGTCAATTTCGTCAATCACTGATATATCTTCTAACCACCACTGTCCATCCGGATGAGCTTTTGCCATCATCCAAACCTCATCGCCATCAATCCAGTGCTGTTCTTTTTGGTTTTTTATAAAGTGAGTTTTACCAACACCAGAAGGAGCCAAAATGAAAAAGCCAACCTTATGTTTAATGTATTTTTCACCAAGTTCTTTATACGCACCTGT
>JACOYG010000054.1 GCA_016181985.1 Candidatus Nealsoniibacteriota bacterium
TCTCGAAGCCGGCTTCTCGAGCTAATGTGATTAATTCTTTTTCCGAATACCAGTGGTAAAACCTTTTCACTCCCGTCTTGCCCCAAGGATCTAAAACGTCGCCGAAATCCAATTTTGACAATCGGAAAAGTTTTAAAATCGTAAATTTAAGCAGCAAAAGCCGCATTTTTGATTGAGAAAATTTCCAAGCTGTAAAAATAAAAAGTCCTTGCTGCTTTAACACTCTTTTGGCTTCTTTCAAAAATTGCAAACGCAATTCCTTTGATGGAATATGATGCAAAACAGCAATACTGTAAATTTTATCGAAATAGTTATCTGCGAATGGCAATCGCAGGGCGTCAGCCGCTAAAAAATTGCCGTCAGGATACTTCTTCTTGGCTATGGCGATTAATTTTTCCGACGGATCAACGCCCGTATAATCAGCTTTTTTATCTTGGCATAATTCAAAAAAGCGGCCATTGCCGCAACCCAAATCCAGCACTTTTTCGCCAGATACCAAATAGTCATCAAACAAAAATTCGAGCTCGGGCCAGGGCTCCTGCCTTTTACTTGAAAACTCATCGGCAATCAGGTTATAATCTTGAATAGTCTTTTTCAGCAAATATTGTGCGTAATCTTTTTCCATTATTTATAAAAGAGTTAATAAAGTTAGGGGCTAAAACTCCGGACGATTTAGCTGTTATTAAAAGACGTCTGGCTAAAAAATACGGAGTTCAATGCCCCAGCAACGTTGATTTATTAAAAGTTTATCATAAATCGGTTAAAAATAGAACCGTAGAAGCTTCGAATAAAATCGAGATCTTGCTGCGTACTCGGCCGGTCCGTTCGCTTTCGGGTATTGTTAACATCTCGGTTTTAACCAAGCCGTATCCCTGCCCGGGCAAGTGTCTTTACTGCCCCATCGAAAAAGGCATTCCCAAGAGTTATGTTTCGGGAGAACCGGCGGTAGAAAGGGCGAAAAGATTGAAATACGACCCATACCTACAAACTAAAAAAAGAATTGAAATGCTGGAAGACGAAGGCCATCCTACCGATAAAATCGAGCTTCGCGTTGTGGGCGGCACATGGAGTTATTATCCCAAAAAATACCAGTTGTGGTTTATTAAACGCTGTTTCGACGCCTGCAGCATACGTAAAAGTAAGACGATGGTTGCAGTTTTACGTAGCAACGAGACGGCTAAGCACCGTATTGTTGGCCTGTCTGTTGAAACGAGGCCGGATTTTATTAATCCTGAAGAAATAAGATGGTTAAGAGAACTTGGCGCAACCATGATCGAATTGGGCGTTCAGTCAATTTATGACGATGTTTTGAAATTAAACCGAAGAGGACACGGAGTAAAAGAAACTATTGAGGCGACTAAACTTTTAAAAAATGCTGGCTTTAAGGTTCTTTATCAAATGATGCCGAATTTACCGGGCTCCACGCCAAGCCGCGACTTAAAAATGTTCAAGGAATTGTTTTCCGATTCCCGATTCAAACCGGACTTACTGAAAATTTATCCCTGCGCCTTGATTAAAAAATCTCCTCTATACAAATTATGGCAAAAAAAACTATATAAGCCTTACACGGAAAAACAACTGGTAATCTTGATTAAATCAATTAAAAAAATAATCCCTTGCTATGTCAGGATCCAAAGAATCACAAGAGACATTCCTTCTCACAGCATCGTCGCCGGCCCGGCTAAAATTTCCAACTTGCGCCAAGTCGTAACGGGAAACTGCAAATGCATACGCTGCCGCGAAGTAAAAGGAAATTATGACCCGAATGAAAAATTACATATGTTCCGCGAAAACTATGATGCCTCCGGCGGCAAAGAAATATTTTTATCTTTTGAGAATAAAAATCGCACCAAGCTTCACAGCTTGCTTCGTTTGCGAATCAATACTGACAATATCGCCATCATCCGCGAGATACACACTTACGGCCAGTCGCTAGAGGTTCGACCTCCCTCCAAATCTGGGGGAGGTCGAACCTCCACATCTCCACAGCATAAAGGGTTGGGCAGAAAATTGGTAAATGAAGCGGAAGAAATCGCGAAAAAATCCGCCAGTCGGCGGATCGCCGTGATTTCTGGCGTTGGCGTTCGCGGATATTGGAGAACACTCGGCTACAAACTGGAAAATACTTACATGGTAAAAAAGTTTAGAAATTAGAAATTTCCGTTATGTGCCCTCCCGCCAGCTGGAGGTGTATTTTTTCTGTTCTTCGGTCATTTCGTCAATTTTAATATCCATAGCTTCTAATTGAAGCCTTGCTATAAAGTCATCAATTTCTTCGGGCAATATAATAACATCTGCGGGTAACTTCCCTTTATTTTTGACTAAGTACTCGCAAGATAGCGCCTGGCCGCAGAACGATGTGGACATCACTTCCGATGGGTGGCCCTCGGCAGCTGCTAGATTAATCAACCTGCCCTCTCCCGCAATAAAAATTTTCTTTCCGGCAACCTTATACTCGTCGAGGGATGGCCTGACGCGCCGGACAGATTCCGATATATTTTTTAATCCCCCAATATCTATTTCCACATCAAAATGTCCCGAATTGGCAATAATAACTCCGTCTTTCATTACTTTCATGTGCTCCGGCCTTATAACATTAATGTCTCCGGTAAGCGTAATAAATATATCGCCGATTTTAGCTGCTTCTTCCATGGGCATTACTCTAAAACCGTCATAGGCCGCCTGAAGAGCTGGAAAATTAGCTACTTCCGTCACAATAACATTGGCCCCCATGCCTTTGGCCCTCATAGCCGCTCCCTTGCCGCAACTGCCGTAACCAGCAATAATCACATTTTTCCCGGCCACTAAAATATTGGATGCCCTAATAATTCCATCCCAAGTTGATTGACCCGTGCCGTAGTAATTATCCAATAAATGTTTTGTTTTATTGTCATTAACGGCGATGACGGGATATTTAAGAGCGCCGTCTTTTTTCATGGCTTTAAGCCGAATAATACCCGTGGTTGTTTCTTCGCAGCCGCCAATAATCTGGAAAATAAGGCCCTGATGTTTCTTGTGTATTTCAGAAACTAAATCCATGCCGTCATCAATGGTGATGTGCGGCTTAAAATCAATCACGTATCCCAAATAACGGTAATAGTCCTCGGTTGTTTCACCCTTATAGGCCCAAACATTTACGCCCTCAAAAGCTAAAGCCGCGGCTACGTCGTTCTGCGTACTTAGGGGATTGCATCCGGTAATGGCAACTTCTGCGCCGCCAGCTATGAGTGTCCTTACAAGAACGGCCGTTTCTTTAGTAACGTGAAGCGCCATACCAACCCTTATTCCTTTAAGCGGCGTTTCTCTCGAAAATCTTTCCTTTATTCTCATCAAGGCTCCCATGTGCATCTCTGCCAACTCTATATTTAATTCGCCTTGCTCAGCTAACTTAATATCTTTTACTTCAAACATATAATTTTAATGATTAAAGATTCATAAGTTTGAAAGCTTTGGCGGCTCGCTCCTCAACGGTGCCTCTTAATTCATGATGCTTAATATTGTGAGTATTTAAAAATTTCTGAATCCGATCGGAAATTTCTGCCGCTTTATCGGTAAAAATCCGGACGCCGTCATTTTCCATGGGAATTTCTGGCGGAAGAAAAAAGACAAAATCGTAACTATCGATTTCGCCATCGATTCCTTGCCAAAGCTCTTTTTCGATTTTCTCCAGTTCCTCGGCTTCTTTTTTATCTAAAACACCGTCATTTAAAAAATGGAAATAAACGTGAGAAAGAAAGCTCGGGACATCGCAAACGACAAATTCCGGATTATGGCTGCAGGCTATATTTTCTTTTTCTTTTTGACCTCGGTGAATGGAAAGCTGGTCTCGCGAACTATTGATTGCGCCGTGTTCAATAATAAAATCTCGGGCAAATTCGCCCACTAGTTCAGCCGAGTAATTTTTCTTTGCTAATTCCTCTGCAACATACTTAGCTAAAGTAGTTTTGCCGGTGCTGGGCCCTCCGACAAAGCAAATTTTCTTTGGTCTGCCACTCATTAATATATTTTAACTCTTTTATTCGCAGCGGCAAATACGGATCAGTCCGGAACAAGGAATAATTTCGATGCCTTTATTTTCCAGCTCATCTAAAAAAAGATTTACCCCCAAAGAATCAGAAGACATGTGCCCGGCAATAACTATATTGATATTAGAGGCTTCGGCTTCTTTTCTATGCTCTTCCGATTGATGCATTGAAACTACGGTGCCCACGCCGGCATTAGACATTTTTTCATAAAGTTTAGGGGAGCCCTCGGCGCCTCCGGTAATTTCAGTCATGGCAATTCTCCCGCAGCGAGATTCCGGAGAACCGACAAAAATTTCAGGTCCCGCGCCAATTTTAGCCGCCTCTTTGTATTCCGGAATTTCTTTCAATAAGCTCACTAAATCTTCTACTCTTTCGGGATTTTTATTTTCAATTTTATCACTTAAAAACTTCGCAGCCAAATTATCGCAAGGGGTATGAATATTTATTAAATTAATCCCCATTAACCTTGCGGCGTCTATTGACCGCTGATGATTAACACCGCTTATCCCTCTGGCCACTTCTGCGATTTTTTGTTTCATTAGACCCTCTGCTACATTAACCGGAATGCCATATAAGCTTAAAATTTCACACTGCATCGCCATAACATCGTGTAAAGTTGCAAGGGCCTTCCCTCGAGGATGATGAGCTATAACTAAATCAATATTGCCCAATTCTTTTGCTAATAAAATTTCGGCGGGATCAATGTCAATCCCCACCATTACTCTTTTAATTTCTTTGTCTTCAGAAATATTCAAAATCCTTGAATCTAAGTAAGGATTCTCCAAAGCATCTTTATCGAATTCTTCTTTTTCTTTTCCCGACAATCTGTCGTATTTTGCTTTCTTTCTTAATAAAAACTTCTCCACCGATTCTTTGCCCCTCAAGTCAGCGTCAACGCCCATCTTAATCGCTAAATTATATATTTCTTGAATTGTCATATATTTTAGATTAACAAAATTTTTTAATTATGGCAATTATTCTCCTTTGATCACGGCTAGGGGGACTAATTTTGCCACTTTTTTAGAAAGTCCAGCATTATGAACCACATCAACGACATCTTGAATATTTTTATAAGCTAAAGGCGCTTCTTCGGCAATCCCGCGGTAATTCCAGCACTTTACAATGATTCCTTTTTCTTTTAATTCTCTAACTACATCCTCGCCGGAAACCCGCTTCATCGCTTCGTGGCGCGACATCGTGCGGCCGGCGCCATGGCAAGAAGAATAAAAAGCCGACTCTCCGGTTTTTTGTCCGGCCAGAACGTAAGAAGTCGTGCCCATGGAACCGGGAATTAAAACCGGCTGGCCAAACTGCTGGTATTTTTTAGGAATTCCCGGATGCCCCGGCGGAAAAGCGCGAGTGGCGCCCTTTCTGTGAACGGCCAGTTCTGTTTCTTCGCCGTCAATTAAATATTTTTCTCTTTTTATAATATTATGAGCCACGTCATAAAGAACGGTTAAGGGAGAATTTTTCTCTCCTAAAACCGCCTCCCAGGATTTTCTGACAAAATGAGCGATCATTTGGCGATTGGCCCAGGCGTAATTGGCCGAGGCCGCCATAGCGGAAAAATATCTTTGACCTTCCGGAGAATTAAAGGGCACGCAGACAAACTCTCTGTCGGGCACCTTGATCTTGTATTTCCCTTCCATCAAAGGAATAAATTCGCGCAAGTAATCGGAACAAACCTGATGGCCCAATCCTCTTGAACCGCAATGAATCATTATGATTATTTGATCCTTAAATAAGCCGAAAGCTTCGGCCGCTTTATCATCAAAAATTTCGGCAATTTTTTGAATTTCCAAAAAGTGATTGCCGCTCCCCAGTGTTCCTACTTGGTCTCTTCCCCTATCTTTAGCATGGCCCGAAACGGCCGAGGCATCAGCCCAAGGCAGCCTTCCGCGGCTTTCGCAATTCTCAATGTCTTCTTCGTTGCCGTATCCTTGCTCTACCAGATGCGGAACTCCTCCTTCTAAAATTTTATCGATTTCCGCCACGGAAAGTTTAATTTTTCTCCCCTTGCCCAAGCCGGACGGCACTTCTTTTTGGATTTCATCCGCTAAATTTTCCAAATAAGGACGAATCTCTTTTTCGGAACAAGATGATTTCAAAACTTTCATGCCGCAATTAATATCGTAGCCGCACATCCCGGGAGAAATAATGCCGTCAGAAATTCTGATGGCGGCTACCCCGCCGATCGGGCTGGCGTAGCCCTCGTGCATGTCGGGCATGGCTAAAGCATACTTCTGGATGCCGGGTAGAGCGGCAACGTTCAGTAATTGTTCAATAGATTTGTCGTGCAAAACATCATGCAGCATTTCTCCAGAAACGTAAATTCGGGCGGGAACACGCATATCTTTCCTGAAAGATTTCGGAATCTCCCACAAATAATCATTAATTTTTTGAAAATCTTTCTTGCTAATCATCTTATCCTCAGATTAGCATGAAAATTTCTAAAACAAAAAAGGCCGCATTGCTGCAGCCTTGCGTTTATTTTTTCCAGCGGCCGATTTTAAACAAAATCGCTAAGGTCGAACCGTAAAAAATCATTCCGGCTAAAATCGCAATCCAAATCCCGTTTATTTCTAATCCAAAATATTTCGGCAGAGAGAGAGCTAGGCCGATTTGGATCACGGCCATTGCTGAATAAACCAAGAGGGGCGTAAGGGTATCTCCCACTCCGGCAAAGGCCCTGCGTAAGACGGTGCCGACGGCAAAAAAAATGTACCCTATGCCGGCAAGCGTAGTTATTCTGAAATAGGCGATTCCCATATCTAAAACTTCCTGGTCTTGGCTGAAAAAACCGACTATCTTTTCCGCAAGAGCAAAAAATACTATCCCAATTACTCCCAGAAGAACGGCATTTATGACGGAATTAACCCAGCCGCTTTTTTTTGCTCTCTTTAAGTCGCCCGTCCCAAGATTGTTTGATAAAACTATAGCCGTTGTTTCTCCCACGTCAAATCCAAATTGCGACGAGTACCTGAAAAACCGCTGGCCGATAGAAAAAGCCGCCAAAGCCAGGGTTCCGAAAGAAGCGACAATCCCCAGCATCGCCATAATAATAAACGCCCTAATCAGGCCCTCTAAAGTATCGAACCCCGATATATGAAAAACACTTTTTAGAACTTTGGGCGTTACCTTGAATTCCGACCAGTTCCGAAAATCTATTTTTGCAAACATATTTCCCTTAGCCAGCATCCCAATTAATACAACAGAACCTATGGCTGCCGAAATAGTGGAACTCCAGGCAGCGCCGGCCACTCCCATCTTAGGAAATCCCAAATTGCCCAAAATAAATAAATAATCTAAAGTCGCCTGGATAGCCAAAACTAAAGCCACAAAAAGCATAGGCCTGAACATATCTCTGGCTGACCTTATCATTTTTGCCAAGGGCCAGAAAGAAAGAGAGATAATCCCGCCCAATGAGCAAATTCTAAAATAAACCACGGCTTGATCAAGCACATTCGGCTCGGTTCCCAAAAGTTGAAGCAACAGCGGAGCCGAAAAGTAACCGCCGATAGCCAGCACTATGGAAGTAATCCAGATAATGGCTAAAATCTGCTTAACTAATTTTCTTAATCCGTCCCTATCTTCTCTGTTGAAACCGCCGATAAGATTATAAGTTGATATGCCGATTCCCTGGACTACCGTCATTAAAATGGCGAAAGCCGACCCGCCGATGCCGACAGCCGCAATGGCTTCCTCGCCGAGTTTAGAAACCCAATAAAGATTAAGCAAGTTAACGATGATCCAAAATACGGTATTGATCCATAATTGGAAAGAATACGAGAGTGAAGTCTTGATTAGGCTCCCTTTTGTCGGATCTCTTTCTTTAAAGATATTAGGAATTTTCATTTATGTTCCGCCTATTTTTCATCCAGAAGATGCCCAATATGGCGAGCATAAAAACAATCAGCCAAAAGGAATTTAAGGCGGTGTCCTGCGGATCAAACTTATTATCAAGGAAACGATGAAGCCAAAAGATATCGGCCACCCAGTTGTCGTGAAAAAAATCCAGAGAAGGAATCAGTTTTCCAGCATCGGGAAGCATAGCAACGATTCCCCCGGCAACCCTTATTGGCTCGGTGTTCTTTATTTTTTTATCTAACTTTGTTGCCATCAAAACAGCTGTCGTTGCGCCGACGCCGAAAGCAAAATGCCCAATTCCCATACTCATAAATCACCTCCGATATTTTCAAGGAACTATATTATATATCAAATAAAATAAACATTGGCAAGCCGTGGCTGAATTGATGGCCTTTTATTTCTAGATTTATCCTATTAAAATACATCGTACTAACCATGATTGTATTATTGCGATAGTTTGAAAATTCTCTTTAGGGAAACGTCGTCTTCTATATTATCTGCCGTAATAAGACGAATTTCTTTTTTGCTCAAACCAAAAAATTCCCGTAATATCCCCACCTCATCTTTACATTCATACGGACAAACTAAAACACTCTTTTGCATAGGATAAAAGCCTAATCCTTTTAATTTCTCTCTAAAAGCATTTCGTTGAAGTTTCTGCAGTTGAGCTATGTCAAAAATAACTATTCTCCATTTTCCATCCCATTTTTTAGGTTTTTTTATGGCTAAGTCATCAATTTGAAATCTTCCCGCCTTCTTCCTGCCTCTCTCTGTCAAAGTAATAAAAACTTGGTGGTTTTTCTTTCCAATTTCGATATTAATGCAACCATCTCTTTTGAGATTATAAAAAGTATTGGAAACTTTTTTGTGATTATACCTCTTTATAGATTTCAGGCTTTTCATTAAATTAATAGCAAAATAAGGAGAGGTAGCTGCCAGGCAAACAACCCCGGTGACGGCTAGGCCCTTTAAGATATCCTTTGCGATTTCTGATTTTGGCTTCCTAAAATAATATTTATACTGACTCATGGTTTAATTATCTTATAACAACTATCGTATTAACACAACCATGGTTGCTTTAATGCGATAATAGAATAATCGTCGTAAAATATAATATAAAAATGCGCAATCTCTCGAGGGAGTTTACACGTCGAATAAGATCATTGCTTCCCAGATGCCGTCATTGTTTTTGGTGATATCTAAGCCGTGGTAAGTGGCGGCCTTAATGTCTCCGCCGAATCTTTCAATATTATGACCGGATAATTCAGCTTCGATTTCGGTGTCGCTTAATTTAATAAATTCCACTTTATCGTATATCACTTTATTCGTCTGAATTAAATATAGGACTTCGCTTAAAAAATCTACCAAAAGCGCGTTCAAGTCATACGATTTAATTTTTAAGTTTTGGATTTTAGATTCTGAGCCTTGGATTTCCGGTCTAAGGCCGGCTATCATCCCCAGCATCGCGTTCAAAAATAAATCTTCCTTTGTTTTGCCGAAAGCTCTGATTCGAAAATCTCCCGTATGTTCTAAAACTTCATATTGCTTCATGCTTATATATTAACATAAAAAGGCGACTAATCAGTTGATTAGTCGCCTTTTTTCTTGGTAAATAACTCCGTAATACGGCCTTTCTTTTAAAGGAACTTCAGTAATTTTTAGTGCCATGCGCCTATCTGACGAGTCGTAAATAATCTTTTCTCCGTTAGGCAGAATTATTTCTTTGCCGTCTTCCAGATAGACGGCTTTTTCTTTCTTGAATTTTATCCATTCAGGATCATTATACGTCACGCACGGTGTTTGAACGTGAACATAAGAAAATCCTTTATAAATGATCGCTTTTTTGATCAACTCTGCTAAGTGGCTTATCTTGGTGCTGATTCCTTGAGCCACAAAGCCGGATTTAATCGTACTCATGAAAGCCAGCATATCATGAAGGGGATCAAGCGGCTGATCCGGTTCGCCGCCCGCCGCCTCTTCATCTTCAAAGAAAGCGGTAGTCGGACTTCTTTGGCCTTTAGTCAAAGCATAAACCTGGTTATCGCAGGTAATCAAAGTAATGTCTAAATTCTTCCTCACAGCATGGGGAACGTGGCCCGCGCCAATAGCCCAAATATCGCCATCTCCGCCCTGGTCTATAACCGTTAACTCGGGATTAGCCAATTTTACTCCTTCAGCTATCGGCAGAGATTCGCCGTGAGTGCCATTAACAGCGTAAACATTGGCGTATCCTGCCGCCCTAGCCGAGCAGCCTATCCCAGTCACAAAAGAAACTAAATAGTTCGGTATAGCCAGCTCTTCAAGAGCTTTTACGAAAGACCCAATTTCTCCGTATAAACCGCAACCGGGGCACCATATTGGCTTTTCGTCGGTCCTATAAACATTCATCTTATCGCCTCCTCAATTGCCTGCGATAATTCTTCATTCGTAAACGGTGAGCCTCCGGCCCGGCAGTACAGCTTTGTTTTCCGCGGAAGATTAAGGCGGGAGCGCAAAAAATGATAAAATTGTCCGGTATAATTCATTTCTACCACTAACGATTTTTTAACTCCTTTTAGGAAACGCGCGATTGATTTCTCCGGCAAAGGAAAAATCAATTCGGGCACGCAAACTTTTATATATTCTTCCATGCCCATTTTTCTTACCGTATCCCGAACAAACATTCCCGAAGACCCCCAAGTGATAATACCGATCTCTGCTTCGGGATTGCCGAATACTTTTACTAAATCGTCTCTTTGCTTTAAGGGTTCCAATTTTTTCCAAATCTTTTCATGCATTTTCTGCTGTAAATACTGCGAAGAAGCCGGCCTGCCTCTTTCGTCGTGGGTTAAGCCGGTAGTCTGGTAAACAAATCCCTCATCGCCGAAACTAGCCATTGGCGAAATATTGTTCTCGCTCAATCTGTAACGCAGATAATTATTTTTTTCATTTTCGCCGGGCTTCAATCTGCTAATAATTTCCGGCTTAATCAGAGTAAAATCATTACAACTCGCTACGGTCTGACCAAGCCATTGATCGGAAAGCACAATTACCGGCAATTGAAATTGCTCGGCGATATTAAAAGCCTGAGCGGTAATTTGATAGCAACTCTCAAAATCAAACGGCGCCAACACAACCCTTGAAGCATCGCCGCTGCCATAAATCACCGTTTGTAGGTCTGCCTGTTCGGTCTTGGTGGGGATGCCAGTTGAGGGACCGCACCTTTGAACATCAATGATTACAAGCGGCACTTCAGTCGCGGAAAACAGTCCGATGGCTTCCATCATCCGGCTTAATCCGGGCAGACTGGTCGGAACCACCACTTTTTTTCCGGCCAGAGAAGCTCCGTAAAGAATATAGATCGCTTCATTTTCGCTGGCTCCTTGGATAAATTGTCCTCCCAATTGCGGTAATTTTTTTCTTAAAAACTCCATTATCTCCGTTGATGGCGTAATGGGATAGCCGGTGCCAAAACGGCAGCCGGAATCAATTATTGCCCTGGATACCGCCTCATTGCCCTGAATGGTTATTTTAGGAACAGGATTCCTGGGTCTTTCCAGTTCGAGTTTGGAAAAATTTCCCTCCTGAAATAATTTTTCTCCGGCCATAAAGGATGGGAGATTATTTTTCAGAATTCTTTGAGAGGGATTTCTTGGATCAGGATCAGACAAACCAATCATATTTTTTAAAAATCCGAGAGCGACAATATTTTTGTTTTGTCCATTGCCGAAGGAAACCCTAAAAAATTTGCCCGACTGAACACTGCTTGGAGGATCGGCCTCGCAAAAAATAATCGTTTTTTCTCCAATTCGCAATTCCCGCTCAAATTCAAAATACTTTTGCCAGTTAAAACAAATCAAAACATCAAGAAAATCTTCGGCTAAAGAAAGATGTTCCGAGTCAATTTTGGTTTTAATTGATGAACCGCCGCCTCTAATTTGAGCGCCGTAGGCTCGGGAAGTTATTCCGAAATATCCCTGGTTTCCCGCTAATTCTTGCAAAATATTTCCTAAAACTATTACGCCGTCTCCGCCCGCGCCGACAGCTCCGATGGTTATTTCTTTTCTCATTTCTCTCCTTAATATTATTGTCAAAGGACATCTAAATTATGCTACCTCCCGGTATTTTAAAAGTCAAAAGAAAAACGCCAAAATACAGCCATGGCTGAAATTTGGCGTAAATAAAAAAACTTACTCTTCGACTTCGCTCGGAGTAAGTTTTTATTTTTAAATTACGGCCAAAGAGGATAAACTATCTTGGCCTTAACGACTCGCTTTATTGCCAGCATCAAAGCGGCTTGCTTCATGGAAACTTTCTTTTCTTGACTTAATGACAGAACTTCATTAAAGGCGGCTTTCATCTTTTTATCAATCATCCGATTAACGTCTTCCAGCTCCCATTGAGCGCCGCCTAAATTCTGCGACCACTCGCACCACGAACCATTCACTCCGCCGCCTGAATCTAAGCTATCGGCCGAAACAAATATCCCCCTATCAAGCAGAATTTTTTCACCATCGGGCGTAATTGGGGCGTTAGCCGGGCAAATCACTACTTTTGCTTTCACGCCCGGGGCATTCTTCTCGGTGACAACGCCTTCCTTTGCCATAAGGCCTAAAATATCGCATGGCAAGCTAAGAAATTCGTCTTCGCCAACAACATTGTCGCACCCGGGAAAATCTTTTAGATGCCCTGTTTCTTCTTTATGCCGAAGCGCATTAGGAATATCTATACCAATTGGATTAAATATTCCGCCGCTCGAATCACTGATCCCTATTACCTTAAAACCGTTATGATGAAGAAGCTCTGCCGCCACTCCGCCAACATTTCCCGCTCCCTGAATCACGCAAGTCTTTCCTTTAGGATCCGTCCCAAGGTGTTTTAGAATTTCTAAGGTAATAATAAATGCTCCTCGTCCCGTAGCTTCTCTCCTGCCCGGTACCCCGCCATAATCCACGGGCTTACCGGTCACAACAGCAAAACAAGAATCCCCTGTTTTTTCTTTATAGACATCGTAAATTATGGCCATTGTTCTTTCGTTCGTGCCGACATCCGGGGCAGGAATAATTTTCCATGGCCCAATAACGGTAGCTAACTCATTGGAATATCTGGTAGTCAATTTTCTTAATTCTGACCGTGAACGGCTTTTGGGGTCGCAATTCACTCCGCCTTTAGCTCCGCCAAACGGCAAGTTAAACAAAGAGCTCTTTCTGGTCATCAACACTCCCTTTAACATAACAGAAAAAATATCGGTACTCGAAGAAAAAGTTATCCCTCCCTTAGCCGGTCCCCTGGTGGTGCTGTCAACCACTTCCCAGCCGGTAAAGGTCTCAACTCTTCCTTTATCGTTAAATATGGGTAGATTCCACTCGTGAATAGCTTCCGGCCCCCTCATTCTCGCAGCTACGTTAGAAAGAACGATATCTGCGGGGCCAAGCCCCTCTTCTTTTATTATCCCGGCCAATTCTTTATCATCTCTTAGCCTTTCTATGGTTTCTTCAAATTCTTTTATGGCCATCTCATAAAGTTCCTTATTACTTTTTCCCATTTTACTTGAGCCTCCTTTCTATTCGGTAGCGCCAGTTTCTCAACCAAATATTCACGATGGCTTCTGCCCGCCTTTTACTATATGGCCGCCAATTATTATTGGGATCGCAAGGAATATACCGCCTAAA
>JACOYG010000039.1 GCA_016181985.1 Candidatus Nealsoniibacteriota bacterium
GCATACTTTAAGGCGCCGGCCGGAATTGCACCGGCGTAAACGGTTTTGCAGACCGCTGCGTAGGCTTCTCCGCCACGGCGCCAAGAAACTTTCTTTATTCTATCAAATTTATCACCTTTTTCAAGGTTTCTTCAATGGTGCCTTCCTGTTGGAAGCCGGCGGCATAGGGATGCCCTCCCCCGCCAAGGGCCTTGGCAATCTTAACCACGTCCCTTCCTTTATAGGGCTCTGACCTTAAAGAGCCTTTAATTTTTCCTTTCTCGTGCTCAACCATGAAAAGTCCCAAGTTAACCGGAGAGCTGGTGGAAATTAAGTTGGTAATGCCGTCGAAATCAGCCAAGCTTACCTTGTATTTATTTAAGTCATCCGAATCAATCCAAGAATAAGCCAAATTGGTCTTTTCGTCCAATTTCGCTCTTGATAAAACTTTGCCCCAAGCTTTGGAAAAATTAAGAGGGCTGTCCAAAGTTAAAGTCTGGCGAGTAATCTTATTTAAAGAAACTCCGACGGAAAGAAGCTTGGAAACAATATTAAGGGTTTCCGAGGAAGTGGAAACGTGGCGGAATCCCCCGCTATCGGAAATAATGCCCGACAAAAGACATAAAGCGATATCTTTGTTTATCTCGATATTCTTGTATTTTAACCAATGATAAACTATCTCCGATGTGGAAGAAAATTCCGGCTCCACTATTTTAATTTTTCCTTTTTGGTCGGATTTGACATGGTGGTCAATAGTGATGATATCCAGCGGCGATTTATTTAAAATACGATCCGGCAGCCGCAGTCTTTTAAAATCTCCGTAATCCAGAGCGATTAAAACATCCGGTTCAAAATTATCTACCTGCTGCTTAATTTCAAAGAAACCGGGCAAATAATTAAGACTCTTGGGGGCGGGGTTGGGTAAATAAGGCAGGGTTTCAAATCCTTCGCTTTTTAGAATGTTATGTATGGTTAATACGGATGACACGGCATCCGGATCGGGATTTTCGTGCGAAGCGATCAAAATCCTCCTGGCGCTCTTCAATAATTCGTCGATCTGCTGAAATTGTTCACTCAGATAAGTCATCGTTTTTATGTATTTTTTCTAATAATTCTTCTATCCTGCCGGCCTCCCTCGTCGCAGTTTCCTCGATAAATATAATCTTGGGTATCGGCCTCATCCTTAAGCGCTCGTTTAATTTTTGCTGAAGGCTATAAACCGACTTTCTTAGAATTTCTAAAATTTCCCGAACTGATTCATGGGGCATCACGGAAATATAAACCTTGGCTTGGATCAGGTTTGAGGAAGTTTCTACCCTGGTAACAGTAACCAAAAGTCCGTCGGGAAAATCCGCCTCCCTCAGCATAATCCGGCCCAATTCTTTTTGAATCAGCTGATTAACCTGTTCAACCCTGCTTGGCATAAGTATATGTGTATACCAACAAAGTGTCCCCCTCCTGAACCTTGACGTCACCCTCGTAAAGAATCCCGCACTCTTCTCCTTTGAGCGCGATATTGGCGTCTTTTTTATTCTTTTGCAAATTAATAAGCTTGCCGGTTCCTATTGATTGTTCATCCCGGATGATTTCGATGGAAGTGCCTTTTTTGATTTCTCCCCAAGTGACTTTTCCGCCAACTATTTGACGGTTTTTTTCCGTCAAAAAGATGACCAGCGCCCTCAATTTGCCAAGCTCCACTTTCACTTTTTCGGGCTCCACCGATTTTTCCATCATTAAGCGAACCGCCTGAGCCAACTCGTAAATAATCACAAAATTCAATATCCTGACATTGTCTCTTTCGGCCAAAACCAGGGCGGAAGGAGACGACTCAACTCTGAAAGCTAAAATCTTAGCGTTCCCCGATTTGGCCAGCTTCACATCGCTTTCAGACACATCTCCCACCTCATTTTTTAGTACCCTGATAATGACTTTGTCCTGGGGAATATCTTTTAAAACTTCTCCGATCGCTTCAATCGATCCCTGCACGTCGGATTTTAAAATAAAGTTCAAAACTTTTTTTCCTTCTTCAATTAAAAAGACATCGCCCGACTCGGCTTTTCTTTCTTTTTTATCGATATACTTTTGAGCGGATTCAATGTCGGAATAAATCTCGAATTTTTCTCCGACTTGAGGAACGCCTTCAAGGCCCATTACGATAACGGGCTGGGAAGGCAGGGCCATTTCTAAATTTTTACCCTGGAAATCTTCCATCATTTTAATCTTGCCAAGAACCGATGCCGTCCCCGCGATATCGCCCAATTTTAAAACTCCGTCTCTTAAAAGCAAGGTTGCCGTCGGACCCCTTTGTTTATCCAAATACGATTCGACTACTACGCCATGAGCTGGCTTATCCAAATCGCCTCTTAATGATTCCATGTCGCCGACCAGCAGAATAAGCTCCAAAAGCTCGGGGATCCCTTTTTTGGTTTTAGCCGAAAGCTCAACCGAGGGAATAATGCCGCCGAGAGATTCCACTAAGATGTCTTCCTTCATCAATTCTCTTTTCACTTTTTCGGGGTTGGCTTCGGGCTTGTCAATTTTATTCAAGGCCACAATCATCGGTATGCCGGCTTTCTTTGTATGCAAAATCGCCTCTTTTGTTTGTGGTTTTATTCCTTCTTCCGCCGCCACTACCAGTATGGCGATATCCGCCACTTTAGCTCCCCTTGACCTCATGGCCGTAAAGGCCTCATGGCCGGGCGTGTCAATAAAAGTGATTTTCTTTCCGTTGTGGTCAACCTCATAAGCTCCGATATGCTGGGTTATGCCGCCAGATTCCTTGGCGGTAATCTTAAAATCCTTTATCGCTTCCAAAATAGAAGACTTGCCATGGTCGACATGGCCCAATACCACTACGATTGGTGGTCGCGGTGTTAATTTACTTTTATTTTGTTGTTCGAGGTTATTTAGCATAAAACATGTTATAAAATTCTAAATCCGAATATCGAAATCCGAAACAAATTCAAATAATTAAATTCTGAAATTATAAACCGGTTTAAATTTTTGAATTTAGAATTTAGATATTATTTCGTGCTTCGAATTTCGTGCTTCGAATTTAAGAGCCCATGGCTCTGGCTATGGCTTCTATTTCTTCTTTTGACAATTGGTACCTGGAAGTTCCTTTTTCTATGGGTTTGGCGTACGCTCTGCTTAATTCTCTAAGATAATGCGATGTCATGACAAAACCGTCGTCATTTGCATCCAGCACGGCTACAGAAAAACTCTGGTCTCCCCCGACTTCGGGGAAAGGGTTAAACCTAACCAATCCTACCTTGTGAAGGTTTTTCTTGTTTTTTTCTTTTAACGCATCCAGCTCTTGGGAAAGATTTTGAAAATTTTCTTCCAGCTTTTTCAAGTATCCCAAAATCTCCTTCATATTTTTCGGATCCTCTTTTGTTTTATTGAATAATTTAAACATAAATAATCATGGGGCGGCAGGTACAAGTCTATACCTGCCAGCCAGATGCAGACTTGCATCCGGCGGAAGCGGGAGGATTCGAACCTCCGATACCCTTACGGGTATAATAGTTTTCGAAACTATCCCATTCAACCGCTCTGGCACGCTTCCAACCAACTTACATTTCTATCATTTTACTCTCAAAAAGTCAAAGAAGCAAACAAAAAGCCCAAGAACTCTCGGACTTTTTGTTTTTGGTGGACCCGAGGGGAATCGAACCCCTTACTTTTGCATGCCATGCAAATGTGTTACCGGTATACCACGGGCCCGGCGTATTGTGCCCCTACCAGGAGTCGAACCTAGATTTAGGGTTTAGGAAACCCTCGTCCTATCCATTGAACGATAGGGGCGGCGGGAAGGTAATTCATTCTCAACTCTAACAAAATTTTGGCGATTTTGCAACATTATGGTAAAATATATATATGACAAAATACTCCAACGATTCGGCTATTCCAAAAATAGTGAAAAAAGTCTTGCCGGCCGTGGTGAGCATCACTGTTTCTAAAATGATGCCGATTTTTGAAACTCCGTTCGGGCCTTCGCCTTTCGGTTTTGACGGATTCTTTATGGTTCCCAAAGGAAAGAAAAAAATTCAAATAGGAGGCGGCTCCGGCTTCATCGTTGATCCGTCCGGCATAATCTTAACCAACCGCCATGTGGTAGCCGACGGCCAATCAGAATACATGGTTGTGCTCAATGAAGAAAAAAAATGCCCTGCCGAGGTTATTGTTAAAGACCCGATCAATGATATCGCTATTCTAAAAATCAAAGAAAAAAACCTGCCAACGCTTGAGCTGGGAAATTCGTCTAAATTGGAATTGGGCCAAACCGTTATCGCCATCGGAAACGCGCTGGGCAATTTTTTGAATACCGTTTCGGTCGGCGTGGTTTCGGGACTATTTAGGGAAATCACGGCCGGCGACGCCGCAAACCAAAGCTTAACCAAATTAAGGGGACTTATTCAAACCGATGCCGCCATCAACCCGGGAAACTCCGGAGGTCCCTTGATCGATATGAATGGCAGAGCTATCGGAGTTAATACCGCTATGGTTTTTATGGCGGAAAACATCGGCTTTGCTTTGCCCATCAACAATGCCAAAAAAGATTTGGCCGATTTAAAAAAATACGGCAAGCTAAAGCAGCCGTTCTTGGGAGTAAGGTATGTTCTGATAAATCAAGAATTGAAGGAACGGTTTAATTTAATTGTCGATTACGGCGCCTTAATCGTTTCCGAGCCGGCCCCGGGAGGCGAAGCGGTGGTGCCGGGAGGATCAGCCGATAAAGCCGGACTCAAGGAGGGCGATGTTATCTTGGAAATAAAAAAACAAAAAATAACTCAAAAAAATCCCGTGGAAGAGCTTCTCCAAAAATGCGAAATCGGAGAAGTTGTTGATGTAAAAGCCATGAGAGACGGCAAAGAAATGCTATTCAAAATTTCCTTGGAAGAAAGAATTTAGTCCCTCGCAGTGGCTCGGGACACCTTAAACTAAAAATCCCCTTGGGGGGATTTTTAGTTTAAGGTGGGTGAGCGACGGGATTTGAACCCGCAACCACTTCTGCCACAGAGAAGTGCTCTGCCAGTTGAGCTACGCCCACCATACTTCGCAGTCCATAGCCTTGGCGAAGGACTGTGCCCCCGCGAGGAATCGAACCTCGATATCCGGTTTAGAAAACCGGTGTTCTATCCGTTAAACTATGGGGGCTAACGTTGATATTGTATACCAAATGCGCTGCTTAAACAAGTTAAGGGGTCTTTGCGAGTACAATCTTAATTTTTATTCACCAAGCGCCTGTTTGATTTTTTGAAGCACTTCTTCAAGAGAATAATTGGCTTTAACCAAATACGTTGTTGCCCCCATCTCCATGGCCTTCTCGATATCGCCGGCGCCTTCCAGATTGGTAAGCACAATAATGGGAATGTCCCTTGTGGTGATGCCGCCCTTAAGCTTCTTTAGTACTTCAAAACCATTAATTTTTGGCAGAATTAAGTCGAGCAAGATTAAATCCGGCTTTTCTGCGGCAGCCAGCCTTACGCCCTCCTCGCCATCCGTGGCCGAAATCATTTCATGCCCCTCTTGAGTCAAAATATCGCTGAATGTCTTTTGAAGCGCCGACTCATCTTCGATAAAAAGTATTTTTTTCATTTTTTATTATTTATTGCTTTTAATAAAAGCCGACCGTTTATTTGTTTTTAGGCAAAGTAAACCAAAAAGTAGTTCCCTCCCCTTCTTTTGACTTGAACCATATTTTGCCGCCTGATTTATTAACAATTGATTTTGTGATGTGCAGGCCAAGTCCGGAACCCTGCGTTTGATATTTTAAAGCATTTTTTGACCTGAAAAATTTTTGAAAAATATTTTTTTGGTCGTCTTTTGGAATGCCGACACCAGTGTCTTTTATTTCAAAAAGCAGATTATCGCCATCATTCTTCAGGATTACGTTAATCTGCCCATTTTCTTTGATATAGCGTATGGCATTATCTAAAAGATTTTCCACAACCACTCTAACCATTTGTCTGTCGGCGAAGGCTGGCGGCAAAGAATCGGACGCTACAAATTTTACCACGACATTCGAAGCCTCGGCTAAAATCTTTGATCCATTGATTACTTCCTCAATTAATTTTGTTAAAGAAAATTGGGCTTTATTCAAAGGCAGGCGCCCCTCTTCAATCCTAGAAACCATTAACAGATTGTTGATCAGTTCGTTCATTCTGTCAAAATTTTCCTGGAGAATCTTTAAATATTCTTTTTGTTTTTGGCCAAGCTCGCCGAATTTTTCGGAAATTAAAAGTTCATACGCCCATTTTAAATTAGAGAGGGGCGACCTTATCTGGTGAGAAACGATGCCTATAAACTCGGATTTTAATTTACTGGCCTCAGCCAGCCCTTCCATGCTTCTGACTATGCTGAAAGTGATGACAAATAAGACTATGGTTATTATGAAAACAATCAGAGATACGGTTTCGGGGTCTGCCACATAATAACGGGTGCCCAAGCCGTAAGTAACCAAAGCGGTTGCTATGATCACCAGCCCCATGATCAAAAATAAAAATTGCGGACACTGCCAAATAGACAACCTGTATTGCTTGCACTTAGAAAAAACGTTCAGTTCTTCCAAGATTAATTTAAACCCCATATATATATTATACCATATTGAAAATCGGGTGAAAATGTGATAAAATGTGGAATACGGAGTTAAGTCAGAGCAACGGGGTGTCGTATAACGGCAGTATGTATGCTTTGGGAGCATACGGACTGGGTTCAATTCCCAGCACCCCGATAAAGGGTTCTCCGCCCAAGGCGGATCCGCCTCTGGCGGAAAATCCCGGCTCTCCGACGCGGGTGTAGCACAATGGCAGTGCTTCTGGTTTCCAACCAGATTACACGGGTTCGATTCCCGTCACCCGCTCCAACGAGAAATAGAGAAGAACAGTTCTCCTCTATTTCTGACCCTTGCTTTTTCTTTTGAAATTTTATAAATTGGATATAGAACTTTGAAAAGGGAGGGTTTGTCATGGTTCCAATAAAAAAATACGAACTAAGCGTTACCTTAGAAGAACTTAAAATTTTGGAATCAGCTATAGGTGATTGGAAAATAATAACAAGGCATGGTGTCCCGGAAGGAGCCCCTCCTCCATCGGCTGACGAAAGAAAGGAATTATTGGACCAAGGAGAATGTCTGCATAATCGTATTAGGTTGCTTCTTTTAAGGTTAGATAATCGACGGCGAGTAAAACACGAAAAAATACCAAAAAAATAAAAGAATAATCCACCACTTTCTTTTTAAATAAAAAATGCGCAGAGATCAATTCTCTGCGCATTTTATTTTATTAATAGTTTTTAATGTTTAACCGCAAGTAAGTCCTCTAGCTCTTTAACCCGAGTTGCAAGATCTTCGAATTCTTTCCGATAAACTATACCTTCGAGTTTTTTGTCTATTCGATCTAATCGCTGGAATATCTGCCTATGCTGCACAGTGTTCTCATTGAAGTCTTTCTGAATGGCCACAAAATACGGATCCACCACTTCGGTGACCGCTTCCTTAATTTGTTTTATGTCATTTTTGTTTAATGGCATGGCTTTATGCTTCTATTATATCGCATCGCTAAAATATCTGTCAATTATGTTCCATAGCTTGAACATTTTAGAAAAATATAGGAGAACTGTTCTCCTCTATTTTTCTAATAGTTTATCGAGCGTACTCGACTACTCGGCTTTCTCTGATGACGCTCACCTTAATTTCGCCCGGGTATTTCAGTTCGTCCTGAATTTTTTTAGCGACGTCTTTGGCTAATTTTTGAGATCCCAAATCGTCAATTTCTTCGGGTTTTATAAAGACCCTGATTTCACGGCCGGCTTGCAATGCCCACGCCTTATCAACTCCGGCAAAAGACGTTGCCACGGCTTCCAGGTCTCCCAGTCTTCTCAAGTAATTTTCCAAAGTATCTTTTCTGGCTCCGGGCCTTGCGCCGGAAATTTGGTCAGCCGCCTGAACTAAAGTCGCTTCCAGGGATTCGGCCGGATAATCTTCATGGTGCGATTTCATGGCCGAAATCACATCCTTTTCAACTCCGAATTTTTCCAGTATTTTAACGCCGATATCAACATGAGAGCCCTCAATTTGATGATCAACCGCTTTTCCAATGTCGTGCAAAAGACCCGCTTTCTTGGCGACAGCGATATTGGCTCCAATCTCAGCGGCTAAGGCTCCCGCCAAATGACTCACTTCAATTGAATGAAGCAATACGTTTTGGCCATAACTCGTTCTGAATCTTAATCTGCCTAAAAGCTGAACGATCTTTGGCTCTAGTCCGATAATTCCGGTATCATATATCGCAGCTTGCCCTGCCTCCTGAATTTGAGAAACCACTTCTTCCTGAGTTTTTTGCACAATTTCCTCAATTCTGGCCGGCTGGATTCTGCCGTCGTGTATCAATTTTTCCAGGGCAACTTTAGCGATGTGCCTTCTGATGGGGTCAAAACCGGAAATAACGACCGCTTCGGGGGTCTCATCAACCACCACTTCAACGCCGGTCAATTTTTCCAGCGTCCTTATATTCCTGCCCTCTTTGCCGATAATCTTGCCCTTGATTTCATCTGAAGGCAAGGAAACGGTGGTTGTGGTAATTTCCTGAGTTTGAGGCAAAGCAAATTTTTGAATAGCTAAGGTTATAATCTCCTTGGCTCGGGCGTTCAGCTTATCTCTCCCCTCTCCTTCCAGTTTCCTCATTTTTTCCATGAGATCCAATTCAAACTCTTTCTCGCAGCTTACCAATAATTCTTTTTTTGCTTCTTCCCGCGATAAATTTGAAATTTTTTCCAGATTGCCGAGAGCTTCTTTCCTTAAAACTTCTAAATTTTCTTTTACTTCTTTTACCTTTTCGTTTTTTTGCTGGAGATCGGCTTCCTGTCTTTCGTGATTGGCGATTTTCTGATCCAAAACCTCCTCTCTTCTCAATAAGAGCTGTTCTGTTTTTAAGAGACGGTTTCTAAGTTGAGTTTCTTCCCTCTTTGCTTCTTCAAGCAAAGACAAAGATCTTTCTTTGGCTTCCGTTAAAAGCCTGTCATGCTCTTTCTGGGCCTGAACGATCTTTTCCTGAAGCTTTTGCTCGATAGTGCCAATTCTTTTCTTGGCAATTGACTGGCGAACATAATAACCCACAACCGAACCCGCCGCTAACCCTAAAATAGCCGCAATAAGCGGAACAAATTCTTTCATAAGTTTTAGCGAATATTTGGCAGTTCATACCAAAAATCCAAAATTAAAATTAATCTGCTAACCCAAGTGTAGCAGATTTAAGAGAAAATGTAAAGAACGCTAAAATTCTTTTAAGCCATGATGTCGGCGCGACTTCTTTATACTCTGGCAATGGCAACTGAGCCGTAACATCGGCTACGCCGGACTCGCAAGAATAATCGTCAGTATCGGTAATTTCCAACTTTATCTGATTATTAAGAGTGCTGAATTTAATATGAGGATATTGAGATGCGTTGTTGGTGCTGTCGGTAAAAGCGCCCGTACCCTGAGTAATCGTCCATAAATACGAAGAAATTTCCGTTCCTCCGTAAACCGACGAAGCATCAGGATCAAACACAACTACCTCGCCTTGCGTGGGGCTTGCCGGCAACCAGCTAAAATCAGGGTAGCCGTAAGCATGCTTTGGCGTTTTGAATTGGTTTGGGGTTAGCCACTCGGACCAATTGCCTTGATTATCTTTCACTCTGACGTGCCAAAAATAAGTGGTATTCCAATCAAGAGTTGAGATCCAATCAGCCACGGGATCGTCTTGGGAAAGATCTAAAGTATACGAGATGGCGGCTAAATTAACCAAGCGATTAAACTTTGCACCATTAAAAGAACTGTTATCGTCTACCTCTATTTCATAAGCCGCTTGGGGATCGCCGTCGGGGTCGCTGTATGTCCAATAAAAAGTAGGAACGCTTTTGCCGGCAAAAGAGCAGTTGCTCCATGTTTCACCATCGGGATATTGCGACGGAATAGTCGGTTTATTGGGCGGACTGTTAAAAGCAAGAGTGGTTGTTGCCCCGTATCCTGTTCCGCTAAACTTAATCCAGCCGATTACCATATCCGACCAGGCATAACCGCTGAATTTTTTAGTGGTTTTGCTTATCGAAACGCCGTAATCGGTTCCTCTTAATTTAATCCAGCCGTCCCAGCCGCCGCCGTAAGATAAAGCCCTTGCCCAGCCGCCGACATTGTAGTCGCTTATCCCATTGCAGGCCTGGCCAGACCCGGGCAAATCCAAACAAGCAGAATAATTCGGCGAAGCAGGATATGGGCCGGCCGGAGCAAAATCGATCCAGCCGATATTTTCGGACCAGGCGTAGCCGGAAAAATTCCCATTGGAATTAATGGTTACGCCGTAATTTACGCCGCTAAGGCTAATCCAGCCGATATTCTCCGACCAAATATATCCCGAAACATTGCCGGAAGCCGCCGCCTGAATCGGCAAACCAAATATGAAAAATATAAGGATAAAAAATATTTTCTTGGGCATATTTAATAAGTAAAACCGTAAATTCCTTGGTATATTTTTCCATCTTTTTCCAAGGCAACCGTAACTAGATAACGATGGAAGTCGGTTCTCTGTAAAGGCGGGAATTTTTCCGGATCCAGTTTATCTCCTTCCGGCACCTGACCGAGCGAAAAATAATTGACTGCTAATTTTTTATTTTCAAAAAATATCTCGCCTACGATCTGATTATCATCAGTAAAAACTCCGCCGCCCAAATCTTCAAGCTTTATCGATTTTAAAAAATATTCTTTTGGCCAGTAAATTTCCGGCTGATTTTTTTCCAAATTTATTGATAATTCAACTTCGCCGCTGTTGCCTCGCTTTAAATTTTCCGGGGATATTTGAAAAACGCCGGAGTTCGCTTCTTGCTTTTTTGCCACAATAAATTTTTCCAGATCAACCAGTAAACATTTTTGCTTGGCGACAAAACAGGTTAAACTTTGGCCGTATCCCGACACCCGCCAAATAAAAACGGCCGCAAAGAAAAAAGCTACCGATAAAATGATTATTAATAAATTTTTGCGGATCATGGATTTTTGTAGCAGGTATAAATTGCTCTGGGCGGATAATATAAGCTGTAAACATAAGGAAAAACTGTGACGACTTGGTAGCCGGCCGGGCACGCTGGTCCATACCAATTACAGTTATAAACATTGCCGGAAGCTCCAACGATCTGCGTTCCGGCAATCGCGCACTGCCCTGGCGAAAGAGAAGAGCAATATACGGGATAAGCGCCATTTGTCTGAATACCGCAAGCCACAGAACTATAAGTGAGATCCACTTGCCCATACAGAGCGGTTTTTCCTAATTCTGAGGCATGAAAATTATCCAGTTTGTCGGCATTAAGATTAGTGCTTATTGTTCCATCGCCCTTAATGTCCGTAGCGCCAACCTTGATGTCGCCGCCCTGAATATCCAATTTCGCTCCGGGGGTTTGCGTCCCAATTCCCACGCTGCCATCAAAAATAGCGTTAGAGATGCCCCTTAAAACGCCGCCTATGCTCAATCCGCCTATTTTATTCTGGTCAACCGATCCCACATTTATCGGTGCGTCAACATTGCCGTCCGGCGGCGCAGAGCTCGGCTCCGTCCAGGCGTAGGCGGCAAACCCGGCCAAAAAAAGAAACGCGATAATTTGAGGTAAAAATTTTTTAAACATTTTTAAAAGGTAAACGTAAAAATACCGGTGTAAATTTTATCTTCTGCCTCTTTCTCAAAAATAATTTCAATAGAGTATTTTTCTCCTTTAATGAATTCCAGGGGCGAAGTGGAAATCGGCAAGGGAGAAACTTTCTTAGCAAGCTCTCCCGCGCTGGCAAATTTCGGGCCAATAGACAAAGGGGGATCAATTTTTGTTCTTTCAATTACCACGGGACCCGTTTTGGCAAAGTAGCGATTTTGCGGGACGTCGGCGGTAAATCCCAATAACGTCTTATTATCATCTGTTTTATCTGTTTTGCCCAAATTCTTAAGCATTAAAGAATAGAATCCAAATTCCTGCGGCCAGGAAATTTCTATTAAATCGTCTTTCTTCTCCAAAGAAATTTTGACATCGCCGCCATTTCCGGTCTTGGGATCGGAAATCTGGACGTTTGTCAGAAAACTTAAAAACTTCTCCTGGGTAATTTCTTGGTTAATATTGCCGGCCGGAACCAATATGGGCGTCACCCTTCTCCATTGCCAGAAAAAATAACTCATCAAGCCGAATAGAAACAATAATCCAATATTATTAATAATGATTATTTTTTTAAAATTATTCATATTTTAAGAGGAGCACCAAAGTTCCGACATGAACACGGGGCTATTCTGACCGGTAAATGTCGTCCATGAAGAGCCGTTCCAATAAGTAACGACGGGGCAGGAAGAATAATTGGGCCAGGAGCAAAAAGGATAAGATTGTTGAAAGCTCATCGTATTAAATTTCACCGAACTGCCGAATCCTTTCTCTTGGCAATAACGGTTGGCATTGGCAGGGGCATAATAAGAAATACCGCTCACGGGATAACCATTAACTTTAAGCTGAACCCCGCCATCAGAAAAATAGTTTATTTTTGAGCAATCAGCTGTGCATAAGCCCACATTATTTAATTTATTACCGTCATCGCAGCCCTCGCCAGTTTCCGGAACACCGTTGCCGCAACCGGGAAAATTTATGCGGGGCTTTGTGCATTGGTAGGTCCTAACTGGACACGAAAATGGCATAGAACAACTTTGATTACTACCCTGCGCGCTAAGAAGAATTAAAGTTTCGCCGGGATCGCAAACCGGCTGATAAACAGTGTAGTTTGCCGGCGCATTTGTCGAACCTTGATATGTGGTGCCGCTGCAAAATCCTTTTCCCTGCACGCTGCAGGTGGTATTTTCGTAGCAAACACAGCTGTTGCATCCCCATCCGCCGCATACGCCGCCAAAAACAGAACCGCCGAGCGTTATGGTCCCCACTACCGACCCGCTATCTGAAACATCGCTCGCCGTGTATCCTCCTAATTTCTGGCTGTTTTCCGCTTTCTCGGCATTCAGACCAGGACTCACCGAACCGTCGCTTTTTATGGTAACACTGCCGACTATTAAATCTTTGAGCGTTTTGACAACGCCGTTAACGGTAAAATCGCCGGCTTTTGTCTGGGCGTCTGATCCCACATTTATGGGCGATGGCGCGTTATTGTCGGGCGGTGTCGTGCCGGCCGGCGGTTCCTGCCAGGCGTAGGCGACAAACCCGGCTAAAAAGAGAAATGCGATAATTTGAGGTAAAAAAAATATAATTTTTG
>JACOYG010000037.1 GCA_016181985.1 Candidatus Nealsoniibacteriota bacterium
TTTATCGGTTTTGCGCCGGCATTTTCACCGGAATTTCTAATTTTGATAAAATTGGACAATCCCGGCACGAAGACGGCCGAATATTCCGCGGTTCCCATATTTCATGATTTGGCAAAATACATTATTGATTATTACCAAATTCCTCCGGATTATGATTCTCAATAAGCTATTATTTTTATTAAAAAGGCAGAAAGTGATTCTCACCGCCGGCAAGGGCAGGGAAACCGCCGAAGAGGCGATTTTTAGGGTTATTGCCCGACATTTTAAAATTGGAAAAGAAATCATTATTTGCGATTACGCTGATAAGGATGCCGATTTTTTTTTCAAAAAATCACGTCTTCCGATATTGGTTGTGAGCCACATCGGCGAGTATCATCCGGAAAAAGAATTTTTTGCCGGCGACATTGATAGAGTAAAAAAAATTGAAAAACTGGCATCATCCTTGCCCTCGCATACTTATTTGATTTTGAATTTTGACGATGAAACGGTAAGGGAATTGAAAAATAAAAGCATGGCGCACCCAATAACATTCGGTTTCGGTATGAGGGCGGATGTGAGGGCTACCGATATTGTTTTGACTCAATTTCCGGCCAGAGGGACTAATTTTAAAATAAACCACGAAGGCAATATTGTTCCTTGCTGGCTGGAAAATCTTTTCGGCAAGGAAAATATTTACGCGGCTTTAGCGGCTGTATCGGCCGGTTTGGTTTTGGGATTGAATTTAGTTGAAGTCTCCGAAGCCCTTAAGGATTTTAAGGGTTTGCCGGGTATAATGCAGCTCGTTGCCGGCATCAAAAATTCCCTGATTCTGAATGATTCCAAAAATGCTTCGCCTTTGTCTATGCTGGAATCTCTGGAAATTTTAAAAAAAATCGACGGCGCTCAACGCAAAATTGCTGTTTTGGGAGATATGGTTGGCGCCGGCAAATATGCGATCGAGGCCCATGAAACAATTGGGGAAAAAGTTAAAGGTTCGGCCGATTTGTTGTTTACCGTAGGGGAGAGAGCCAGATTTTTTGCCCAAGGCGCCAAAAATAAAGGAATGGCCGAAGACAAAATTTTTCAATTCGATGATGCGCTTTCAGCCGCCAAAGCTTTGCAAAACGAAATTAAAGAAGGAGATTTTATTTTGATTGACGGCTCGAAAGAAATGAGTATGATTGAAGTAGTCAAAGAAATAAAAGCTGGCCCTATCGTCTAGCCTGGTTCAGGACGCAGGGTTCTCATCCCTGTAACTCGGGTTCAAATCCCGATGGGGCCGCCTTCGCCTCGCCGAAGCTCGGCTTCGGCGGCCAATGGCCGCCAAGACGAGCGAAGGCAGGAGATGAACATTAAAAATAATAATACAGGAGGCGTTGCGATGAAAAAGTCGATGGCTCATCCGCCGCAGTTCAAGAATGCAGATTTAGTGCGAAAAGCTGCTTTGATCGCAGAACAAATCAGTAAATTTTCTTTTGTCCAGGCTGTTGCCCTGTTCGGCTCAGCGGCCCGCGGCGAAGACGGGAATGACATCGACCTGATTATTTTTGATAACGGATTGGTTTCCATGTTCGCCCTCAGTAATCTCGAAACATACAAAGCAAATAACAACGAGGATTATTCCAGCGGTGATTATGCCAACATCTGTTATATTGCTTTTATGGAAAAATTTTCCGAAACCGATAAATTGGATTATCCGTTATGCGAAGAATTATGCAATTTACCCGGAGTTGATCTGATTTTCGTTGATGCGAGAATCAGATACAATCAAAATTATCTTGATAGGTTGAGCGTGAGTCTCAGCGATCCGCTGTTTTTTCTTAATATCAGCAGAGACTCGAAGCTTTTTTACCGCGATAAAGGGCTATTTCAAAAAAATGATGCATTTCCCAAGTTTGTGAACAATGGTTTTCCGAGTTCAAAAATTCTTAAGCAAACCGATGCCGCACTTAGCGCTGCTGTCCCCAAGAATCAAAACATCGGTTTTGACGCTATCGGCGGCCAGGACAAGGCCAAAAATGAGATAATGAATCTTTCCTCGGCGCTTATTAGTCCCGAGAGTTATAAAAAGTGGGGCACAAGACCTTTAAGGGGTGTTTGTCTGTGTGGTCCTCCGGGTAATGGAAAAACTTTGCTCGCTAAAGCGCTTGCTGATAATGTGAAAGCGCCATTTTATCCGGTAAAATCAAGTGAAATAATAAGTATGTGGCTTGGTGAATCAGACAAGAATGTCGATAATCTTTTTGCAAAAGCCAGAAAGACCGGCGGCATTATCTTCATTGACGAGGCTGACGCCTTAGTTCCTTCAAGAAGCTCCTACGATATGTCAAATGCGATAAAACGCATAGTGGATGCTTTTTGCCGAAATATGGACGGCTTTGAGGCATCGGATAATGTAATAGTATTTTTTGCCACCAACCGTCTTCAGGATATGGACTCTGCCATTATGAGGCCCGGACGGATAGATAAGATTATTGAAGTTCCGCTTCCTGACCGCGAAGGCCGTAAAGAGATATTTGAAATCCACGCGAAGAAAGCGGAAGAAATCGCCGGCCGTCAACTTTTTGAGCCGTTGGATACAGGATCGTCCGACATTGCCGAATTTGTCAGCATTGCCGAGAAGGCAGTCTCGGGCGCTTCTCTCCAAGTGGTGGCGCTTGCGGATCCATACGGATACC
>JACOYG010000005.1 GCA_016181985.1 Candidatus Nealsoniibacteriota bacterium
GAGATAAAATGAATCTGGCTATTTCCGATTTTGTTAAAAAGAAATACAATCTGGCCATCGGAGAGCAAACAGCTGAGGAAATAAAAATCAAAATCGGCACCGCCTTGCCAGAAAAAGAAGAAAGAAAAATAGAAATCAGGGGCAGGGATTTAATTTTGGGCCTTCCGAGGAATATTAAAGTGTCCTCGAATGAAGTGTGCGGGGCGATCTCGGAAGTTTTAAATGAAATTATTTTGGTGATAAAGCAGGTGCTTAGAGATACGCCGCCGGAGCTTTCCGCCGATATCATGGATAAGGGCATGGTGGTTTCGGGTGGCGGAGCTTTGCTGCGCAATATCGACGGCTTGGTGGCTCAATCAATCGGCATACCTTGTTTTGTGGCCGAAGACGCTTTGCTTTGCGTGGCCAAGGGCACGGGAGTTGTTTTGGAAAATTTGGATGTTTATAAAAAAAGCATAATGAGCAAGAGGTAATGATAAAACCTTTTGATTTTTTAAAAAAATCGGCGGAGCTGGGCAGAATTCCCCATGCTCTCTTATTTTACGGCCAGGATACTCCGGAAAAAATGTCCGCGGCCTTGGAATTCGTAAAGATGGTGAACGGCCCCGACGCTTTAAACGGCGTGAGGCCGGACTTGGCGATTATTGAGCCCGAAGAGGATAAAGAAATAAAGATTCATCAGATCAGAGAATTGCAAAATAAGCTTTCTTTGAAATCATATTCTGCGCCGTTTAAGGCGGCCATCGTCGATCGGGCTCATTGCTTGAATCAGGAAGCTCAATCGGCTTTTTTGAAATTATTGGAGGAGCCCAAAGGAAACACGATTTTTATTTTAATCACCGATTATCCCGAAATGCTTCTACCTACAATTCTTTCGCGAGTTGAACGCTTGAGATTTTGTTCATTAAAGCAGGAACTTCCCAAAGAAGAAAATGAGAAAGTTTCAAAGATAGCCAAGAGCGGTTTAGACAAACTTTTTCAATATGCCAAGGAGTTGGCCGATGATCCGCAGAATTTGAAGAAAACCCTGGAAACCTGGCTTAGCTATTTCAGGGAAGTATTGCTGTCTGATCCGAATCAGCCGAAAATTATTAAGATTCTTAAAACCATTCAGGAGACTCATCATTTGATTTCCACCACCAATGTTAACCCGCGCTTAGCCCTTGACATTTTAATGCTGGAGTTGTAAGATATAATGTACAAATAACTTTAAAAGAAAGGGGTAAGGCATGGCGCGACATCTCAAGAAGGGAAAGCAGGCGAAGGAGGAACGGCGACGCAGGGCGCAGGAACGCCTTGATCCGCAACAAGTGATACGGCGGGAAGAGCAGGAGGCGGTTGATAATTATTTACGAACAGCATACACGCGCTCAAAGTCCAGCGCGAAGCAGTTGAAGGAAGCCGATGACTTGCGGCATACAGCGACAAAAAAGCAAAGGGCCGAAAGTGCCGCGATCGATTATTATTTATTAACCGTTCCCCAGAAGTAACGCGTACCCAAGAAAGGCGAGGGAAATGAACCCCCTCGCCTTTTTACTTTTTAGAATAATTTTGTTATAGTAAAAAAAGTATGGAATACAAAGAAGTTATCAATAAAATAAGGCCGGAGGTGGATAAAGTCATCGCTTTTTTAGACGCCGATTTGGCAAAAATCAGAACCGGCAGAGCCAATCCTTCTTTAGTTGAGGATGTGGTGGTGGACTGCTTTGGCCAGAAGTTTCCCTTAAAACAGCTGGCGGCCATATCGGTTCCCGAAGCGAAGCAGATTTTAATTCAGCCGTGGGACAAGTCCTATATCGAGGGGATTGTTTCGGCTTTGCAAAAAACCGGCGCCGGAGCCAATCCGGTCGTAGACAGAGATACTATCAGAATTAATTTGCCGCCCATGACCGAAGAATACAGAAAAGATTTGAGCCGGCTTATTTCAGAAAAACAGGAGCAAAATCGCCAGACTATCAGACGCTGGAGAGAGCAGGCCTGGGAAGAAATTCAGGAGCAGACCAAGGCGGGAAAGATCAGGGAAGACGATAAGTTCAGGGCAAAAGACGATCTGCAGAAGTTAGTTGACGAATACAATAAAAAAATAGAAGATCTGGGGGAGAAAAAGAAAAAAGAAATTTCAGAATAATTTTTCGCTCAGCAGTAAGCTACAAAGAATCGGCTGTCCCTCGCCCAGCGGCTCGGGCAGCCTGCGTTCTCGCCCCGCCACCCCTCGCCCTGGCTCGGGGACCATGCTGGCGAGGCTCCGAAAGCTTCTTTTTAAGTTTACTGCCTCGCTTATACAATTATATGATACTTACAATCTTAGTTGCTTTCTTCAGTTTAATGGGACTGTTGGTTATCCACGAATTCGGCCATTTTATTTTGGCTAAAAAATTCGGGACCAAGGTTGAAGAATTCGGAGTGGGGTACCCTCCGAGAATTTTTGGCGTGAAAAAGGGGGAAACTATTTATTCTTTGAACCTCATTCCCTTCGGCGCTTTTGTTAAAATTCATGGAGAAGAAGGAGGCATAGAGGATTACCATAGCTTTACGGGAAAACCGATGTGGCAGAGGATAAGCATTGTTTTAGGCGGAGTGGTTTCATTTTGGATCGTCGCCATAGTTATTTTAAGTTTAGTTTCGGGAATTTGGGGTCTTC
>JACOYG010000040.1 GCA_016181985.1 Candidatus Nealsoniibacteriota bacterium
GCTTTCAAAGTTGGAAATAATTGGTTTATCCCGGAAAGATCTGGAAGTGACCAACTATGTTCAGGTGGAGAAAACAATAAGCAGATTTCGTCCGGATGTTTTGATTAATACTTCGGCCTATCATGCCGTGCCGATTTGCGAGAAGAATCCTTTAGAGGCGATGGCGGTAAATTTTTTGGCCGTTAAAAATTTGGCTCGTTTATGCCAAAAGAAAAATATTTTTTTGGTGACTTTTAGCACCGATTATGTTTTTGACGGAGAAAAGAAACAGGCCTATTCGGAATCAGATGAACCCGCCCCTCTTCAGGTCTATGGACTGTCCAAACTGGCCGGCGAGGAAGCGGCTCTCCGTCTTTACCACAAGGGAGTCTTAGTTATTCGGACGGCCGGGCTTTATGGCGGGGCCAAAGGCGCTGTCAGCAAGGGGGGTAATTTTGTTTTAAATATCATGAAGGAAGCGCGAGACAAAAAAACCGTAACGGTGCGTTCCGATCAGGTGACCAGCACCACTTATGCCGGCGACCTAAGCCGGGCCACTTTGGCCTTGTTAAAACGCAAAGCGTCGGGTGGCGTTTACCATTTGACCAACGAGGGTCACTGCAGTTGGTATGAATTTGCCAAAGAAATTTACCGGCTGGCCGGAATCACCAAAAAATTAATTCCGGTGGACCGCAGTAGCCAAAGCTTCTCACCCCAAAGGCCGAAGTTTTCAGTTTTAAAAAATAATAAAGCTAAAAAACTTGGCGTTGTTCTGCCGACCTGGCGGACGGGGCTGAAATCTTATTTTGCTTATTTGGCTTCTGTCAAATGAAAACCGTCATTTCTAAAAATTTATGTCCGCTCTGCGGTTCCGCTCGAACCAGCAATTTTTTTAACCTGGACTGCGGCAACTGGGACCGCTCTACTCTTTATCCGTCCGTCAAAATAGCGGTTTGCCGGAAATGCGGGCATATTTTTAATCAGTTAACTTCAGCCGAAATAACCGGTTTGACGCAATACTATGATAAAGAGTATGCCCTGACCAATCTTGATTCCGGGGATGAAACCAGCGACCGGCCTGGTAGTTGTAATATGCTGACCAAAAAAAGATACGACCAGTTGTTTCACTTTATTTCTCCCTATCTCAAGAAGCGTTTTCGGATTTTGGATGTGGGTTGCGCCGGGGGCGGTTTTTTGAGATATCTGCGCCAAAAAGGATGGTTGAGGCTTTATGGAGTGGATCCGACTAAAAAGTATGTTAACTACGCGCAGAAAAAAAACAGCGGCCAAGTCAAATTGGGCAGCGCCGAAGCCGTTTCTTTTAAGGATGGTTCTATGGATATGCTGATTTTAGACCAAGTGATGGAACATCTCATTGATCCTCGCCAAGCTCTGCGAGAAGCCAAAAGAGTTTTAACTGCAAACGGTTTGCTTTGTATCAGCGTGCCGGACGCTTCCCGATACGGCCGGAGATATTTTTTCGATTTTTTTTGGTTTTTGGTCCGAGAACATATTCAGCACTTTGATTTGGAACATCTCAAATTGGCGGCGGCTTTGGAAGGATTTGAGTTGTTGACGGAATCAAAATCAGAATTGCCGATGACCAGTGAAAAAATGATTTTGCCGGTTTTAAGCGCGGTTTTTCGTTTGGCAGTCATCAGTCGCTTAGCTGTTTTGCGTCGGCCGGTCTATGCTTGGGGGATCGGTCGGGAATTTTTATATCTTTATGAGTCAGCCGGTCTCAAAAAATGCCATCTCGCCGGGCTAATCGATCTTAATTCTTACAAACAAAAAAAAATTTCCATTGACGGACGGCCAATGGGCGAACCGATGGTTCTCAAACAGGCTTCCCCTGATTCCGTTTTGATTATTAGTGCGGTGGCTCATACTAAACCGATAAAAAAAGAAGCCCGGAAACTGGGTTATCGCGGGCAAATTTTAGCTATTTAAACATGTCCAAAGTTTTAACCAAAAAAGTTCTTCACCTTACTCCCCATTTGGGCGGTGGAGTGGGGCGAGTGCTTTTAAGTTATTTGACCAAAGCGCAAGGCCGCTCTTTTTTTACGCATCAAATAGCTTGTCTTGATTATGCCAATGATAGCGCCTTGGCCAAAGCCGAAAACCTGGCGCTGGATATGGTAGATAAGATGTCTTTAAAAAAGAAGGACTTACTTGGACTCATAGCTGAAGCCGACATTGTTTTGATACATTGGTGGAACCATCCTTTACTTTATGATTTTTTAGTCCGGACAGTTTTACCGCCATGCCGTTTGGCACTTTGGAGCCATATTTCCGGCTTTCATCCCCCTTATGTTTTTACCGAAAAAATTTTAAATTATCCCGATATTTTTGTTTGTACCACTCCTTTAAGTCTGCAAACCGAGGAAGTTGACAATCTGAAGGACGAGCAAAAAAAACATTTGCGGGTGGTTTGGTCCACCGGAGGGGTGGAGCATGTTAAAGCCGTTAAACCAAGAAAACATGCCGGGTTCAACATTGGCTATATCGGAACGGTTGATTACGCCAAACTGCATCCTAACTTTTTAAAAATGTGCGGGAAAATAAATATTCCCGAGGTAAAATTTGTGGTCTGCGGGGGGCCAAACGAAAAAGAGATAAAACAAGAAGCGGGAAAATTGGGTCTGGCCGAAAAATTTGATTTTACCGGTCCGGTTAATGATATAACCAAATACCTGGCTCTTTTTGATATTTTTGGCTATCCATTATCCCCCTCTCATTATGGAACTTGCGATCAGGTTTTGCAGGAAAGTATGGCGGCCGGAGTGGTGCCGGTGGTCTTGCCAAATCGAATGGAAAAATATATGGTCAAACACGGGTTTACCGGCCTAGTGGCCAAAGACGAGAAAGATTATGTTCGAGCCATTCAAAAATTACATCGCAATAAGGATTTAAGGAATAACCTCTCTAAAAATGCTAAAGAATATGCCGTCAAAACATTTACCGCCTCAAAAACGGTGCAGGATTGGAAAAACATTTTTGAAGAAGCTTTGACTTTGCCGAAGACTGTTAAAAAATGGGACAGGGAAGAAAAAAGCAAAATATCGGCGGCCGAAATATTTTTAGAATCTTTGGGCAGTTATGGCCAGAATTTTAATTCTTATCTTCAGGCCCGAACAGTCCGGGAAAGAGAAGGGGCGGAAAAGCGAATCAAGAAACTGGCCGAGTCAAAAGTTTGGCGATCAGAAACCAGAGGGACGACCCATCATTACCATTCTTTTTTCCCCAAAGATCGCCATCTTTCCCTCTGGAGCCAACTAATGAAGGAAGCGGGAAAACAAAAGTCATGAAAAAAAATAATCCATTAAAACAATTTCGGCTGGATGTTGTTAAGCGGGCCGCTGCTTATCAAAACAACAAACCGCTTCAACAAGCTCGACAAAACTTACACAACGAAATGGTCAAGGCCGGGTATGCTTATAACTTTTTTTGGCTGGGAGTGCCCATCATCCAGCCCCCGGCGGAAATTCAGGGTTTGCAGGAAATTATCTGGGAGGTTAAACCCGATCTGATTATTGAGACTGGCATTGCCCATGGGGGCTCTTTGGTTTTCAGCGCTTCCATGCTGGCGCTTTTGGAAACTTGCGGGAAAATAAAAAACGGCCAGGTGATTGGCATAGACATTGAAATCCGTCCGCATAATAAAAAAGCCATTCTGGCTCATCCTTTAAGTAAAAAAATCACTATGATGGAGGGGTCCAGCATTGACTCGAAGATTATTAAAAGGGTAGTAGAATTAGCCAAAAACAAAAAAAGAACCATGGTTTGTTTAGACAGCAACCATACCCATGACCACGTTTTGGCCGAACTTAAGGCCTATACTTCTTTGGTTAATATTGGTAGTTATTGCGTAGTGGGGGACACCGGGATTGAAGATTTACCGGCGGCGACGGTTCCCGATCGCCCCTGGAGCAAAGGAAACAATCCTAAAACGGCCGTGTGGGAATTTTTAAAAACAAATAAAAATTTTAAAATTGATAAGGTGATCGAGTCAAAACTGATTTTGACCGGATCGCCCGACGGGTACTTAAAAAGAATCAAATGATAAAGAATAAATTAGGAAAATCAGCCATACACCTACCTGAAAACTCCCGAGGAGATTCTGGTCGGGCTAAAGCACCGACCAAGAAACTTCTCCTGACAGCGAAAAGTCGAGGGTCGAAGGTAGGTCGTATGGCTGATTTTCCTTAAAGTTTAATATGAATAATCAACCTGCCAACCAACTAGTCAGCATTGGGCTGGCCACTTTTAATCGGGCTTCTTTGCTAAAGAGAGCGGTGGATTCTTTGTTGGCGCAGACCTACCCTCATTTTGAATTGATTATTTCAGATAACGCCTCGACGGACGAGACCGAACAGATTTGCCGAGAGTATGCCCAAAAAGATGGCCGGATCAGATATTTCCGGCAGGAGAAAAGCATCGGAGCGGTGGCCCAGCCGGATTTTTTAATCAGTAAAATCAAAGGAGATTATTTCATGTTTGCCTCCGACGATGACTGGTGGCATCCCGATTTTATTCTGCGGTTGAAAGAAACTTTGGACCAGCATTCGGAATACGGCCTGGCCATGAGTTCTTTAAGGCAAGTCCGTCTGGACGGCAGTCTGATTAACGAAATTCGCTACGATGGGGCTAATGATCTGTCGTCTTTCAGTTCCGGCCGGATTTTTACGGCCGTGCTCAAAAAAAATCCTCCTGTCCACTTTTTTATTATGGGACTTTTTAGAACGGAAGTATTTAAAAAACTTTTGTGGAAACCAAACGAACGGGTTTTGGGCAGCGACAAAATCCTGATGTATGAAGCCGCTCTTTTTACTCGTTTTTACTCTTTGCCGGATATTTTGTGGCATAGAACTATCCATCCCGGGCCGGACGCGGAGCATTATGGCCATGATTACCGGAAAGTGGTGGAAAATCGATGGGCTTATTTTCGCCACGTAAAAGTGGCGGTTTCCAGTTTGTTTCGTTCGCCCAATATTTCTTTGTCTAGAAAAGTTTTTCTCTTGCCGCCTAAAATACTGGAGATGGTCTGGACTTACAAGAAACACCTCTTAAGAGAGTTATGGCCGGGCGGTTTTCGGCAGTTAAAGCAACTTCTAAAAAAGGGATAAAATCTCTTGGGCTAAAATTTTTGGCGTTAATTCTTTTTGGTATAACTCAAAGGCGTTGTCGGCTATTTTTCCGGCCTGTTCTGGATTATTTTTTATCTCCAAAATTTTGGCGGCCAAATCTTGAACGTCGGCCGGCCGGCAAGCGAAGCAGGTTTTGTTTTCTTGCAAAAGCTCCAGAATGCCTTTGTTGCGGGCGGTGAGGTAGGGGATTTTCATAATCATGCTCTCAAAGGCTTTATGGGGAATGGTTCGGTTCAGACGATCATGGGCGGATAACTGACCTAAGCTCAAATGACATTCCTGCATTTTAATTCTTAGTTGGCTTTGATTCAGTTTTTCGCTGAACCATTCTATATTTTTAGAGTCAAAACTTTGAAGTGTTTTTTTTACTTTATCAGCCATCAAGCCGGAGCCGATGATTTTAAACTTGACATTTTCATTTTTGAGAAGACGGGCGGCTTTGACGGCGTACTCTACTCCCGACTCCGGCAGAAATCCTCCTCGGAACAAAACAGTAAAGTTTGGCAATTTCGGGATGGCCGGGTCGTAAAAAAATACGGCATCATCCACGCCGGTCCAAGCGCGCTGAAGTTTGCGGGCCGGCAAAAAGAATTTTTTCATCAGCCATTTTCTCTGTTCATTACTTTCTACCAGACTGACGCTGGCCGAATGAAAAGCTAGCCAGTCGGTTAACCAGCAGTAAAGGGCTTTTAATGAAAAAGGAGAAGCTTGTCCGCGGGAGATGATGATTCCTTCATATAAAGACCCTAAAGCGTTGAAGATGATTTTTTTTCGAGAAATTAAGCGCACCAAAGGAACCAAAATATGGGCCGTATAGCCGACCCATAAAATATCACAGCTGTTTCTGACCGCCCGATATTTTTTAAAAATTTCCCAAAGTTTTTTTATTCCCGGCGAGTGATCACGGCAATCTACGACTGTCATCCCATTTTCTTTCAACCCTCTCAAATAGACCGCATCGCGCGGGGGAATATCTTTGGTAAGATTGAGATAGCAAATTTTAAGCATTCTTTTGAGCGAAAACAAAAATAAAAATTCCAAAACGCTTCAGCGGAGTTTTTCCCAGCGCTTTATTTAAAGAGTCAAAACGGGCAAAGGGTAAAACCGGCAGCTGTTTTTCTTCCATAATCTGAAAGTGGTGTTTTTGGAGCATGGGGCGGATTTTGGAGAAAGTCATAAATTCCCGCAGGGAGTCTTCTTCAAAGTACATTCCCTTTTTAAGACCAAAAAAACGAAGAGCGGCTCTTAAACGGTCGTAAAATTTGACGGGGAAATTACTGGCGCCGGAAATTAACAAACGCCCTCCCGGTTTTAAGACTCGATAGGCTTCGGCTAAAAAGTTATCGGGATTATCCAGATAAAAAATCATCTCGGCCGAGATGACGCTGTCAAAAGAGTTATCTTCAAAGGGCAGTTTTTCGGCGTCACATTCGTAAGCTTCAAGACCGCGCTTTCTAATTTCTGCCACCATGCCGGGGGCGATGTCCGTGGCTACGACGGGATGGTGGGCTGAAAGAAAATGGGAAATTTCTCCCGTTCCGGCGCCGACTTCCAAACATTTTCCTTTGGCCCAGCCAGCCAAAATTTTTTTGCGGATCTCTATCAAATAAGAGTTGCTTATCTCGTTGTAACGGGGAGCAATCTGGTCAAAAATTTTTTTAAACTCCGAGTTGGTTGGTTTGTTAGACATTAATATTTATGGAAGATCATGCGCAGAATTTTCCATCCGTCGCGAAGAGCATTGACTTTTGATTTTCCGGAGATACGCGGGCGTTCCACGGTTGGAACTTCTACAAAACTTAGTCCGGCCCGCTTGGCTTTTACCAAAAATTCGATGCAGATGCCATAATCATGCGACTGCAGGCCGAGTTTTTTGAAGTTACCGCGGGAAATCGCGCAGAAGAGGTATAAACTATCAGTGACATGCATACGATGCGCTAAGTTGGTCAGTTTGGTAAAAAGTCGGTTTCCGAACCATCTTACCAAAGTGTCATCGTCGCTCCTGCCTCCTTGGGCGTACCGGGAGGCCAAAACCAGAGCATGGTCGCTGTATTTTTCCAGTAATTTTGGAATATCAGCCGGATTTTGCGAGCCGTCAGCATCCATAATTATCACAATATCTCCGTTGGCCAGATCCAGGCCGTCATAAATAGCCCCTCCGAATTTTTCTCTTTTTTGTTCTATAAACTGGTCATTCGGACCCAGAGCATTTCTGGCTTCTTGTCCGGTATTGTCAGTAGAGTGTCCGTCAACTACAATGATTTCGTCCACATAATCACGGGGGACTTCTTTGATTGTTTTACCAATACATCCCTCTTCGTTGAGAGCGGGGATAATTAAGGTAGTTTTTCTTCGAATTTCTTCCATTTGGCTTGAGTGATTAGAGAGGGTTTGACTCGGAAAGTGTCGCTTTCGTAATCTTCTCCGCCGCGCTGGCCGTGAGTGAAAACAAAAAATTGCTGGTTGTCGTTTAAAATTTCCAGGGCGTGAATTTCATAGGGCGGAGTGGTGACCATTTCTCCCTCCTTGACCACGACACTTTTTACTTTGCCCCATTGCTTCTTGGTTTTATCATACTCCCGATAATAATAACGCAGACTACCTCTGGACATGTACATCGATTGAATAGTTTTTTTGTGGTAGTGGTCGCCGCGCAAGGCCCCCGCTTTTTTGGTGTTCAGCACCGAGACATGTTCAATGGAAGTCTTATAGAGAATGTCCGAGACATTTCCTCTTTTGTCTTGGTGGGCAATTTTGATTTTTGTTTTGGTCATAAAGTTTAGTTTAACTAGAGCTTAGTAAATATGGATTTTGAAGGCTCTGTGTCTTGTGGATTGCTCGCGAGCCGCTTTTGCAGTCTATTCAGCAGAATTATGCGGAAAAAGCGGCGAGCCGGTCAGAAAGAGTATAATTATCTTCACTCTTTCTGAATCCACATGACACAAAGAGCGAGCTTTTTCGCTGGAAAAAAGCGAGCGTCCGGAAAAAGCCATATTTACTAAGCTTTAGCTCATAATTTCATAACAATTTTTTTTCTCCCGGCACGATCAGCCGGATGTTTTTATTGATTTTTTTAATTTTTTCGGCCAAAAACCGGCCGATATTCCAGGAGATGATCAGCCCCACATCTACTTTTTCCGAAGCTAATTTACGATCGTGCAAAATCGGCAAATAAGAACCGGGAGTATATTTCCCGATTTTTTGCGGGGAGCTGTCGGTGACAAAATCAATCGTATTACTGTCCAACTTGTAGTAATTCATTAAAGTATTGCCTTTGGTGGCGGCGCCGATGGCGGCGATTTTTTTACCTTGTTTTTTGAGAGCGTAAATTTGATTAAGCGTGGCAAATTTATCTTTGGCAATCTTGGCCATAAATTTTTTATAGGTTTCCAGGGAAAAAAGTTTGCTGGCTTGCTCCGCCTTAATGTAATCGGTGACCAGCTTTTTATTATAGAGAGCCAAATCTTTTTGGGCGTAAACGCGAATACAGCCCCCGTGATATTTGTTGTGTTCAATGTTGGTGATATAGAGACCATGTTTTTTAAATAAGTAATCCGCCGATTTTATGGAGAAGTAAGAAATATGCTCATGATAAATCATGTCAAAGAGATAATTTTCGATCGTATCTTTGAGGTAAGGCGATTCAAAAACAAAATAACCGTCTGGCCGCAAAGCTTGACTGGCGGCGGCAACGGACTCATTAAGATTGAAGATGTGGTTGAAAACGTTATTGCCGCAAATCAGTTTAGCCTTTCCGCCTCTTTTCAAAGCAACGGATAATGCCGTTTTACCTAAAAATGAATTGACGGTATAAACCCCCCGTTTGGCGGCCAGTTTGGCCATAGAAGGGGAGGGATCAATGCCGGTGGCTTTGGCGCCTTTTTTGGTGAAATATTCCAGCAAAATCCCGTCGTTAGAGCCAAATTCAATGACATGGTCTTGGGGCGACAAATTGATGTATTGGCTGACGGTGTCGCAGTATTCCTGCCAATGGGCGCAGGAGATTTTTGAATTGGAAGCGGTGTAGCTGTATTCGTTTTCCACGTATCTTTCTTCCGGCGGGACGACATATTCGTTTTGCAGATGGCCGCATTGCCGGCAAAGCAGGCAGTTGAGGGGATATAGTTTTTGGGGCTTAAAAACCTGTTCCTTTTTTAAGAAGGTGTCGGCAATGGGATGGAATCCCAGTTCGATTACTTTGGAGAGGGTTTTGTTTCCGCAAACAATACAGTCATGCATTCTTGAAATTCTAAACCAAAAAATGTCCTGTTTCAATCTTGACAAAGTCACCGAGTTTTGTTGTTAGGATTTAAATAGTACAATCTACTTTTATCTAGTTGTCAATATTGTCTTCAGGGTCTTTTTTCCGTACCATGAATGGATTATATGGTTAATAAAAAAAAGAAAATTTTGGTGGCCGGCGGAAGCGGATTTGTCGGTCAGCATTTGGTGGAACGGTTAAGCCGCGATCATTTTTCTTTTGCCACCTCCTCTCTTGAGTTGGGAGTGGATTTCATGGATCTGTTCCAGCTGGAGAAACTTTTTAAAAAAGAAAAACCGGAAGTGGTCGTCAATGCCGCCGCTTTTGTGGGTGGTATTCAGTTCGGACTGGAAAAACCGGGAGAAATTTTTTTCAAAAATACCATTATGAGCGCCAATCTCATCGAGTGTTCTCGCCGGGCCGCTGTTTCTTTATTTGTCAATATTTTATCCAATTGCACCTACCCCGATTTTTCCGACAAACCGTTTAAGGAAAGCGAGTGGTGGAACGGGCCGCTGCATCAGTCGGTTTTAAGTTACGGCCTGGCCCGAAAAGCCAGCTGGGTTAATACTTGGGCTTATCAGAAACAGTATGGAATGAAATTTATCAATTTAATTTTTCCTAATATGTATGGTCCGGGAGACCATATTGATGAAGTGAAATGCCACGCTCTTGGCGCGTTGACCAAAAAAATTATTACCGCTAAAAGGAATAACCTTAAAGAGGTGGTGGTTTGGGGAAGCGGCAAACCAATCCGTGAATGGCTTTATGTGGAAGACAGTGTGGAGGCGATCATCAGATCTTTGGAGATCAAACCGACTATTGATCCGATTAATGTTTGTCCCGGTACGGGAATTTCCATCAAAGATTTGGCTTTTTTGATTAGAAAAGCGGCCGGCTATCAGGGTAAACTAATTTTTGATCGAAGCCGTCCTGATGGCGCGCCTTATAAAATAATGGACGCTTCGCGCTGTAAAGAAGTTTTTGATTGGCTTCCCTCTACTGATTTTGAAACCGGACTGAAAAAAACCGTGGAATATTTTGAAAAAGTCATCTAGCCAATATGGTTTCAAAGCCAAAACTAAAATTTATCAATCAGGTTGAGCCTTGGATTGGCCGGGAAGAATCTCGTCTGATGGCTCGCTATTTGCGTTCCGGAAGCTGGCTGGCCGAGTTTGAACAGACCAAGGAGTTTGAAAAAAAATTTGCGAATGTTTTGGGGGCGGACTATGCGGTGGCGGTTTCTAACGGCACAGTGGCGCTTATTTTGAGTTTAATGGCTTTGGGTATTGGCCGGGGAGATGAGGTGATTGTGCCGGACTATACCATGATTGCCACGGCCAACGCTGTTTTAATGGCGGGGGCCAAGCCGGTTTTTGCCGATATCGAGGCGGGGACTTTGTCTTTGGATCTCGATCATTTGCCGATTACCAAAAAAACTAAGGCGATTATCCATGTTTCCATTAACGGCCGGACCGGCGATATTGTTGAACTAGCCAAGATTTGTCAATCCAAAAACATTTATCTCATTGAAGACTCTTGCCAATCTTTTACTTCCCGATACCGAGGGCGGCCCTTGGGGACTTTCGGGGAAGTTGGCTGTTTTTCTTTGACTCCCCATAAAATTATTACCACTGGCCAAGGCGGGATGATGGTGACTAATCGGAAGGAGCTTTACGAAAAAATCAAAAAACTGAAAAACTTCGGGCGATTGGAGGGAGGCGGCGACTATCATGAAACAGTCGGATACAATTTTCGGTTCTCCGATCTGCAGGCGGTGATCGGCTTGGCGCAGATCGGCAATCTTCGCGAGCGGATCAAAAAGAAAAAAGAATTATACCAGCTTTATAAAGATAATTTATCTGAAGTAAAAGAAGTGGAATTTATTAAAACCGACTTGGCTGAAACCACGCCTATGTTTATGGATGTGCTGGTTCCGGCGGAACGGCGCGCCAAGTTGATGCAGTTTTTGAAAGATCATCAGATCGGCTCCCGCGCTTTTTATCCTTCCATCAATTCCCAGCCGGCTTATCGGGGATTTACCAAGCACAAGTTTCCGGTTTCGGCGGCTATTTCCCGGAGAGGACTATGGCTGCCGTCTTCTTTAACTTTGCCAAAGAGCGAGGTGAATTATATCTGCCAAACCATTAAAAAATTTTTCCATGGCTTCTAATTATTTAATTTTATTGGCCACTATTGGTCTTTCCGCTTTGGCTAACATTTTTTTAAAAATGGGCTCTTTGGTTTTTGACCAGGCCTTAATCTTTCCCAAAAACATCAAAGAAGGTTTTGATTTTTTGTTTTTAATGTTTAAGAATTTTTATGTTTTGAGCGGACTGGCCGCTTTGGGGGTTTCCTTTGTTTTGTGGGTCTGGCTTTTATCCAAAATCCAGCTCAACATTTTTTATCCCATTGCTTTGAGCACCCAAATTGTTTTGATCGCTTTGGCTTCCCGCTTTTTATTTAAAGAGCCGTGGTCAGCGGCGCAAGTGGTGGGGAGCGCCATTATTATTTTCGGAGTGTTTCTTTTAGCTAAATCAGCGTGATGGATTTAACCAAACAAAAAATTTTAGTGACGGGCGGGGCCGGATTTCTCGGTTCTTTTGTGGTTAAAAAACTGCTGGCCCGGGGCGTTGCTCTAAAAAATATCTTTATTCCCCGCTCCAAGGATCTGGATTTGCGGCAAGGGGCCAATTGTCAAAAAGCGGCAAAAAATCAGGACCTGATTATCCATTTGGCCGGTAATGTCGGCGGCATCGGCTATAACCGAAACAATGCCGGAACTTTATTTTACGAAAATCTGGTGATGGGGGCCCAGCTGATGGAAGCGGCCCGTCAGGCCAAGGTAAAAAAATTTGTGGCTATCGGCACGGTTTGCGCTTATCCCAAATTTACCCCCGTTCCTTTTAAAGAATCGGATTTGTGGGTCGGCTATCCCGAAGAAACCAATGCTCCTTATGGCCTGGCCAAAAAGATGCTTTTGGTTCAGGCGCAAGCTTATCGCCAACAACATGGATTTAACGCCATTTATCTTTTGCCGGTTAATTTGTATGGTCCCGGTGATAGTTTTGATCAGTCTCGGTCCCATGTTATTCCGGCTTTGATCAAGAAATTCTGTGAAGCCAAAAAAAATAATCAGAAAGAAGTGGAAATTTGGGGAACCGGCAGAGCTTCGCGCGAGTTTCTTTATGTGGAAGATGCGGCGGAAGCTATTATTTTGGCCGCTGAAAAATATGACCAATCGGAACCGGTAAATATCGGAGCGGGCAGAGAAATTAAGATCAAAGCTTTGGTCAAGCTGATTGCCAAATTAACAAATTACCAAGGCAAAATAATTTGGGACAAAACTAAGCCGGATGGCCAGCCCCGCCGCATGCTTGATACGGCTTTAGCCAAAAAAGAATTTGGTTTTAAAGCCAAAACTGACTTTGAAGAGGGACTCCAAAAGACGATTGATTGGTATGAAAAGAATGTATCATCAGCCTAAATCTTTTTTGGATTAGCGTCGGCTTTGACCATGATCTTTACTAAATCGGCGAATTTAGTTTTCGGTTTCCACTTTAAAACTTTTCCGGCTTTGGCGGCGTCAGCTACTAAATTTTGGACTTCGGCCGGACGGTAATAGCGCGGATCAATGCCGATATATTTTTTATAATCTTTTAGTCCGGCTTCTTTGAACGCCAACTCCACAAATTCTCGGACCGAGTGGGTTTCTCCCGTGCCGATGACATAATCATCCGGTTTGGGCTGCTGCATCATTAGCCAAGCCGCTTCCATATATTCGGGAGCGTAGCCCCAATCGCGTCTGGCATCCAAATTGCCGAGATACAATTTTTTATCTAAACCGGCCTTGATTCTGGCTACGGCCCTGGTGATTTTTCTAGTAACAAAAGTTTCTCCCCGGCGCTCCGATTCATGGTTGAATAAAATACCGTTGACGGCAAATATTCCATAAGCTTCGCGGTATAATTTAGTGGCGTTATAAGCGAAAACCTTGGCTATGCCATAAGGACTTTGCGGTCTAAGGGGGGTGGTTTCGTTTTGGGGAGCGGGAGAGGCGCCGAACATTTCACTGGAACTGGCCTGGTAAAATTTGATCTTTTGGCCGGTATGGTCTTGAAAATCTTTGATGGCTTCCAAAATTCTCAAGGCGCCTAGTCCGGTAACGTTGGCGGTATACTCCGGGATATCAAAAGAAACTCTGACGTGTGATTGAGCGCCTAAGTTGTAGATTTCATTGGGTTTAACCGTGTAAATGATTTTACGGATGTTTTCCGCGTCGGCCAAATCGCCGTGAATTAAAAATAATTTTCTATCTTTTTCATGAGGGTCTTGGTAAATCTTGGCTAGTCGGGAAGTGTTGAAGGTAGAAGCTCGGCGAATAATACCATGGACTTCATAACCTTTTTTAAGTAAAAATTCGGTCAAAAAAGAACCGTCTTGGCCGGTAATGCCGGTGATTAAAGCTACTTTGTTTTTAGCCGTCTTTTTCATGGTGTTCTTATGGTAATATGTTTTGAAAATTTTTACAACTGTCGTCTTTTGAGTTATGATTGGGAAGTGATCTCCTCTTTTTTTAAGCAAAAATTCGCTTATTTCCGCCAGCACTGGTTTGTACGGCGGACAGTTACTTTGCAAGCCGGCAGTTTTGCCGGCGATGATCCCGGCACCTCTCCCCGGGAATACGCTCCTGGTGAAGGCGGAGGAGCTCCTGGCGACGGCCAAGCGTCTGAAGCTTCAACCGGATCTGGCCTACGACTACCTGGCGAATCTCACCTGCACCGACTACCAGGACTGCTACGAGGTGGTCAGCCAC
>JACOYG010000041.1 GCA_016181985.1 Candidatus Nealsoniibacteriota bacterium
ACCGACGGGTTTTCCTGCCCGCCGCCTGCGGCGGCGGGCTAAAATTCAGCGTCGGGATTTTCGCTGAAATAGGTTCGGATTTTAACTAAAACACACCGCCAGTTTATACACGACGAGTTTTCCGCCTCGCCCCGCCTCTGGCGGGGCTCGGCGTCTGCCAGGATTTTGAACGGATTTTTGCTTTTTGTCAAAATAGCGTATAATGAAAGTGAACTCAATCTCATAATGTTCCGCGAATTTTATTACAACTTAATCGTTGTAATCCCAAAGGAGCAACTTCTGTCAGTTTCGCGGAAGCGAGATTGAGTTCACAGGGTTGCTCCTTTGGTTTTTAAGAAAATATGAACACACAAAATTTTCAAACCAAAAAGTTTTTTCTCTATGCGAGGAAATCAACGGATACCGAAGAAAGACAAGTCCGGAGTATAGACGACCAAATAGCAGAATTGAAGGAATTAGCGAAAAAAGAAAACGTTGAGATAGCTAAAATTTTCATTGAAAAACAAACCGCTAAAGAGCCAGGAAGACCGATTTTTAACGAAATGCTATCTCGCATAGAGAAAGGCGAAGCCGAAGGAATTTTAGCGTGGCATCCCGACCGCTTGGCTCGTAATTCCGTTGATGGTGGAAAAATAATTTGGTTGTTGGATATAGAAAAAATCAAAGGGCTAAAATTTCCGACTTTTTGGTTTGAGAATACGCCGCAGGGAAAATTTATGTTACAAATTGCTTTCGGCCAATCAAAATACTATGTTGATAATTTAAGCGAAAATATCAAAAGAGGAATAAGGCAAAAACTGAAAAATGGTTTATGGCCACAAATGGCCCCGCTGGGTTATCTCAATGATAGAAATACAAAATCCATTATTGTTGATAAAAATAAAGCCCGGCTCATCAAAAAATCTTTTGAGTTGTATTCAACCGGCAATTATTCCCTGCGGCGGCTTTGCGAAACAATAAGTACCTTAGGTCTGCTTGGCCGGAAACAGAAAGCGTTAGGTATTGCCAACTATCAATATCTTCTCAAAAACCCTTTCTATTGCGGACTAATCAGATATAACGGGGAACTCTACGAAGGAAAACACGAACCAATTATCGCAAAGAAACTTTTTGGTAAGGTCCAGGAAATAATGAAAAGCAAAAGCAAGCCGAACAAAAAGAAGCCGAAGTATTTTGTTTTTCGCGGTTTTATCCGTTGTGCTGAGTGCGGTTGTTTAATAACCGCCGAAACACAAAAAGGCCATAACTATTACCACTGCACCAAGAGAAAAATCAGATGTTCGCAAAAATATGTCCGCGAGGAAAATTTGGCGGGACAAATAAACGAGCATATTCAAAAAGTTTCTTTGCCCGATGACTGGGCGAAAAAGATAATCGCCGAACTAGAAAAAGAAAATTGGGAAAAACCCAATCATCGGAATCTTTTGCCCAAAATCTGAAAGATAAAATATCAGTAATTGATGGGAAACTGGAAAGGTTGATGGCTGCCTATCTTGAAAACGCTGTTTCTTTGCCGGAATATCAGGAAAATAAAAACAATATAATCCAGCAAAAACAAATTCTGAAAGACAAAATCGCCGCTTTTGAGCAAAAGAGGGATAATTGGTTCGAACCGGCTATCCGGTTCGTAAATGAGATAAAATCCGCTAAAATTTTGGCAAAAAGCCGGAATTTGGAAGAAAAGAAAGATTTTCTTAAAAAACTAGGTTCGAACTTCCAAATTCTGAATCAAAAACTTGTTTTTGATTTCAAAAATCCGATCAAAATCCTGGCAGACGCCGAGCCCCGCCAGAGGCGGGGCGAGGCGGAAAACTCGTCGTGTATAAACTGGCGGTGGGGGTGAGATTCGAACTCACGATACCCTTTCGGGTATAATAGTTTTCAAAACTATCGCTTTCAGCCGCTCAGCCACCCCACCAAGACATGCATATCTAATTTAGGACATTTTCGACAATTATTCCAGCTCATCTCGCGCGCCCTAATGCCTTGGCCCGCTCAACCATAAATTTCACTTCTTCATTCATATTGGTCGATTCTATCATTATTTCTGGATGCTTTTCCTGAAAAACCCTGTAAATTTCATCGGCAAAAGCCTGACCGACCACCGGCACTTTATCGTAATCAAAAATAATTGTTTTGAACTTATCCAAATTTAACAGAACGCGCCTAGCCTGCGAACGCGAGACATGAACACCTCCCAAGGTATAGAGTTTAATATATATCTCCGTCTTATCAAAGCCGTAATCGCCTCTATCGACGCTGGTGAACTTCTGAAAAATATCGTTCAGGTGACGCTTGGAATTGACGCTAATCCGGAACTTGACAAGGGTGCCATTCAACAACTTCTGCGGTTTTTCTACAAAGATATCGGGCAGAGTATTGTCGACAATGAGACTGCGATCGAAGCTTTCCAAAGAAAAGACATCTCCGACCTTAGAAGTAAAAAATATCCCCTCTCCGGAATGAGATTTCGGCGTTGTCGTTGTCTTGCCTTTTAATAAATCTTGGATCGCTTCCAATTCTGATTTTAACTTCCTTTGCTTCATGACGTTTTTAAAAACACCTATGCCGTAATCGCGTACCTGGAATAAAAGCATGCTGTCTTGAATATTTACCTCGACGAAAATTTTCTCCGATCTGGAGTGTTCGATAGCATTATTAAGCATCTCCGAAAAAGCATAAGTAAAAATACTATAGATGTTCTCCGGCAATCTTTTCAAATTTGGCACAGAATTTTCAATTTGTTCTAAAACCTTATGCTCTTCCAAGTTTTTACCGGAGAATGATTGAGAAAAATAATTTGGAATGATGTCTTTATTTTTTTGGGCGTATGCCGGGGAAACATAGAATGATCCCCTAGTTTTTCCAATCTTAATTAAATGCCTTTCATCTGCAAGCCCGGAAATGAGACTGCTGGCGTATTGCCTGGAAACGCCAAAATGCCGGGCGATATCCTTGGTTAGGATTTTCCCTTCTTTTTTGGCTATTTTAAGTATTCCTTCTTTAGTTAGCATTGTAAACTAATTGTAAACCAAAAGGCGCATAATTGTCAAGTGATTGACAAAATGTGTATGGCATTATGCGTATCAAATTTTTAAACAGGGCGCGCGGATCTCTCAATAATAAATCAGGGCGAAGAGGGAGGGATTCGAACCCTCGATAGGGTTTTAAGGCCCTATAACAGGTTAGCAACCTGCCGCTTTCAACCGCTCCCCGCCCCAGGCGGGTCCGCCTCGGGCGGAAGCCACCTTGTAGTTCATTCTTCGATTTTTACATTCTTAACATATTTTAGCGGTAGTTCTTTCGGGAACATTATTTCGGGATATAATTTATAGAATTGTCTAATTTTTTCCTGATTACCTTTTATTTTTTCCATCATACCTTGATCGATTAGTTCTTTAATACGCGGATCTGATTTATCCCAGAACCACTCTGAATCTGGAAGCGTTTTAAGAAAACGAGCTAAATACTTAATAAATTCCGATGCAGGAATTTCGGAGTCATGGAAATATTTTTTATCGTTTTCATTATCAACGAAATTAAGCCAATCGCCGGCGGTGGCAACTTTCGCTCCATCTAAATTTAAAGCCTCTAGATCAATCTCCAGAGTTACTTCGCCATAATTTGCTGGCCGTGTACTAGCAAAAACATACTCATCTCGTCCTGCTTCTCTGTCTAAAGAACCGGTACTCGTAGTTTCAAAATCTTCAAGTTGTTCTTTGGAAATTAATCCTTGTTTCAGCAATTCTTTTTCGCTTAAGATCGCTCCTGCTTTTTGAATCGCCTTCCACTTTTCCTTCGACGTCTGGTGATACAATTTAAGTTTTTCTAAAATTTCTTTTTCGCTAATTTTATTCTCAAATCGATTTTCGGGTACTACTGACGCATGAGTAGAAGTCTTTTTCCCTTCTTTTAAAAAACCTCCGCTTTCAAAATTACTTACCATAATTTTATTTTATTAAATTTTCTATACTCATATATTAACGGCTTTAACGATTTTCGTCACGAGTTTGCAATTGGCGAAGAGGGAGGGATTCGAACCCTCGATAGGGTTTTAAGGCCCTATAACAGGTTAGCAACCTGCCGCTTTCAACCGCTCAGCCACCTCTTCAAATTATATTAAATTGTTAAAAGGTATTTAATTCTTTCTCTCCCTTTCCCTGATTTTAAAAACAATTCTTCTTTTCGCGCATCCTCCCTAGAAATAAAAGCCTCATAATAAATTAACTTCCAGGGACCATTATTCTTGGTAAATTCCGACTTTTCGGAATTATGTTCTTTTATTCTTCTCTTTAAATCATCAGTCAAACCATTATAAAGTTTACCGTTTCTTTGACTTTTTAAGATATAGACGTAATGCATAAATATCGTTTGTTGCTTTCAACCGCTCCCCGCCCCAGGCGGGTCCGCCTCGGGCGGAAGCCACCTCTTCGGACGTTTTTATTCTATCAGAATTTGATTTTTGGTCAATTTTATGTTAAAAAAAATTATCGTCCCCGTAGTTTAATGGATAAAATGCGAGGTTGCGGACCTCGTGACTGCAGGTTCGATTCCTGCCGGGGACACCCTTCACGTTAGTTCAGGGTAAATTACATGAATTTATCGACTCCAGTTCAACAGATCTCGGGCATCGGGCCGGTTTTTCAAAGAAAACTCAAAAAGCTTGGCATAAAAACGGCCGAAGACCTCATCTTCCACTTTCCTCATAGGTATGAGGATTTTTCAAATATAACGCCGATCGCTAAAATTAACATCAACGGAAATTGCTGTATCGCCGGAAAAATCCTCAGCATCGAAAACAGCCAGACATGGAAAAGAAAAATGACATTGACGCAAGCCGTAATCCAGGACAATTCAGGGGCCATTAAAGCAATCTGGTTCAACCAGCCCTATCTGTTAAAAGTTTTGAAGAATGGCGATAATGTATATCTGCTTGGTAAAACGAGTTTAGGCAAAGAGGGATTGTATCTTTCTAATCCCGTGTACGAAAAAATCGGGGGCATCTCGCCGGTTTATCCGGAAACCGAAGGGCTTTCTTCTAAATGGCTGAGATATATTATAAAACCGATTCTATCTGATTTGAAAAACGCCATTAAAGAACCTCTGCCGGAAAAAATCATCAAAGATCATGGACTCCTTCCCTTTCAAGAAGCCATTTGGCAAATACATTTCCCCGATTCTTTGGAGTCGGCAAAAAAAGCCAAAGAGCGATTTTCTTTTGAAGAACTTTTTTTTATTGAACTCTGGGTTTTAAGAGAAAGAGCGAAACTTTCCCAAGAAAAAGCCGTTGCCATACCAATAAATCTGGAAAAATTGCAAACACTGGTAAAATCTCTGCCATTTAAGCTCACCGATGCTCAAAGAAAATCAGCTTGGCAAATTTTAAAAGATATGGAAAAACCCAGGCCCATGAACAGACTTTTAGAGGGAGACGTCGGATCGGGCAAAACGGTGGTGGCGGCCTTAGCCATTCTTAACGCAATTAAAGCCGGCTATCAGGCGGTTTTGATGGCTCCCACGGAAATCTTAGCCAAGCAGCATTTTAAAACTGTTTGGGATATATTGAAAGACTTCAAAATGGACGTCGGACTCCTAACCGGAAAGACCGATCAGTTTTATTCAAAAAAATTAAAAAACGATTCCATTGAGATTTCCAGAAAAAAACTTCTAGAAAAAGCCGCGCAAGGCCAAATCGATCTGATAATCGGCACTCATGCTTTAATTCAAGATAAAGTAAAATTTAATAAACTGGCTTTGGTTATTGTTGACGAACAACACCGCTTCGGCGTAGAGCAACGAGCGAAATTGTGCAAACCCTGCAATCTTGCGGACAACGGGTGTCCGCATAATCTCGCTATTCCGCATTTGCTGTCGATGACGGCGACGCCTATCCCCCGCACATTGGCTTTGACCATTTACGGAGACCTGGATTTATCCGTAATTGATCAGATGCCAAAGGGCAGAAAAAAAATTATTACAAAAATAATTTCTCCCGAAGAAAGAAAAAAAACTTACGATTTTATTAGAAATGAAGTCAGAAGCGGCAGACAGGCATTTGTAATTTGTCCGAGGATAGAAGAAGAAGGCAAACTGGAAATTAAATCAGTGAAAGCCGAGTACGAAAAACTCGCAAAGACGGTGTTTCCGGATTTAAAGGTGGCCATGCTCCACGGAAAAATGCCCGAATCCGAAAAAGAAAAAATCATGCGCGATTTTAGAAACAAAAAAACTGATATTTTAGTATCAACTTCAGTGGTAGAAGTGGGAGTGGACGTGCCCAACGCTACCGTAATGGCTATTGAAGGAACCGATCGGTTCGGTTTGGCCCAGCTCCATCAATTCCGGGGCAGAGTCGGCCGAGCGCAATATCAGTCATACTGCTTCTTATTTACCGATTCTCCCGCAAAAAAAACAAACCCAAGACTAAGGGCCATGATCACCGCGGATAATGGCTTTGAACTAGCGCAAAAAGATTTGGAAATTCGGGGGCCGGGCGACTTTTCCGGGCAAAGGCAATGGGGCATCCCCGATTTAATCATGGATTCTTTGGGAAATGCCGCTTTGGTCTCGCAGACAAGAAACGAAGCCAAAGAAATTTTAACGCAAGACCCTTTCTTGAAAAACTATCCCCTATTGCAGGAAAGATTAAATAAATTCAGAACGAAAATCCATCTAGAGTAAATTAAAAAGAGCTTCGCTCAGCGAAGCTCTTTTACTTGCTTTTGAATTTAGAATGGTGAAGGGAACTTCACCCCGCCTAAATTTTCTTCTTCGAATCCGCTTTTTGAATAAGTATACAATATTCTCGAGCCTGATATTTCTTCGATCTCACCGCCTTTTTTTTCATCAGTCTGATACCAGGAATACCACCACGGCTTTTCATCTTCTTTTTTGGCAATAATTGTTTCAAGATGCACGGGCTTGTCTCCTCCCCAAATATGGAAAATTCTTTCCAAAACATCCTTAACATACATGCCGTCTTTTGACCAATAATCCAGATCCACGCCAGAATGATATTGTTTCAAATAAAGTTCGTTATTATTCTTATAATTTCCGTCCTCTACCTTGATGACCGGCATATTGGCGTTAGTAAATTGAAAGAGCAGATAATCGCGAATTCTTTCAAACGCCCTAGTTTCAAGCACCCAATGGTCTTTAGCGGTGTATGTCTGCCAATCCCAAACTTTTTTCTGCTTGGCAAGAAAATAACCCTGCCTTTCGCAAAAATCTTTTGTAAAGAATTCCTCCATAAAAACGAAATCGTCGTAGTAACTGGCCACTTCAAAAATCTTTTTAAGTCCCGCCCCCAACTCTACTTTACCGGGGAATCTAAGGGCATGAGGAATCCATGAATCCGGCACGTGAAATGGAGGAATATCAATCTGTTTTTCCTTGAACTTTTTTCGAAAATCTAAAAGTTTTTCATAATAAGCAAACTGTCTCTTCACTTCCGGGATGGTCCAGAGATAAAACTCGCTGTCAAGCAAGTCAAGATCACGATATAAACTCCTTCTGGCTTCAAAAGACAATTCTTCTTCAGTACAATCATCGCTATGGCTCAATTTTGCCTCTTTAAGATAACTTTCAAAATCTTTTTCGAAAATCTCCATCTGGCGCAATCTGTCATATAACGCTTTATGTTCAAAAAAGGCTTTTTGATAATCGCACCAAGCCGGTATCATGATTTCGGTAGTGAAAAAATTACGAACAAAAAATTCTTTTGGCCATCCAAGCTGACCGTCAAACAAGGCCTGCTTAAACGCCAAGAATTCATTAAGGCCCTGTTCGAACTCTTTATGATCGCCGCTTTTCTCGTCGAGGATATTCTTGAAAACAATGAACGTATCCCAATTATCTCTAATGTCGTAAGTTTCGCAATCTTCCCAAATTTGGCCATGCCTGCCGGTATTCCAGCGGAATTCAATATCTTTCCAAATGTCGTAAGCGAACTTATAGGGGTTTGTGGGAGATTTATATTGAACTCCCGCCATCTCTTGAGCAAAGGTAGAAAGATCGAACTTGCCCATCATCAAATGCGGCTCGTTTAAAATTCTCTCTTCCCATAGAGCTGACCATCCTTCGTGCATGAATTTTGTTCTCATGATGGCTGAAAAATAATAACTTTGACGGCGCATCATGGACAAGATTTCTTTTTGCCATTGTTCTAAGATGCCATACCGCATCAAAAACAACAAAATATCCTTTTGTGGGGAGCGAGGAACCGTCAATCCTTTCCCAATATCGATTTCTTTTTGGATATCTTCTTCCTGCTCTTTTCTTTTTTCTTCTATCCAGCTTTTAGGATTTAAAAATTCTTCCATGTAGAATGGCAGTTCTTCTCTGGCCTCGATCCTGCCGCCTCTTCTTTTTTTATCGAATTCCTTCTGGCGTTCTTCCGGACTCAACTGCTTTGGCGTACGCCTCAAAAATAAAGAGTCCTGATCTATTAAGAATTCCAAAGAAAGGGCCCAGTCATAAAATTCCTTAACTCTGTCCTTACCATATATTTCGCAGTACTGATCATAATGTATGGCATCGTTTCCTAAAACATTCAGAATATTCGGATCCATTATTTTATTGAAGATATTATTCGCAAAAAGATGGGCATGGCCGCCAATAACATGGGCTATCACTGATTTTTGAGTCACAATACTATTGGAGTCCATTAAGTAGCCGTACACCGGCAAGGTGCCGATAACAAGCTCATAGTAGCGGCCCAAACCGTATCTGTGCTGTTTTTTGACGCGCAGAGATTCTTCGCCGTACCTCCAATGGTGAGGAACTGTAGGAAATCCGTGATAAGCCGCAATTTCCGACATCTCTTCTATATCAACAAGTTCAAAAACCGTCATGGGAAATTGCAGGCCTTTTTGTTTAGCTAATCTTTCAATTTCATACTGCCAGAGCTTAAGACGATCCGGAAATCTATGTTCGCTCATTTATCCCTCCTCCATTAATTGCCTTTGCCAAAGAAAGATTTGATAGCGTCCACAATGGCTTCCGGCTCTTCGCTGTCAATGGTCGCTTGAGCAATATTTTCATGATCGCTCAATTCATCCTCAATAAGTTTGCCTAAAGTTCCGGGCGGAGAAAACACTTTGGCGTCAGACTTCTGATAGGAACCCCACCAAGAACGCTGGAGCTGGATTTGCCCATAAGCATACTGGTTAACAATCGGCAAAAGCTGATCCTGTAAGACCTTAACAAAAATCTTATCGTCCTCTCCGTAGTTCATTCCGTCAGACAAGTAAACAATGTAAATGTTCCATTTGCTTACCGGAAATCTTTGTTCAATAATTTCAGCGGCCAATTTTTGAGCTGAAGAACATGAAGTGCCTCCGCCAAAGTTAACCGTAAAAAATTCTTCTTTAGTGGGGCACTCTTCGGCTACATCATCATGGATAATATAAACCTTTTCTAGACCGTCATAGTTCCAGGAAAGCCAGAAGTCGCAAAGATCGCAAAGATAGCTCACAACTTCGCGCTCTCTGGCGCCCATTGAACCGGAAACATCCCTCATGTAAAAAATCACGGCGTTATTTTTAGGCTCCCTGATTTTCTGATAAGACCTATACCACTGATCTTTAGGATGAATGACAACATTAGTCTTATCCGGCGGCTGGAAATCTCCAGTAGCGACGCTTCTCTTCATCGCCTCCTTAAAAGTTCTCCTGCGATGTAAAAGAGACTTTGGCCCAATATGCGAAAGAGTGCTGTATTTTTCTTTCTCTTCAAAAATGGATCGGTCGCCCTTGGGCTGGATTCTGGGTAATTCCAAAATCTCTTGGAAATAATCAATAAACTCATTCTCGGGTATCTCAACGATAACCTTCCTTGAGCCATGACCTTGTCCGCCCTCGCCCTTCTCACCTTCGCCATCTTCCCCTTGCTGGACGGGGCCTAAATCATCGCCCGGATTTCCTTCCCCTTGACCCATACTAAAATCGGGCGGAAAACCATAGCGCAGAGTAGGGATTTCTAATTCATCAACCGGAATTTCAACGGTTCTTTGGTCTCCCCTGCGATGCACATGTATTTTGCCACGGCCCAAATATTTCTTCAAATCTTTTCTGATCTTCCCCTTAACGATATCCAAAAATTCTTTCTCGTCTTCTTTTATCCTGATAATCCTGCTCATTTTCTCCTCCTTATTTAATTGTTAAAAAACTGGGGGGTAAAACCTCCCTTGGTCAAAAGAGGGTGGAAATTATTTTCCCACCCTCTCTTATTCTAAAGAACTTTTACCTTTTCTTAGCGGCTTCTCCTCTTTTGAAAATACTCGCAACGTACGTAATCACTTCTGCTGAACAAACCTGGCAGTAGCCTTTCTTAATTAGCCCATCTTTGAGGAAATTGATCCTCTTTTGGGCTTCCTCGCCTACCGCCTTCTTAGAAATAAGAGCTTCCCAGTTAATCCTGTCTTTTTCCTGCTCAAACAATCTTAACTGGTATGCCTTCATCAATCTTTCGTCGGTATTGTAATCAAATTTCTGAAGATGAGAATCTAATTCTCTCTCCCTGGCTCTTTTAACCATGGCATTGAGAATCTTCTCTCGGAACACATCTTTGGCGTTATCTTCCACCCTAATCATCTTTTCAATCGCTCTCATAAATGGCTCATCCGGCGGTTCGTCCTCGCCCGTAATGGGATTACGAATCCGCTCTCCTTGCTTATAAGCAAGGATATTATCTATGTATTTTTGATGCATTTCCCGTAGAGCTTCCACGTCGCCCACCAGGATTTGCTGAACTTCATTCTTTAAGATTTCCTGCAGCTCCTCTTCTGCCATATTAATTAACTTCTCCCATGATTCCCTTTGGCTATCGGAGGTAATGTGCTGATGCTGCCTTAATCCTTCTTTTAGTTCTTTCAAAACTACGAAAAAGTTAACGCAGTTTTTGTCTCCCTCTAAAGAGAAGACATTGGAAATGGCGTTAGCTATCTTATCAATGGTATACCGCGGCGATACGCCCTTCATGCCCTCTTTTAATTCTTCTTTCCCTTCGTTTCCGGCTTCGGCAACCAGCTCTTTTATTGAATCAATATTATATCCGGGCACCTCTCTGCCATCATAAAGCTTAAGCTTGTCTGCGAGCGATAGATCGCCCTTCTTTATTTCAGTGAGCCTGGTTAAAATCGCCCAGAAAGCAGCCGTATCAATGGTATGAGGGGCGATGTGCCGGCCCAGCCCCCTATTTCCCTCAACAAAAAACTTCTGATATATTTTCCTCTCGCCGGAAAGCTGAAGAACATATGGCACGTTTACGGAAATTATCCTATCTCTCAATGCTTCCATTTCCTTGGTTTCTTTCAATTTGGTCCATTCGGGGAGGTTAGTGCCGCCTATGATTACCTCATCAATATCAACCTCTACGAATCCCTTGGGTTGAACCCTATGTTCTTGAGAGGCTCCAAGATAGTCGTAAAGGAAACTCTGAGAAAGCTTAAGCAGCTCTTCCGAATAAAGCATTCCCCTATTGGCTACCTGAAAGAAACCCTTGAAATCAAATGTTCTTTCATCGCTTACTGAACCGAATTTAGCCAGTAAGACATAGTTCGTCTCCCCGGTCCACTCGGTGGCATCTTGGTCTTTTTCGGCTTTAGGACGGGTAATCGCTATGCCCACTCTATTGGCCCTCGAAAGAACTATCCTTCTTACTTTAAAATGGTTAGCCAGAACTTTCTTCCAATCGCCCCTATATCTGCGCAATAATCTTTGAAAAATTCCATTACAGCGCGGACAAGTGCTGCCTCCCAAAGCCAAGGGGTATGGCATATTTTTTTGGGCTTCCGACAGGAATCCCGACAAAATCTCTTTGCGCAGCTCTTTGGGAATAATACGTAACGGCTGGTCATTCACGGGACAATCAAGATGGCCTGTTTCCAGGCGATCCACTGTCCCTAAAATTGCTTGGCCCTCCTCATCGTCAACGACCCAGGTTGGAGCGAAAATCTTTCCTTCTTGCGTTCTTGAATAATCTTCCAGCCCCAAAGTAAGCAATTCTCCGATCGTAGATTTAGCAGTGCCAACCGGACCTTTTAACAAGATGATCCTGGCTTCCTGGCCAAGCTGGAAAGCTGATGCTCTTAGAATCCCGACAAAAGACATTAATGCTTTATCGATGGAGTAAACGGCATAATTGTGATTTGGCGTAAATGGATCATCAAAGATATTGAAATGAAGAATCGGCTCACGAAGCCACCTGCTTCTTGGTAGCCCATAGCTTTCGACCATATCAAACATGCGCTGATGAGCAGTTCGCAAAACCTTAGGATCTTCCGATATTAATGACAAGTATTGTCCGAAATCCCCCTCCCAAAATAATTCTTCCGGAATTTTAACATCCGGAAGCTGAGACAAAACATTTCCTTCTGCCGGTTTCCCTGACACCATTTTCGTTCCTCCTTTTTGTTTTTTGTTTTTTGAATGTACTAGCGTCTATTCTTTTTTGCGTATAACAACAATCTTGTCAAGCCGTAGTTAAGACACGCACATTTCGGACACGCAATTAGGCTTAATTTGTAATGAATTCAACAGGTTTGTTTGTGCCCTCATTGTTTCAGGAGTGATCCATC
>JACOYG010000009.1 GCA_016181985.1 Candidatus Nealsoniibacteriota bacterium
TTAATCTTCCCCCTAAACGCTTCTCTTTTTGATAATTTTGGCTGGGAAATATCAAAAATAACAATACGCCACTTTCCGTCCCATTTCTTGGGAGCATTAATTTTTAAAGCATCTATCTGAAGTCGTCCCGCCTTCCTCTTTCCCTCATCGGTTAAAGAAATATAAATCTGATGATTGGCTTCTTTTATGTTAATACAACCTTCCTTCTTTAATCTGTAAAAAGTGTCACGGATTCTTTTCTTATCATATTTTTTGCTATTTTTCAGTGCCTTTAAAATATTCGTGGCAAAATACGGAGAAGCAGCGGCGATAGAAATTACACCGGTGATAGCTAGGCCTTTGAAAATATCTTTTACTATCTCCGATTTTGGTTTCTTAAAATAATATTTATATTTAGACATAAAACTACAATTTACGCGTAACCGTTGCTATGGCAACGGTAACGCGTAAATAATTTTAATTCTTTAATTTATCGTTCAGAATATCAGCCAAGTCTTTGATTTTTATTCTTTCCTGTTTCATGGTGTCGCGATCGCGCAGAGTGACATCGTCTTTTTCCAAGCTATCAAAATCCACCGTAAGACAGAAAGGCGTGCCGATTTCGTCTTGCGAATAATAACGCTTGCCGATATTCCCCCGGGCGTCCCATGCGACCATAAAATCTTTAAGCAGGCTATCGTAAATTTCTTTGGCTTTTTTAACCAATTCCGGCTTATTCGCCAAAAGCGGGAACACGGCCGCTTTATAAGGCGCGAGCTTAAAAGGCAACTTCAGCACAATTCTGCTCTCTTCTTCGCTATAGGCCTCAAGAAGCGCCGCTAAAACTGAACGGTCCAAGCCAAAAGTCGGCTCTATAACGTGAGGATAGAAAGCGTCGGCGCCTTCCTCTTTATATGGCGGCTCTTTAAAGTGGTTTCTCAGATCAAAATCGGTGCGGTAGGCCAAACCGTAAAGCTCTTTTTGCCCAAAGGGATACTCATATTCAAAATCAACCGTTCTCTTTGAATAATGGGCCCGTTCGCCGTCGGGAATTTCATTTTCATGAATTTTTTTCAAATTTATGCCCAAATCTTTCAGCCATTCCCTCATTTCGTTTTGCCAATATTCAAACCATTTTTTCCATTCTTTTTCTTCAACGAAATATTCAAATTCCATCAAATTGAATTCGCGCGTCCGGAAAATAAAATTACCCGGAGTAATTTCATTGCGAAAAGCCTTGCCTTGCGAAGCGATTCCGAAAGGCAGCTTTCTTCTGGTCGTATCAAGCACTTGTTTAAAATTGACGAACATCGACTGCGCGATTTCGGGCCGGAAATAAGCAATATTTGCCTGTTCTTCAGCGGGCCCAAGAAATGTTTTCAGCATTAAATTGAACTGCTTGGCCTCGGTTAAATCTCCGCCGCAATCAGAACATTTTGGGTTTTGGGTTTTGGGTTTTGGGTTTACGATTTCGTCGAAACGAAATCGTTTGTGGCATTTTTTGCATTCAACCAATGGGTCCGAAAATTCTTTTAAATGTCCGCTCGCTTCCCAAACCTTCGGATTCATAATCAAAGCCGCGTCTATGCCAACCATATCGTTTCTTGTCTGAACAAAACGCTTCCACCAAAGCTGGGCAATATTATTTTTCAATTCAACCCCAAGCGGACCATAGTCAAGAGAATTCGCCAGGCCGCCGTAAATCTCCGAACCCGGAAAAACAAATCCCCGCCTTTTAGCCAATGAAACAATTTTTTGCATTAGGTCTTCCATTTGATTTTTTGATTTACGAAATCCTCTCAAATTTGAGTGGATTTCGTAAATCGGCTAATTCATCGCACAGTACCGTCATTTACCGTGTCATCATCGGGTAAAGTATCATCAATAGCCGGAGTTTCACCGGAAATTTTTTGACCGGTGAATTGGTCTTCTCCGGTAATTACAGCTTTGCCAATCAATTCGGGAGTTCGGCCCTTTTGAGAAACGCTCGGAGTGAAAGCAATCTGGAAAGATACGTTGGGGCCCGCGTCCGAAACCCCTTTTCGCGCGGCCAAATTATCCAGCTTCCAGACAACCTCGCGGGAATTGGAATCAAAAGTTAAAGCGGCATTTCCGGGAAAAATCTTGCCGGTTAAATTAACTCCCTGGCCCAAAACAGCTTTTATGCGCGCATTGTTTGCATCATTATAATAATTTTTTGCCTGCCAAGTTATGGTGTAAGTGGTGGTTTTGCCGGCTTCGGGCGGAACGGGGCCGGTATTTCCGAAGACTTCATCTGCATAGTATCCTTTTTGAACAACCTCTATTTTAGAATTAACCTTTGTGGCGAATTCGTTGCTGGCCTGGGCCAAATAAATATTGCTCCTGATCACAGGATTTAAATCTTGAGGCCCCGATATTTCCCAATTATCCTTCAGATTAATCCAAAATTCCACCTTTCCTTCCTTTCTGGAATCTAAAAACTGAAGGTCGAAATTTTTACGCCAATCAAACACCACTGAATTATCTCCGGCCTCAAACTCGCCCAATGGGGCCTTCAATGTCTGGAAATCAAA
>JACOYG010000042.1 GCA_016181985.1 Candidatus Nealsoniibacteriota bacterium
GTTGAGCGGAAATCTAACATTTAACGGCGGCAAACACCCATCAATCGTCTCTTGATGCGGAACATCAAGGATGTCTGATAAATGAGATAAAATGAACCCCTCATAACATACCATTGCCGGAATTTTTAGGGTTTGGGTTATTTTGAAAGCCAGTAAAATGCTGTCAAAAACTTCCTGAACGTCTTCGCAATATAATTGAATCCAGCCGGTATCTCTTTGAGACAAACTATCCTGCAGATCCGGCCAAATATTCCAAGGCAAGCCCAGGGCGCGATTAGCTACCGCAAGAACAATTGGGACTCTTTCTTTTGCTGCCGAATGCAGAGACTCGTGCATTAAAGCTAAGCCGTGCGAACTCGTAGCAGTCATCGTTCTCATGCCGAGCATAGAAGCGCCGATGCAGGCTTCCATTGCCGCGTGCTCTTGATGCATCCAGCGAATCTGTGAATTTCTTTCCCCGAGAAATTCTATGAGTTTCTCTACTGCCCCAGTGCTCGGAGTAATGCAGTAATTTGCCGAAGCTTGAACTCTGGCGGCAAAACCGGCCAAAGCTGCGGCGGTGTTGCCATCCAAAAGTATTTTTTTACCGAGCATCTCACTTGCTTTCATACTTCAACTCCTTCTCTTCCTCCATAACGATTACTCCTCTCGGGCATTCTTTAGCGCAAATGCCGCAGCCCTTGCAGTAATTGTAATCAATAACATACGGTTTTTCCGGATCGCCAGTTTTTTTGACAACCGGTTCGGGACAGAAATTCAAGCAGTTCTCGCATTCTCGACAAAGCCCGCAAGAAAAGCATCGCCGGCTTTCCACCTGAATTTCAGCAGTTCGCGGCGCAGGTTCAAAATAACTTAGGTTTATGTTCTTACGCCTAACGATCGTGCGAATTTTACCGCGACGATATTCTCTCCTCTCAAGATAAGCGACAATTTTTTCAGCCCCTTCATTCCCCGTACCGATAGCGTGGGCAACGGTTTTGGGCCCCGATAACAAATCTCCGCCAATAAATATTCCTTCTTTTTCCAGCTGCTCAATAGTTTTTTCCTTAAGTAATTTTTCAAAAAAAGGCGATTTTTGCTGACCGACAGCCATAATAACAAAATCGCAGGCAAAGATGATTTTTAGGTCGTTATTCTGAAATTCCGCCAGTAAACCGTCGGGGATATTCCTAACTATTCTTAAGGGCGTCATTTCGAAATTAAACTGCACGCCGGCTTTTTCGGTTTCCCCTATTTCGTTTCCAAAAGCTTTCATATTTTCTTTTTTTCGGCGGTAAGCAACAATAACTCTGGCGGCTCCGAGTTTTTTAGCTGTTCTGGCGCTATCCATAGCTGTGTTTCCAGCGCCGATAACAATGATGGTTTTTCCGTTTAAGTTGCCTATCTCCCCGAGATTAGCTTTTTTCAAAAAATCCAAAGCGGTCACTACTCCCACAAGCTCGGCTCCCGGAATATCTAATTTCTTACCCTCGGAAAACCCCGGTGCTAAAAATATGGCATGGAATCCCTTTTTAAGTTCACCAAAGTTGCTTTCATTGATTTCCGTACCGCATTTTAGTTCAACGCCGGCTTTTTGGATCAAATCTGTTTCCTTGGCTACTATTTCTTTGGGTAAGTGATCCTCGGGAATCCCGAATCTCAAAAGTCCGCCAGGAATCGGCATTTTCTCAAAGATAGTGACAGCGTATCCTTTATTACGCAAAACATAAGCGCAGGTCAAGCCGGCTGGCCCCGAGCCGACAACGGCTATTTTCCTATCGCTTGATATTTTTACCAGATTCGGAGAATAATTTCCTGAAATAATCCAATTGCCAAGAAATTTCTCGGACGCATTGATGGCAATGGGCTCGTCAAAACATTCGCGCAGATATTTGCATCCTCTTTCGCAAAAAGACGGACACACTAAACTCACAGAGCTTGCCAATGGATTATGCCGTAAAATTATTTTCGCGGCTTCATTGATGTCGTTGTTTTTCAACGCCAACAGCCATTCGCGAATATCCTGATGAATCGGACAAGCGACCATGCAGGTTGAAATAGTATCTGATTCACGCAAATATCTTGGTTTTTGCTTCAATTCGTGATCGCGCCAAGAGCCGGTTTTTCTGGAAAGGGTATTTTCTTTAAAAATTGGCCCTGTTTCAGTCATGTTGCGCCTCCTGTAATGGTTCAACGAGACCGTATGCTTCTTTTGCGGCCTCAATATTCTCTTTTATATATGATGGAATTTTCTCTTTCAGAACCTCCACTAAATCTTCAAAACTGAAAAGATTAGTCATTTTAGCAAACGCTCCCAGTATTATGGCATTTAATCTGTTGAGATTATGCTTTTTGGCAATTACCGAAGCGTTGAAAGCCGCAACTTGATATCCAGAGAACAAACGAGATAATTCTTCTGATTTCCGAGGACTGTTAATAATGAGCCAACCGTTTGGCTTTAAGTTATTTTTTGGTTCAAAATCAGGGGCAGATAAAATGTCTTCGCCAAACGTTATAAGATAATCCGCTTGTTTAATCTGGCATTTCAATCTTATGGGTTTTGAATCAAGCCTGACAAAACTTTTGACCGGCTGGCCGATTCTTTCTGAGCCAAAAAACGGGAAACAATGAATATGGCGCCCCTTTTTAGTTAAAGCTCCGGCTAAAATTTCCGAAGCCAAACGAGCCCCTCTGCCTCCCCGCCCAAAAATCGTAATTTCTATCATTTCTTGACCTCCTTATGAAATTGACAAAGTGCCTCTATTAAATTTAACCCTCGCCAATCCTTGTGTCAATTCATGAAATAAAAAAGCCCTGAAATTAATCAGGGCTCGCGTATTTTTTAAGCCATTTTGATTTAACTTCCTGATTGACCGCAAAGCGAGGAAATTTTCCGCTTAAAGTAAGAACAACTTCTTCCAATGGTATCCGCCACAACTCTTCCTCGGAATCATCGGAATATTGGGCAAAGTGTCCGGTAATAATGACATTTTCCATCTTGAGCAATGGATTATTCGGCCAAGGCGGTTCATGCTCCATTACATCCAGTCCGGCGCCGGCAATCAACTTTTCAGTTAAGGCCATAACAAGAGCTCCTTCGTCTACCAAAGCGCCGCGGGCAGTATTAATAAAATAAGCGGTCGGTTTCATTAGCCGAAAATGCTCTTCCTTGAACATTTTTTTGTTTTGGGGCGTTAAGTTAACGTGCAAAGAAACAAAATCGGCTCTTTTCAAAAGATCTTCAAATCCAACTTTTTCTACGCCAAAGTGCACCTTCATTTTTTCTTTTGGCGTAGAATGATCATAAGCGATAACATTCAAGCCGAATCCCTTGGCTTTAGGGACTAAAGTTTTGGCAATATTGCCAAAACCAATCAATCCTAAGGTCTGGCCTCGCAGTCTTTTAAGGGGTTGAAGAACTTCCCGAATAACCCCGTGATCATTTGACCTCCAGCGAAGAGCTTTGGCCGCCTTATCTATTGGAAAAAGTTTTCGCGAGAGCGCTAAAATCAAAGCCATGGCATGATCTGAAACCTCGTCAATGCAGTAAAATGGGGTGTTGGTAACCACAATTCTTTTTTTAGTAGCCGCGGCTAAGTCAATATTATCAACACCAACTCCCATGCTTGATATATGACGAACTTTTTCTAGCCTCTGAATGATTTCTTTTGTGAACGGCTGAAAGGTCGAGGCGGTGACTATTGCGTCTGCTTCCTTGGCGGCAGCAATAATTTGGTCGCCGTTTTGGCAAGGAGCTATCACGAACTCCGCCCCAGATTTTTCTATAATTTCTTTTCTAAAATCTCCGCCTTTTAAAAAATAGGTAGCTACCACTTTTTGGGACATTTTCAGCTCCTTAAAATATTTTTTAAAAGTACTCGAGCATCTTTTTATTCTATTATGATAAGAAAATCGATGTCAAATAGCAGTTTGACAAAACTTAAATCCTTGTTAAAATGGCTTGAAATAAAGAACCTTTAAAACAAGGAGGCGAAAATGAGAATAAGCACAAAGGCCATGCACGAGGGCAGGTTATTTCATCCGGAAGGAGCGCATACTCCGCCAATTTTTCAGACAGGAACCTTCAGTTTTAAATCACTGAAGGAGGCAATCGATGTATTCAAGGGAAAGAAAATTGGATTCGCCTATACGCGAGTCGGCCGGGGCAATCCCAATTTTCTGATGGCCGAAGAGACAATCGCGGGCTTAGAGAGCGCGCAAGATGCGCTGATATTTTCTTCGGGAATGGCGGCTATTAATACCACTGTTCAAAATGTTGCAGCTGGCGGAGGCCACATAGTCTGCGGACGGACTCTTTACGGCTGTTCGGAGGTGCTTTTTTCAAAAATATTGCCGCGCCTCGGTTTAGAATTTTCTTTTATTGATGCGCGCTATCCGGAAAATGTTATGAAGGCCGTTAAAAAGAATACGAAAGCGATTTTCCTTGAGACGCCGACTAATCCTACTCTAGAGCTGGCTGACATTAAAGCAATCTCGGACATAGCGAAAGAAAGAAAAATTTTAGTGATAGTAGACAACTCATTCGCCTCTCCGTACAACCAAAGGCCATTAGAATTAGGGGCTGATATTGTCATACATAGCGCTACTAAATATCTTAATGGCCACGGTGATATTATTTCCGGAGTAGTTTGCGCAAGTAAATATTTTCTTCGAGAAAAAGATAATTCATTGGAAGAATGGCGAACCAATCAGGGCCCGGTGCCCAGCCCATTTGATTGCTGGCTGCTGCTCAGGGGGCTCCTTACTTTTGGCCAAAGAATGGAAACTCATAATAATAACGCTTTGAAGCTGGCGCGATTTTTGGAACAACAATCTGCCGTTAAAAAAGTGATCTATCCGGGACTTAAAAGCCACCCCCAGCATGAATTGGCGAAAAAACAAATGACAGGCGGCTTTGGCGGGATGATATCTTTTGAATTAAATGGGGGACGAAAGGAAACGAGGAAATTCTTAGAAAAATTAATTAAAAACAGTTTCATTGGCTTAGCCGTAAGCCTTGGCTACGCGGAGACACTCATTGAGTGCCCGGCCGTAATGACTCACGCCTCTATCCCAAGAAATGAAAGATTGCAAAAAAATATAACGGATAACCTGATCAGGCTCTCTGTCGGCATTGAAGACTACCAAGATATTGAAGAAAGCTTCAAAGAAGCGCTGGACTCTTTGAAATAATCGCAACTGAAAAGCCCTGAAATTATTCAGGGCTTTTGATATGTTACTTTTTTTATTTAAGAACCTTAATGGATAATTCAAGAAAAACGCACCCGAGAATAGCCGTTATTATAAATACAATGAATACCGCGGCAAGGTATGGATTAAAATTCATACCAATAAAAGCTATGACGAAACTCAATAGACTCGAGGTCATAAACAATTCTGATATAAATTTATAATGACATTGTTTTTTACGCTCCTCGATTTCACTCATTCGTGAACCTCCTTTTTTGCTTAAGAACTTCTGTCTGATTAAAAATAATATCAAATGCCGGCGGGAAAATCAAGCGGCGACGGAAACCTTTTCTGTCTTTTCTGAAATTAAAGCATTAAGTATTTTTTTAACAAGCTCGATGCTGTCCCAGTCGAATATGGAAATCTGCATTATGTTTTTATTTAATTTTTTGAGACCACTTGCCGCCTTATTGGCATCGTTCTCTGAAACCGCGTCTCTTCTGCTTAAAAAAACATACTCCGGCTTTTCCAAAAGCGCTTTGTTATATGCCCCCAGTTCATTGCGTACCGTTTTGTAATCCGATACGGGATCGGCTGAATCGACGGCCACGAAATGAAAAAGAATTTTCGTGCGCTCTATATGCCGCAAAAATTTGATGCCCAGCCCTTTGCCGGCGGACGCGCCCTCAATAAGCCCGGGCAGATCGGCAAGAATTAAATCATAATAAGCTCCCAAATTCGGTTCCAGGGTTGTAAATTGGTAATTTGCCACCTTGCTTTTAGCGTTAGTCAGCTCATTAAGCAAACTGGACTTTCCGACATTGGGCAATCCTATAAATCCCACATCGGCGATTAATTTTAATTCAAAACGTATTTCGAGAGATTCGCCGGGCTCGCCATATTCAAATTCTTTGGGGCTCGTATTTGTTGACGAACGAAAATGAAAATTCCCCTTTCCACCCCTCCCGCCGCGGGCGATTACCGCCTGCTGGCCGATTTTAGTTATCTCAACATTTTCGCCGGTTTCCAAATTATGCACCACGGTTCCAACGGGAATTTTCAAAATTAAATCATCCGCGTCTTCGCCGTCACAGAATTGCGGAAGGCCATCATGCCCGTCATCGGTTCTGAATTCTTTTTTAAAACGAAACTTATTTAACGCGCTCAAATCGGAAATTCCTTCAACGTAAACACTGCCTCCTCTGCCGCCGCTGCCGCCGACGGGACCAAGAGACATCATGTTTTTATTGAAGGCCGCCGCGCCTTTTCCGCCGGCCCCGGCCGTCACCCGTATTTTTATATCATCAATAAGCATATAAGATTAAAATCAAATCCCGCCAGAAGCGGGACTTGATTTTCATTTATTAGATTGTACAAAATGAATCCTAGACGCGGCTCACTCCCGTTGCGTTAGGTCCTTTCGGAGAATCGGCTTTTTCAAAAGATACCTTGTCACCCACTTTCAACTCTTCGAAAGTTACGCCCTTCAGTTCGTTCTTGTGAAAAAACAAATCTTTTTGTTCGCCCTCAACGGTGATGAATCCGAATCCTTTATCTGTAAGATTTTTAATTGTTCCTTCCATTGTTTTATAACTTAATTAATGTTTTAAGGTTTTATCCTAAAGTTTAGTCCCCGGATAAATTCGACCAAATTTTCATCAGGCAACTATCTTATACCAACAATGCTACCACATAGATGGCAATTAGTCAATGTCTCTTTTTCAGATAACCAAGTTTATTAGTTTGCCGGGGACAAAGATGATTTTTTTGATTTCTTTGCCTTGTAGCCATTTTTTAATTTTTTCATTGCCAATAACCAAATCCGAAGCTTCTTTTTCTGAAATACCCGATGGCGCTTCTATTTTATCGCGCACCTTGCCGTTGATTTGAACAATCAAATTAATTTTTTCTTCTTCAATCAATTTTAGATCATACCTTGGCCATTCTTGATTATGAATGCTGTCTTTATTGCCAGCGCTATGCCATAATTCCTCAGCCATATGAGGAGCAAATGGGGCAAGTAATAATAGAAACGTACTCATAGAACCATGGTCTAACTTATACGTTTTTTGACTTAACTCATTGATTAAAATCATTAAAGCGGAAACTGCCGTATTAAATCTAAAGTTCTCAATATCCTCCGTCACCTTTTTAATGGTTTTGTTTAATAATTTTTGAATTTCAAAATTTTGAATTTGTTTCGAATTTCGTGCTTCGGATTTCGGATTTTCAAACAAATCCCATGCCCTATTCAAAAATCTGCTAATACCAACTAAACCATTGGGATTATACGGCCCCCCTTGATTGTGTGGTCCCATAAAACAGAGATACATCCTGACGGCGTCGGCGCCGTATTTTTTGACCTGCTCGTCCGGGTCAACAACATTGCCCCGCGATTTAGACATTTTCTGGCCATCGGGACCTAAAATAATCCCCTGATGGCGCAAGCTTGCAAACGGCTCCGAGAAATCAACTAGTCCCATTTTATTCAGGGCCTTGGTAAAAAATCTAGAGTATAAAAGATGCATAACGGAATGCTCCGCTCCTCCAATATACATATTAACAGGCAGCCAAGCTTCGAGTTTCTGTTTTGAAGCAAATTCTTTTTTATTGGAAGAATCGGCATATCTTAAGTAATACCAAGAAGAACATATAAAGGTATCCATTGTATCAGTTTCTCTTTGGGCCGGACCGCCGCATTTCGGACAAACAGTATTTATGAACTTTTTTGATTTGGCTAAAGGCGATTTGCCTTCGCCTGTTGGCAAATAATCGTTTACATCGGGCAACAGAACCGGCAATTCTCTTTCCGAAACCGGCTGCCAATCGAAAAAAAAGAAAAAAACCATGGGAATGGGAGCCCCCCAATAGCGTTGGCGGGAAATCAGCCAATCTTTTAATCGGTAGTAAACTTTTCTTTCTGCTTTTTCCTGTTTTTCCAGCCACTCGCCAATTCTTTCTCTGGCATCGCGGGAAGACGTGCCGTCGAATTTGTCGGAATCAACCAAATAACCCTCGCTCTCATAAGCCTTATCCAAGATAGGGCAAACGGTTTTTGGCCAATTTGGACAAATAACCATCTTAACCGGCAAGTTGTACTTCTTGGCAAAATCAAAATCGCGGTTATCGTGAGCCGGAACCGCCATAATGGCTCCTGTGCCATAATGCATTAAAACGTAATCCGCGATAAAAATTGGCACTTCCCTGCCATTAGCGGGGTTAATCGCCTTAATTCCTTTCAGTTCCACTCCAGTCTTTTCCTGCATCTCTGAAATTCTTTCTCTCTCGGTTTTCTTCTTCGATTCGTTTATATATTGATCAATAAATTTTGGATTTTGAAATTTGAAATTTGGATTTTTCAAGATTGGATGTTCGGGAGCAACAACAATGTAGGTGCAGCCGAATAGGGTGTCTGCCCGTGTCGTGAACACGGGAATTTTTAATTTTAAATTTTTAATTTTAAATTCTATCTGCCAGCCTTCGGAACGGCCGATCCAATTCTTTTGCATGATTTTGGTGGTCTCCGGCCAATCTAAATTATCGATGTCTTTCAATAATTCGTCGGCGTAGGAAGAAATTTTAAACAGCCACTGCTCAATTTCCTCCTGAATCACTTGGGAATCGCACCTTTCACACTTTCCGCCTTCGGCTTGCTCATTGGCTAAAACTGTTTTGCATGAAGGACACCAGTTGGCCGGCACCTTAGCCTTATACGCCAAGCCATTTTTATAAAATTGGAGGAATAACCATTGCGTCCACTTGTAATAATCGGGTTCGCAGGTGACCACTTCTCTTGACCAATCATAGATATTTCCCATGGACTTTAATTGCTCTCTCATCTTTATAATGTTTTCATGAGTCCATGTTTTGGGATGTATGCCGCGTTTAATGGCGGCGTTTTCCGCCGGCAAACCGAAGGCGTCAAAACCCATGGGCGACATAACGTTAAAACCCAGCATTTTTTTAAATCTAGCGTAGACATCGGCCGGAGCAAAATTATACCAGTGCCCGATATGTAAATTTCCCGAAGGATACGGAAACATCGCCAAATGATAAAAATTCTCTTTACCGCTAACCTTATCCTGCGCCTTATAAATTCCTGTTTTCTCCCAAACCTTTTGCCACTTCTTTTCAATTTTATTTGGGTTGTAATGCATATTATGCTATTATAATATCATGATTATCATAACAGAAAAAGAAGTCAAAAATATTATTCCGGCCAAAGATATTCAAAAAATAATCGATGCGGTTGAGGGTGGTTTTGCCGATTATGCTAGAGGCGACGTTCAGATGCCTCCAAAGCAATATCTGGATTTTAAAGAATGCGGGGGAGACTTGAGAATAATGCCCTCTTATTCGCAAATCTTGAAATTGGCCGGCACTAAAATAGTCAATGTCCATCCTGAAAATCCGCAAAAAGGATTGCCGACCGTTATGGCGGTCGTAGTTTTAAATGACGCTAGAGACGGCAGAGCTCTGGCTTTAATTGAAGCGGCTTATATCACCGGCATTAGAACAGGAGCGGCCGGGGCCATTGCCGCGAAGTATTTGGCCAAAAAAAACACCGAAACTCTCGGTGTAGTCGGCGCCGGCCAGCAGGCATTTTTCCAAATTGCGGCCATAACCAAGGTAAGAAAAATAAAAGAGGTTTTGGTCTACGATACTAAAGAAGAAAATATTATTAAATTAGCCGACAGCTTAAAAGAACTGGGAATAGAAATAAAAAAAGCTTCTTTGGAAGAAACCGCAAAAACTGATATTTTAACGACTACCACGCCGTCAAGAAATCCGATTATTAAAAACGAGTGGATTAAGCCGGGCACTCACATTAATGCCATCGGAGCTGATGCGCCCGGCAAAGAAGAGCTTGATCCTATAATTCTCAAAAGAGCGAAAATTGTTATTGATAATTGGGAACAGGCCTCGCACTCCGGTGAAATCAATGTTCCTATAGAAAAAGGAATAATTAAAAAAGAGGATATTTATTCTGACTTGGGTAATATCGTTATTGGAAAAACCGCTGGCCGAGAAAATGATACGGAGATCACTGTTTTTGACTCTACCGGCCTTGGCTTCCAAGACCTTTACACCGCCAACTTAGTCTACCAATACGCGATTAAGAATCAGTAAATTTTTAATAACCATGGCCACTGTCATGGGTCCGACGCCGCCCGGGGTTGGAGTAAAGTAGCCGGATTTTAGAGCTACGCTTTTTTGATCAATATCGCCAGCCGCATCAACAACTACGGCGTTTTTTTTAATCATATCGCCTTTAATGACAAACCCTAATTTGCCGACTCCGGAAATTACGATATCAGCTTTTTTAATGTCGTCTGAAACCTCAATGCTATGTTTTTTAAACCAGTCAATAATCGGTTGGCCGACTAGTCTTCCTTTACCGACCACCGCTATTTTCTTGCCATTAAAATCTATTCTATATTCTTTCAAAATAGCCAGAATACCGGCCAGCACCGGCGATAGAATAGCGGGCTTAGTTTCCTTGCCCGACAGCGCGTCAACGTCTTTTTCTGCCGGGATCAAGCTCAAAATTTTTTCTGCGTCAATATGTTTTGGCAAAGGCAGTTGAACAATAATGCCATTATTATCCTGACCGCCGATTTCTTTTACTTTTTCTTCTAAAACTTCCTGGCTTGTGTTCTCGGGAAACTGATAAAGTTGGAAATCAACGCCGGTAAAATTACAGGCCTTTTCTTTTTGCCGTAAAAAAATCATTGACTGCGGATCGTTTCCCACCAAAACCGCAACCAATTTAAGATTCTTGCGGACACCCGTTGTCCGCAAAATTTTCTTCTTGAGACTTTCTAAAATTTTCTCCGCTAATTTTTTTCCGTCTAAAATAGCGGCCATTTTTTTGAAAATTTTTGAACCTGTTTTCTTATTTCGGTCGCTTTTGTAGGGTTAGTGATAACATCATTTATCCAGCCGGCAATTAGGCGCATTTCTTTTTCTTTCATGCCTCTGGTGGTTAAAGCCGGAGTGCCCAAGCGAACCCCTGACGGGTCAAAAGGAGTGCCGGGGTCGTATGGGATGGTATTTTTATTGGTGACGATGCCGGCGCTTTCTAAGAGCTCTTGAGCAGATTTACTGGTAATATTTTTATTTCTCAAATCAACCAAAACTAAATGGTTGTCGGTTCCGCCGGAAATCAGATTAAAGCCGTATTTTTTCAGCTCCAAAGCCAATGCCTGAGAATTCTTAATAATTTGCTCGGCATATTTTTTGAATGCCGGAGACACCGCTTCTTTCAATGCTACGCCGATTGCCGCGATCGTATGCATGTGAGGGCCGCCCTGAAGGCCGGGAAAAACTTTAGTAAAAATTTTCTGCTCCAATTCCTTGCGACAAATAATCATGGCTCCCCTGGGACCCCTTAAGGTTTTGTGAGTGGTTGTCATTAAAACATCAGTCCAGGGAAAAGGACTGGGATGGACTCCGCCGATAATAAGGCCGGTGATGTGGGACGTATCCGTTAAAAGATAAGCGCCGATTTTCTTGGCAATTTCGCTGAATCTTTTAAAATCAATTTTTCTCGGATAAGCCGTATAGCCGGCAATAATTAACTTTGGCTTTTGCTCCACGGCTAATTTTTCAATAGCTTCGTAATCTAAAAAACCGTTTTTATTCAAATAGTAATAAACCGGTTTAAAATCATGGCCGGTTAAAGAGGCCGCGCTCCCTTGGCTTAAATGACCGCCATGGGGCAAGTGAAGACAAAGTATTTTATCCTCTAAGTTTAAAAGGCCTCTTAAAATTTCGTAGTTAGCCACTCCGCCCGAATGCGGCTGTAGATTGACTGACCATTCTTGCGGGTTTAGGTTGAAGGCCTTAAGGGCCCTCTCGCCCACCAAGGTCTCCAATTTATCAACATTCTCCATACCGCCATAATATCTCTTATACGGCCTGCCTTCGGCATACTTGGCGACAAAAATTGAACCCAAAGCATCCCTCACCGCTTTTGACGGATAATTTTCCGAAGCAATCAAATCAAGAGTCTCTTCATGCCGTTTCTCCTCCGCTTTAATTAAATTAAATATTTCTGCGTCCTTCATAACTTTTTAAAGTTTAGCATCTTTTAGAGATTCTTCACAGGAACAGAT
>JACOYG010000043.1 GCA_016181985.1 Candidatus Nealsoniibacteriota bacterium
CGCAAAGTTGATATGTTGTTGGACTTGGAAGCCATACTCGATAAGACAGAGGGTTTCAGCGGAGCGGATATTTTTGAAATTATCCGTAGGACGCTGGAGGCAAAGGTTAGGGAAGAGATTTCCGGAAAGATCCCTGACTTGGTTACTGCGGATGATATATTGAGAACAATAAATTCATACGAAGGAAGGCCCTGAGAGGTGAGCAATATGATTAAACGACCCAAGATATTGATCATTTACGGATACCACCCGAAGGAAACTTTTGCCTCAAAGATCGGCGAAGATCTTTTCCGAAGTTTTCCTGGTTCACCAATACAAGTGGTAAAATATACCGGGAAGCAGGATAATTGCCATTCCACGCGTAATCTAAGACGCTTTGTCGGGAAATTCGGTCCCTCGGTCTTACCGGTTGTTCTGCATAATGACAGAAAAACCAATACTGAAGCAATAATTATTTATTGCGCGAAATCAAGGCAAGAAAAGAGAAAGATGCTAAAATCGTTATTTGGGTTTGTTTCCAGATATAACAAGAAAAGTATTTCGGTTATTTTTGACACTATTTTAATTCCAAATGCCAAACATAGCTTGGTTGAGATAGAGTTTAATCCGAAAACGGATATTAAAAAGGCAAAAAATTTAGTTAGGGAAACATCTAAATATTTGCTGAATATTTAGGCCGCGGTATATTACTGCGGCCTTTTTGTGTTAAAATAAATAAATGGCGGAAATTTTTTGGCATAATGTTTCTTCTGAAGAAGCGGTAAAACAATTGAATTCCGATTCGGGACAAGGCCTTTCGGATAAAGAGGTCTTTTTGAGGCAAGAAAAATTTGGCAGAAATCAGCTTCCGGAAGAGAAGCGCTTGCCCGGGTTAAAAATTTTTTTTAGCCAGCTGAAAAGTCCTTTAATATATATATTAATCATAGCGGGACTTATCACTTTATTCTTTGGAAAATTTGCCGATTCCATAGTAATTTTCGGGGCAGTGGTTTTGAATACCGTTATCGGATTTATCCAAGAAAACAAGTCCAGTAGAGCCCTAAGAGCGCTAAAGGAGATAGTAAGAATCGAAGCGCGCGTTATCAGGGACGGAATTGAGAAAAGTGTCGATTCTGCAGAATTAGTGCCGGGAGATATGATTGTTTTTACGGCGGGCAATAAAATTCCAGCTGACGCGAGATTAGTGGAATCTCATCATTTGATGGTTAACGAAGCTCCTTTAACCGGAGAATCGATGCCTGCTCAAAAAAGTAATATAATTTTGCCATTGGGAGATCCCATGGTTGATAGAGATAATATGGTTTATATGGGCTGTACCGTTGAGAATGGATTGGGCAAGGCGGTCATCACAGCAATCGGCAGGGACACCGAAATAGGAAAAGTATCCTTATTGACGAAGGAGACGAAAGAGGAAAAGACCCCTTTGCAGGAAAAAATATCTCAACTTAGTAAAATAATAGGATTGATAATTGGTATTTTTTCTTCTTTTATTTTCATTGGGGGAATTTTAAAAGGACGGGATTTCTTGGAAACGTTTATGACTTCAATCGCGGTAGCTGTTGCCGCCATCCCCGAGGGCCTGCCCATTGCCCTAACTGTTATTTTAGCGCTGGGCACGCAGAGAATTTTAAAGAGAAAGGGTTTAGTAAGAAGATTGGCATCCGCCGAGGTTCTTGGCAGCACATCTATTATAGCTTCGGATAAAACCCTTACTCTTACTGAAGGAAAAATGAAAGTTTCTGAAATTTATGCCGAAGATAAAAATCTTTTGCTTAAAATTGTTGTTTTAACGAGCGAAGTATCGGGCGGTCCGACAGAGAAAGCTCTTTTATCAGCCGGAGCGGAGGCCGGTTTCAAGAAAGACGAATTAAACAAAAGTTATTTTAAAAGAGATGAGATACCCTTTGATCCCAAGAATAAATTCGTTGCCGTTCTCGTCGAAACAAAAGAAAAAAAGCAATTGATTTTAGTTTCGGGGGCGCCGGAAAAGATTCTTTCTCGCTCCTTGCTTAAAGATGGCGATGCGTCGAAGCTGAATAGAGAATTGGAAAAACTTGCTAGCGATGGTTTGAGGGTGGTAGCTGCAGCTTATAAAAAAATTTCAGACCATAAAACGGAAATTGAAAACTTGAATAATGAAATAAGCGGGCTAACCTTCGTCGGGTTCATCGGCCTGAGAGATCCTTTGAGGCCGGAAGCGAAAGAGGCCATTTTTCTTTGCAGGAAAGCCGGAATGAAGCCGATAATTGTTACCGGCGACCATTTGCTTACGGCTAAAGTAATTGCGGGTGAACTCGAAATGAAAACCGGAAGGGAGAACGTTATTGAAGGCAGGGAATTGGATGATATTTCCGACGAGGAATTTTATAAAAAAATAAAAGACATCGAAGTTTATGCCAGGGTTGAGCCGCGTCATAAATTAAGAATAGTTGAAGCCTGGCAAAAATTAGGCCAGGTTGTGGCCATGACCGGCGACGGCATAAATGATGCGCCGGCACTGAAAAAAGCCGATATCGGAGTCGCTTTAGGATCAGGCACCGACGCGGCCAAAGAAGTTTCCGATTTGGTTTTACTAACAGATAGTTTTAATATTATTATCTCGGCCGTTGAAGAGGGAAGAGTTATTATTGACAATATCAGAAAAGTAATCACCTATTTATTGTCCGATTCTTTTACCGAAACTATTCTGATCGGGGCGGCCGTTATTTTCGGCTGGCCATTGCCGGTTTCGGCAGTTCAGATTCTGTGGATTAATTTGATTGAAGACGGTTTTCCGAATATAGCTTTGGCTTTTGAGCCCAAAGATAAAGCCATCTTGGAAAGAAAGCCGGAGATAAGAAACGTAAAATTACTGAACCCGGAGATGAAAGCGATAATATTTATTATCGGTCTCATCACGGATTTTATGCTTCTTTTTATTTTTTGGTGGCTTTTTCGACAAAATTATGATATGCAATATATAAGAACAATTATTTTTGCCACCTTGGGGATTGATTCTCTTTTTTATGTTTTTTCCTGCAAGAGTTTGAGGAAAAATATTTGGAGAATCAATCTATTTTCAAATAAATTATTAATAGCTTCGGTGATATTCGGATTTACGGCTTTGCTGGCCGGCATCTATATTCCTGTTTTCCAGAGTTTATTGGATACCGTTCCGCTTGGCCGCGGAGAATGGCTGATTGTTTTGGGCTTGGGAGCGCTTAACGTTGCATTGATAGAATTAGTGAAATATATTTTCATCATTAAACGGAAAAAATGATTTTTTTAAACATTTTGATTTTTCTTATCTCATGTTTTTTCCTTGCCATTTCCAGCAAATGGCTGGTCGGCGCTTTGGTGGTGATCGCTAAATTTTTGGGATGGAAAGAATTTGTTGTCGCTTTTTTACTGATGGCTTTCGGGGTAACAATTCCTAATTTTTTTGTCGGAATTATTTCCGCGTTAAATAAGGTGCCCGAACTTTCTCTCGGAGACGTTGTCGGAGGAAATATCGTCGACCTTTCTTTGATTATCGGAATGGCCGCTTTGATTTCCAGAAAGGGTTTATCTGCTCCAAGCCGAACGGTCCAGGGCAGTTCTATTTTTACTATTGCTATTGCCATTTTGCCCTTGATTTTGATATTTGATGGGGCTCTTTCGCGGCAGGACGGATTTTTGCTTTTTGCTGCTTTTTTGGGATATATGTTTTGGCTTTTTTCAAAAAAAGAGAGATTTACCAAGGCTTACGATGGCATCAAGGAACCGGTGACCATTAAATTTTTCTTTAAAAATTTCGGCCTATTTTTAATTTCTCTTATTTTTCTTCTTTTGGCCGCTAAGGGAATGGTTGTTTCCGGAACTTTTTTCGCCGATTATTTCAGCATACCCATCAGTTTAGTGGGTATTTTAGTGATAGGGCTTGGCAATGCCTTGCCCGAAGGATTTTTCTCTATCCAAGCCGCCAGGAAGGGCCACGATTGGATGGTTTTAGGCGACCTGATGGGGGGAGTGGTTCTTTCAGCCACTTTAGTTCTGGGAACGGTTGCCATGATTTCTCCTATAGCGGTGAGCGATTTTTTAACTATTGCGATCGGAAGATTTTTTCTAATAATTACCGCTTTGTTTTTTCTGATTTTTCTAAGAACGGGACAAAAAATTACAAGAAAAGAAGCGATTTTTTTGATTTTCATTTACGTTGCTTTCGTCGTTTCAGAAATTGCGATAAAATAAAGATAATGATAAAATTGATTAATGGATTCTAATTTATTTTTCCCATTATTGGTTGCGTTGCTTGTGATTGCGGGAGTAGGTTCCGTCATTTTTTATCTTAAGAAATCCCAGATTGATAAAAGCCAGTCAGACTCTATCAGAGATCTAGAAAGAAGGCTGACCGACTTGATGATCGGCCAATGGAAAGAAATCCGAGAAAGCCAAGTCGGCACATCCAGAGCCATGAATGATCAAATACGTTCTTTTACGCAAGAAGCGACCAAAATAAGAGAGGATCTGAAACAGGTTCAAGACAGCGTTAAAGACGTTTCCACTTTTCAGGAAATTTTTAAGTCGCCCAAATTAAGGGGCCAATGGGGTGAGGCGAGTTTGGAGCATATTCTGTCCCAGCATTTTCCTCAAGAGCTTTTTAAGATGCAGTATTTATTTCTTTCGGGCGAGCAGGTTGACGCCGTTTTAAAGCTGCCCAATGGCAAGCTTTTGCCGATTGATTCTAAATTTCCTTCCGAAAACTTTGAAAAAATGGTCAACACCGCCTCGGAAACCGAAAAGAATTTTTACAAAAAGAATTTTATCGATGATGTAAAGTTTAAAATAAACGATATCGCCGCAAAATACATTTTGCCGGCCGAGGGAACTCTGGATTACGCTTTCATGTATATACCGGCAGAAGCCATTTATTACGAAATAATACACAATATCGGCAAAGAAGCCGACATTTCGGCTTTTGCCTGGTCAAAGCATATTATCTTAACTTCGCCGAACGGGATATATAAAGATTTAAGAACGATTGAGCATTGGTTCAAAGACGTTCAAATTTCCAAACAAACCCAATCGATACTCAAAAAGCTCGGCCGGGTTCATCAGGATGCCCAAAAGCTTATGGATGACTTCAGGAAGCTTGGAAGTCATTTGACCAACGCCAAATCCGCCTATGATTCTTCGGAAAAACGCTTAACTATGCTGGATGATAAGGTGGAGAAATTGGAAGAGCTGGGTGAAACAAAGAAACTCGAGTGACGATATTCGGGAGGTCTGACCTCCCGACAAATATGACGGGAGGTCAGACCTCCAGATATTAGTAGGGTATTGCAATTTTTTAAGATAAGTAGTAATATAGAACCATGTTGGCTGTAATCAAAACCGGCGGGAAACAGTATATTGTTGCTCCCGGGCAAAAACTAAAAATTGAGAAACTGGAAAACAAAGAGGGCTCGGAAGTCGCCTTTAAGGAGGTTTTACTTTTGGAGAAAGACAACCATCTTGAGATCGGCGCTCCTTTCATAGGCGGCGCTCAGGTTTCCGGCAAAGTTTTAAGCGAAGGAAAGGCGGATAAAGTTATTATTTTCAAATACAAACCTAAAAAACGCTATCACGTTAAAAAGGGCCACAGACAGCCCTTCACCGAAGTGGAAATAACCGAAATCTAAACTAAATAAAACTATGGAGGCGAAACCTCCATAGTTTTTTGTTAGCGATTTGACAAAGTTGGAATAGTTTGTTTTGATGTAGCATCGGAGGGAATACAATGGAAGAAGCTATCGCTGATGTGCTGGTTAGGAATAATCTTATCCCGTGGGGCAAATCCTGGCTGATCAGGATGGGAATTCTCGATTTATTGTATAACAAGAATCGGATATTCTCATTTACAAAAAGCCAGAAAGCCGAATTTCCGCATGATGCAAAATCGTTAATTCGAGCTCTGGCCGTATACAAAGAAGGGAAAACGGATCTTGATGTCGGAGAGTCGGGGACTCTCTTGCATTTTCTCTTGTTTATTTCTTTGGCTACGAAAAACGGCAGAAAGTTTATCAGGCACGGCTCTTTGTTAAGCAGAAATATAACTTATGACCCGAGCATTGTTTATCTTTCGCCGGAAGAATTAGGAAAGCTGGACGGCGGCACCTCGCAGCTGCAAAGCGCGTCATATCTTTTTTACAGCCGTTTCGGATTAGGAAGGAAAATAGAAAATCCGCCGGAAATGCTGCAGCTTACTTATGATGCGGTAGATCATTATAAGGATCAAATGGCCATTGGCCGGCCTTGGGAGCTAAAGCGAGACGAAACTCTTCTGAGACAGGCCGTTGCCATATTTGAGATGCTAAAACAAGGAAAGACCTCTTTTAAGCCAAAACATTCAGAAGATTTTTGCCTTGCCCGGGCGCTCGGCTTGATAACGACGGAAGAAGGCAAGAAGCTTTTTCCCAGCGAAGCGAACCACGAAACTAACCGTTTTTTGGAAATGGAAAGAGTAATTGCCGACGTAGAAAATAGCAGGCAAATCAAATCGATAGACCACAGGCCGATTTATAGCGGCACAGTGATGCAAATAATACAAGGCAGAAAGATAAGCGTAAAATATCCAGCGAAGGTCGGCAAAAGCTGGCCGCAGTTTTGGAAGTTTGTAGATTTTATAACAAAAAATCGCGTTGGCTAAGCCATCGCGATTTTATTTTCTGTTATCTAGGGAACTGCCGAGCGTTTCTTCGTCGGCGTATTCGAGTTCGCCGCCGACGGGCAAGCCCCGGCCAAGACGTGTCGTTTTTATGTTTAAAGGTTTTAGCGTACGTTCTAAGTATAGGGCGGTAGCTTCGCCTTCGGTGGTGGGATTGGTGGCGAGGATGATTTCTTTTACATCCCTAGCTCTCTCCTGCAGTTCTTTTATTCTTAATTTTTCAATATCTTCTTTCATCAGCTTGGAAACGGTTCCTCCAAGAATAAAATATCTGCCTTGGTATTTTTTTGTTTTTTCAATGGTCTCCAAGTCAGTTTCTTTTTCTACGACACAAAGCAGAGCTTTATCTCGGCGGATATCTGAACAAATTTCACAACCCTGAGCCGCGTCGAAGGGCTCAAAGGGCCTGAAACAAAAAGAGCAGAGTTTCACTTCTTTTTGTAGGGAAGAAATTGATTCCGATAATCGGCCCAACTCTTCTTTGGGTAATTTCAGCAAATGAAAAACAAAACGAACCGCTGTTCTTGGCCCCACTGTGGGAAATTTAGAAAACTGTTCAATAAGTTTTTGGATGGAAGGAGAATACATAAATTAAACGATTAAAGATTTACGAAATCCTCTCGACGATTATTTCTGGGAGTCGGACTTCCCCCGTAATTTTGTAGGAAGTCCGACTCCCCAAATATCCGTCGTCAGAATTCTTCTGTTATATGAGTTTTATCTAAATTGCGGAAACTGGCTCTTTTTTCGTCAAAATACAGCTTTATGCTTCCGGTGGGGCCGTTCCTGTGCTTGGCAATAAGTATTTCCGCTATATTGCTCGGTGTTGTCGCCCCCCTTTCTTTTTCTCTGTAAATGAAAAGCACGACATCGGCATCTTGTTCCAAACTATTGTGCACTATAATATCGTTTGCGATAAAATTATGGGCCCCCGGCACTGTAGCGTCATAAACATTTTCGAGACCCAGTTTTTTAATTGAAACAATTTTATCCCAGAAGATGTCTGAGCTAGCCAGATTATATAAAAGAGGATTTTTTTCTAAGGATAAGCAAAGTCTCATCATCCTTTCTCTGCTAACCCCATTTTTAAAAATACTGCTGCCGCAATAATGGCTGCCAATGCCTTCTTGAACAGCTCGCCAGCCAATACCCAGCTCTTCTTTTGCCGGCTCAACAACAGTCTGCCAAACAATTTTAGGGATTACGTCTATATTGGTGTTAGGTTCAATCTCTTTCAGGGCTTTTAGCATTTCAGATATAATAGTTTTTCTTCCGTCGGCAATACCTACTTGCCTAAGAAATTTTAATTGTTCTTGGGAGCCCTCGACATAGAGATAGTACATATTTCTGTATATTTTCGTCTTTTTCTTTTGAGGAACTTCCCTTAGGGAACTTTGAATGCCGATTCTTAAAAGCAAGGATTGGACCTGCTCCGTTAAGATTTGGCTGCTGCTCGCGTAGTAAATATTACCGGCCGGTTTTCTTCCAGGCAAGCGTTTCCAGCTTAAGTTTCCATCGGTTGACCAAAGGTGTTTAAGAAAAAGAGAAATTTTATCATCATCACATTGGAAAACCGCTTCCGGCACTTTCTTTTCCCATGAATGAACTAATCCAATATCGAGTTTTTTAAACCAATCAGTAATTGGGTGGTGTTTTTGATGGGTAAGGTGATAAGGACTGGTAAGGTAGATATGATGCCAGTTTTTTTGTTTTACTATTTTTCCATTAATGCCGAATAATTTTTTGGCTGTTTTTTGCACCGTTTGAATATTTTCTTTATCGCCGCTGGTATAATGGAATGGTTGCTTAGGCAGAATGCAGCCATCTCCTAAAAGATGAGCCAACAGCGTTAGCTCTGCGTTTGACATAGGATTTTTTGGAGCTTGCGGCGCCAGTGATCGCGGGAGAGCGATATGATCTTCTGTTTTTAAATCACCTAATCTCTTCCAACCGTCTACCATCAAAAATGGATGGTTCGCGGAAGCTTTAATTTTTCTACCGCTTCTTGTTTTAAGTTCATAAATTATTTTTTTACCGGAGTAGAAGGCCTTAGGCATTTTATGGGCTCGTACCTTATAATCTTCATCAACGGAAAAAATTGGAATAGATTCTTGTTCTTCTCTCTCGGCTAATTTTTTAATGGTAATTCGTTCACCGGTATCGGCTCTAGTTATAAGAGTATCGCCGGTTAAACAGCCCGATTCTCTCAAGTCGGATAACCTTGGTATTGAGGGCGTACGGGCCTCAACTGCCCTTGAAAGCTGCGATAAGGCCAAAACAGGCACTTCCAGCTCCCTGGCTAAGCCTTTTAACGCTCTTGATATTTCGGTTACTTGCTGAACTGGGCTGGCGATGCTGTTTCTCGGCTCCATTAACTGTAAGTAATCAACCACGATCAGCCCCAGGCCCTTATCGGCCTGCAGCCTTCTGGCCATGGCCCTCATTTGGAGAATATTGGAAGTGGCCGCGTCGTCAATATAAATTGGCGCTTCCGACAATCCGCCCAATGCCTGCTGGATCCTGGTAAAGTCATTATCGTCTCCGCTGCTGGACAGTTTTCCCGTTCTTATTTTCCATAAATCAACGCCCGATTGGCTGGCGATCAATCTGTCAACGATTTGATCCTTTGACATTTCCAAGCTGAATATTCCTACGGGAACCTTCATCTTGGTGGCGATTGATTTGGCGATATCCATGGATAAGGCTGATTTTCCCATAGAGGGCCTGGCGGCTAAAATAATTAAATCTGATTTTTGAAGGCCGGCCAGCATACTGTCCAAATCGGCAAACCCTGTTGGCAAACCCCGCAGGGCTCCGTCGTTTTTTGAGAGATTGTCTATTCTTTCAAAGGCCTCGCCTAAAGCATCTTTAACCGGAAAGAAACGCTGGGTAAGAGATTTTTGCGCTATGCCAAAAACCTTTTTTTCCGCTTGGTCTAAAAGTTCGTCCACGTCCTCGGTTTCTTTATAGCCCATCAAACCGATGTCGTAAGACGCCTCGATCAAGTCGCGGAGGATTCTTTTCTTTTGAACGATTCTGGCATAATTTAAAACATGAGTTGCCGTAGGCACCGCGTTGATTAACTCCGTTAAATAGGCGTTGCCGCCGATTTCCGCCAGATTTCCCTTTTCTTTAAGCCCGGAAGAAACCGAAAGTAAGTCAATGGGCTCGGTTTTTTCAAAGAGATTTTGCATGACGGAATAAATTTCACAATGGATCCCCTTGTAAAAATCTCTCGGCTGCAAAAAATCAACCACTTTTATAATAGCGTTTTTATCAAGCATCAAGGCACCGAGAAGCGATTTTTCGGCTTCAATATTTTGCGGCGGAAGTTTGTCGGGCAGTTCGTTCATCTCCTTAACTATAGCAGATAGATAAAAAATTTGGCAATATTGACAACCTTAATCTATTATTGTAAGAATCAATAAAGAAGAACAAGGGAGGATCATTATGGGAACTCAAGTTTGCGGCGAGGTTTTTGTTCAGTGTCAAAATCCGAGATGTTTAGCAAATGAAACAATGGAAATAGATGAGAATGGACATTTGATTGATCATTCCGTAAAGTTTAGGCAAGAAGGAAAAAATATTTACTGCCGGTGCGGCAGTCATGAACTAGTGAAAGTATACAAGTTCTGAAATAAACAAAACGCCCCCAGTTATTGGAGGCGTTTTACTTTTGGGCCGTCATCGGTATCTTCCACCGACCAGCCGAGTTTTTTTATCTCCTCCCTTATCTCATCAGCCTTCTGCCATTTTTTTTGTTCCCGGTATTTTTGCCGTTGCTCCAGGAGTTGCTCCACCGGGTGGAGCAACTTTGCGGGAATTTTTTCTGCTTTAATTTTCGCCAGATTTAAACCCAAAACTTCATCAAAGTCCAGCAATAGGCGATATTTTTCTTTGTCCGCCACTTTTTCATCTTTAATCAAGCTCCACGCTAAAGCCAAGGCTTTTGGGGTATTTAAGTCGTTATCTAGAGAATCGGCAAATTTTTTCCGGTAATCCTTAATTTTTCCGGCGCTTCGGGTAGGAGACCAAACCCCTTTGCGCGTCGGGGTAAATTCTTTTACTTTTTCAATAAGATTATTTAAAGCGTTTTGCGATGCTTCCAGCGATTCCCAGCTAAAATTAAGCCCTTGTCTGTAGTGCGATGTCATAACTAAATACCTGAAGGACAGGGGATTGTATCCTTTTTGAATAAAATCAGCCGCTAAAATAATGTTGCCCAAACTCTTGCTTACCTTAACTTTATTAATTTTAAGCCATTCATTGTGCAGCCAAAAGTTGGCCGTTTGTTTGCCGAAAGCCCCGTAGGCTTGGGCGATTTCGTTAGTGTGGTGTACGGGGATATGCTCTTTGCCGCCGGTATGGATGTCAAAACGGTTTCCCAGATATTTTGTGGACATGGCGGTGCATTCTATGTGCCAACCAGGAAAGCCCTTACCCCAGGGGCTGTCCCATTGCATGATATGTTTTGGCTGATTGGTAACCCACAGCAGAAAATCCCACGGCTGTTTTTTTTCCGGATCGATTTCTACTCGCGAACCGGCATATTGTTTTTTAAGGTTTAATTTGGAAAATTTCGCATAATCGGGAAATTTTGAGGTGTCAAAAACCAGCCCGGTTTTTGTTTGATATGCAAATCCTTTTTCTTCTATTTTTTTAATCAGATCAATCTGCTCTTTAATGTGTTCCGTCGCGCGGCAAAGGGTGTCGGGTCTTTGGATGTTTAGAAGATCCATACTCTCCAAAAATTGTCCGATATATTTTTTGGCAATTTCCTGAACGGAAAGTTTTTCTCTCCTGGCTCCTTTTTCCATTTTATCTTCGCCGGCATCTTCGTCGGAGGTCAAATGTCCGACATCGGTGATGTTCATCACCCAGTTCACTTTATAGCCGGAATATCTCAAAAAGCGGACTAAAATATCCCATTGTATATAGGCGTACATGTTGCCGATATGCTGATTCCAGAGAGGCGAGCGTGAAAAGAAAATTTTTTTTGGTTGCGATCATTTCACTTCTAGTCATCTTATGGCCGACGAAAGATATCGCGGCCCAATCCCAGACCATCGCAGTTTACCCCCAGAGGGGAAGAATCGGAGAAACGTTTGCCGTATCCGGCAGGGGATTTTCGTCTTTCAGTTCGGTGAGCGTTCAATTTGCTGAAAATTGGCGCAATATTACGGCCGATTATTACGGCGGGTTTCAAACGTCTTTCTCGGTACCCCCGATAGAATCCGGAATATATTACATAAAAGCTGATTCCGGCGTTTACACAGTTTTTTCGGTTTATGAAGTTCTTCCGCCGATAATCGCCATATCGCCTCAATTGTTAATGATGGGAGATAAGTTGACGATATGGGTCTACGGGGCGATGCCGTTTGATATGGCAAGGGTATACCTCGGCAATAACGAGATTACTCCGAGTCCGATTTCGATGGTTGGCCGCGATGGAAGCGTTGTGATAGAAACCATTGTTCCATCCCTTAGCCCGGGAAATTATAATCTCAAGGTTAAGGGAGCAAGGTTCGAAGCGAATCTGACAGTAGTTCTTATCCCCGATTCTCCGGGAAAAGTTGAAAATGTTATATCTCCAATTAAGGACAAGGTGGTGAGGATTTGGGGATATTATGCCGGAAAATGGTATCTTTACGATCCGGCTATTCCTCCAGAACTCAATACCCTCAAGGAATTTATCCCGGCCAGCGGATATTTTCTTCAGGTGAAAGAAGATTGCGACTTGGCTGCCGTCGGCAATCGGTCTTACAAGCTCTATAAGGGCTGGAATTTAATCGGCTGGTAATCAAATAAAAAAAGGCCTGCAAATTACTTTGCAGGCCTTTCGATTATTTATTATTGATTATCAGATCAAGAAGCGCCGCGCTTGACCAAGCTTGGGGGCAGCAGGCCATTTTTTCAGGAATAATTTCACCGGTTTTTTTGACCCCGAAACATTCCGGCATGAAACCCATGCACTGAAAGGCCTTGATTAAATTGGAACTTAATTCTTCGGCCTCGGTAAAATATCCGGCCTTTTTTAATCCTTGAATGATAATCCAATTATCGTGAGAAAAAACAGGTCCCTGCACTCGAAAGTCGGGCTTAAAAGAAGGATCTTCGCTGGAAAGAGTCCGAATTCCATACGGACTCCAAAGATCTTCTTGAGTTAATCTCTCAATAAATGGAGGTATTCTTGATTTTTCAATAATTCCGGTGAAGAGAAGATGTCCGGGATTCGAGGCATAAATTTTATGCGGCCGTTTCTCGCCATCAAGACAAAAAGCGAAAAAATCTCCCATCCAGAATTTTTCGTCGAAATTTCTTTTAAGATTTTCGGCCAATTGTTCAAGTTCCTTCCTCGGTTTCCCGAAAATCTCTTTGCTTAGGCCGGCAATTTTTTTATAAGCGAGGTAGGCATAACCCTGTATTTCAACTGCGGCGACTGGTGAGGAAATCTTATGTGGAGGCTGACGCGGAAAAAGATAGGGCGTATCTTTCCATGCCTGATGGTATAATCCAAACGGATTTTTCCTTTTATATTCGATAAAGCCGTCGCCGTCTTTATCGCCAAAATACCTCAGCCAATTTACGGCGGCTTCAATGTTTGGCCAGATTTCTTTTAAGAAATCGGCATCGCCGGTTTTTTCAAAATAGAAAGCGGCTAAGATTATAAACAGAGGCGTGCTGTCAGCGCTGCCATAATACGGATATCCCAAAAATAATTTAGAAAGAAGGTGTTTTGGAGTAAGCCCTTCACGGCTCCAGAATTTTACATATTCGTGGATAATCTTGCCCGGTTCCTCTTCATTTTTAATTTTTGATTTTTTGCCTTGAAGTTTAGCTAAAATTTTTAAGGTGTTTTTTGCAATTTGCGGGTCTATCGTTAACATCTGCCAGCCGACGATTAAAGCGTCGCGGCCGTAAAGAGTATTGTACTTTGGCAATCCCGCGCGAAAATAGCCTTCCGGCGCTTTTAATTTTTCCAGATCGTCCCGCAGTATTTTTTCCATTTCTCCGTTCGTCGCGTTCATTTTTAAAAGTTCTCCTTCTGCGCCTGTTGTGATTTTATCCTGGCATCTTTTTACTTTTCTGGCAATTTTTGATAAGATGGGGCAATGCAGACAATCATAAAACAGGCGGTAAAATTTATTTTAGTCGGGATATTGAACACCCTTATTGATTTGGGAGTTTTAAATTTTTTAATTTTTGCTTCGGGTATCGCTGCCGGTCCGGGCTACTCTTTATTCAAGGGCATCAGCTTTACCGCAGCCGTGGTGAATAGCTATTTCCTGAATAAGTTTTGGACTTTCAAGGTTCAAAAAACTAATGGAGTAAAAAGAGAGTTCACCCAATTTTTTATCGTAAGTTTGGTTGGTTTTGGAGTGAATGTCGGAGTCGCTTCATTGGTCGTGAATGTCATAGGCGTTCAGTTTGGCCTTTCTCCTAAAATTTGGGCCAATATCGGAGCCCTTTGCGCAACATTCGCGGCCATGGTATGGAATTTCCTCGGTTATAAATTTATAGTATTTAAAAAATAGCATGCCGGAAAAATCCACGACAACATTGGCCTTTATTGATGCCTCTAATCTTTTTTACGGAGGAGAAAAAAGCTTAGGTTGGAAAATTGATTACCAAAAACTTTTAGATTATTTAAAAAATAAATATAAAATATCGCAAGCTTTTTATTTTGGCGGGGTTGAAAGAAAAACGGGGAAGGAAGTTTTAATTTTGGCGCGCGGACCAAGAACCGCAAGAGAAATCAGGCAATTTGCCGGATCTAATTTTAGAGATTTTGTAAGGATTGAGAAATATATAAAATTTTAAGAAAAATAAACGGGACGGACATGCGAAATATCCGCCCCACGTTTAGTACTTTCATTATAGCAAGCCCATAATCAATGTCAAGGATTAAGTAGGGTAAAAAATATGACAAATTTAGTTCTATATCGTAAATACAGGCCAAAAACATTTGCCGAAGTCGTGGGACAAGAGCATGTTGTCCAGACTTTGACCAATGCCATATCTTCGGGAACGATTTCCCACGCTTATTTATTTGCCGGCCAGCGCGGTTCGGGCAAAACTACCATTGCCCGGCTTTTGGCAAAGGCCGTTAACTGCGAAAACCGCGGGAATGGCTTCGAACCGTGCAACGAATGCTCTTCCTGCAACGAAATCAACGAGTCGAGATCCATTGATCTGATGGAGGTTGACGCGGCTTCCAACAGGGGAATCGATGAGATCAGAGAATTGAGAGACGGCATCCGTTTTGCCCCCGTTAAATCAAAATACAAGGTTTTTATCATTGACGAATCGCATCAGCTTTCCAAAGACGCGGCCAACGCTCTTTTGAAAACCTTGGAGGAGCCGCCCAGTCACGCTGTTTTCATTTTAGCCACCACTGAAATTCATAAAATGATTCCCACGATTATTTCCCGATGCCAGAGGTTCGACTTCAGAAAATTAACCGTTCAGGAAATAATCGGCAGATTAAAAACGGTTATTGGAAAAGAACAGTGCGCGGTTGACGATGCGGCTTTGGAGCTGATAGCTCTTAATTCCGGCGGTTCCATTCGCGATTCGGAAGCTCTTTTGGACCAAGTTTTAGCGTTCGGGGGGAAGAATATCAATGATATCAAGGACTTGCTGGGCATGGTGGACATGGAGCTGGTCGGACAATTTACCGATTTGCTTTTTCAGAAAAAAGCGTCTCCGGTTATTGAATTTTTGAATAAAACTATCGAGAAGGGCGGGGATCCTCAAGAATTTGCCAAATCTTTGATCAATTATTTAAGGTATGGATTGATTTTGAAAATAGGTCCCGAATTATCAAATCCGATAATTACTACTTTAACCAAAGAAGAAAAGGAAAAGCTTCGAGCTCAAGTTATTTCCGTTTCGGAAGCGGATATCAGCCGGACTCTTCGGCTTTTCATGGACGCAGAAAACAAAATGAAATACTCTCCCATACCGCAACTCCCGCTGGAACTGGCGATCATCGAGTCAATGGATGAGAAAGTGATTAAGTGATTTAGTCATTAAGTTTGTTTATGGGTGAGATAAAATCATTTCAAGATTTAAATATTCGGAAAGAATCTGCTAATATTGCCTAAGGAATGGGCAAAAATACCACAAAAGAATTACTCAGTTTTACTTATAACGCAAGAGGATCGTTATCCGAAACTATCTATCACTTGATTTTGGGTAAAGATTTGGGTTATATAAAAGAAGCTGAATTTAATGGATTATATGACAGATATAACGGTTTAGCTAAAGGCGTTAACGTATTTATTTCAAAGTTAAAATCTTAGCCACTTAATTACTCAGTGACTTAGTAGCTTATCTTTGCGGGATCGTCTAATGGTAGGACAACAGATTTTGGATCTGTCTATCTAGGTTCGAATCCTAGTCCCGCAGCTCTTTTCGCTTCATTGATAAATATATAAAAAAGAAAAGACACTGAGGAGCTTTAGCGACGAAGTGCCCCAGCCAACACATGCTAAGTCAGGTGACTGAGCCGCCCCTTCGTATTTTTTAATTATTTGATTAATAGAATTTTAAATTTGGGTATTGACAAGGAAACGATATCGAGGTAGGAAGATATCGTACCAACCCAAAAAACCAAAGCAGCTGCAACCAGCTGCTTTATTTTATTCTCTCAATCAAATCTTTGACTTTTGCCTGGCTTATTCTTTGCTGCCAGGTTTTTACGTTGATTTCGCCTTTTTTTGAGCTGCCTTCCTTCAGGGAAGTGCTTACTATGGCGCCATTGGCGTATTTAAATAATTCGCTGATATTGTTCTTATCCGTCCCGCTGCCGACTAAAATAGGAAAATCGCCGACTGCTTTTCTTACAGCCATCAGCTTGCTTAATTCCGGAGCATCGCCCGTCCATTTACCGGTGATAATTATGGCGTCCGCCCCGGCCTTAATTGCTTCCATGGCTGATTCTTCTATGGGTCTTTTGTTTAAGAGTTCGGCGTGTTTTACTTGGATGTCGGCAAATAAAGCGACATTTTCGGCTCCGATTTTTTTTCGGTATTTTAAAACATCCTCCGGTGAGCCGGTGACTATTCTGTAATTTGTTTTTACTTTATCTACAAATACCGGTATTCTGATAAATTTCGCTTTGATCGCCTTAGCTATGGATAGGGCCGCTTTGTAGTCATTCCATAAAACGCTTACGCCCATGGTTAGTTTTGCAGATGACGCAATTTCTCCTCCTAAAAATTTCATATCGTTAATCGTTTCCGGGCTAACGGAAATTTTGTGCGGCGTATCGTAATTATTCTCTATAATTACCGCATCGACTCCCCCGCTTTCAAAAGATTTTAAATCTTCCAAGGCGTTATTCAGGGCGATTTTCAGGCCGGGAAATTCCGGATAGCCCGAAAGCGGCGGGAAGTGGATCGCCCCGATAATAATTCCGTTTTTTTTCTTGAAAATTTTATAAAACTTACTCGGCATATTTTAATTGTATCATAACCATATTTTTTAAAAAAATAAAGGGGAATAACATCAGTTAAAGATGATATTCCCCTCTTGTTATAAATTTATTTAGGAAGCGCTTTTTTTACGGCTAGCATTTTTTCATAAGCTTGGCCGCTCGATAATATTTCGCTCGCTTCTCTATAGCATTCACTCAAGTCATCAGACTTACCGGCCAGATAAAGGAGCAAGGCGGCGTTGGCGGCAATCATTCTAGCCGGCGCGCCGGTAATCTCTCTTTTTAAGATACTCAAGGAAAATTTTCCTTTGCCCATTCCTTCTGGCGGAGATATCGAATTTTCGGATGCGGTAATTAGGCCAAAATCGTAAGGGTATAAGTAGTATTCTTTTATTTTCCCGTTTTTCAATTCGGCGATCTGCGTTCCGCCTTTGCAAATAGACAGTTCGTCCATGCCGCTGTCTTCTCCGTTATCTCCGAAGCCCCGGAGAAAAAAGCCATGCTCGACGAAAGTAATGCCTCGTTCGTTCATGATCCGATAGGCCTGAGCTGCGATAACCGGCGGAATCAAATGGTTTACTCCAAGCATTCTGCGTCTTAGAATCTTCGGATTAAGCGGGTTAGTGATCGGGCCTATGATATCATTCATGTGCGGCAATTGGGCCACTCGGTGAGTTTGAAGATGGATCAGTTTATAGCGCGTATCAATGGCCTCGGTATAGCCGAATCTTAATTTTTCTACGCATGATTCGACTTCTTTTTGGGAGGCTGTAGTATTAATGCCGCAAAGTTCCACGAAATCGGAACTGCCGTGTCTTGCCGCATCGGCGTTGGCCGGCGAACCGTGTTTGCACATGGGAACCCCGGCCATAGCGGCAATAAAAGCGGCGATAGTTGAAACATTAGCGGTCACGATCAAGTCTCCGCCCATGCCGGAATTATCCATAGCATAGGGAATATTGGGGTTGAGGAAGCCGAATTGAGATTCGGCGATATCATGCTCGAAAATAGCGGCGCAAATGCCGGCAATTTGCTCGGCGGCGCTAATCGGTAATCGGTGGCCGTGTCTTTTTTCCGTTCGTTCGTCGAATTTCCACAAATAGGTCGCTTTTGTGTGCAATAAAGAAAGTATCGCGATGCTTTGAATCTGCGCAAGATTATTTCCGCGGCATCCATGGATCATGTAAACGCCTAAATCATAGGCTTCCTCAAAAGTAAGCGGAATATTTCGCGAACCGTGTTCTTTTGCGTAATGTTTGATATTTATCAAGTCGTGTCCTCCATTTTTTCACCAAATTGTTAAGTTGCTGCTTAATTATAATATCTTTATTTTAAGATATATGTCAAGTTATGTTAGAATGGGAATATAGGTTTATATGCTTATAATTTTACTCATTTCTT
>JACOYG010000061.1:0-3743 GCA_016181985.1 Candidatus Nealsoniibacteriota bacterium
ATTTTAATCTTTTCTTCTTTTCTTTTGGCCAAAAATGCTCTAGGCGAGGACATTACGATTCCCAATCCGCTTGGAGTAAATACTTTTGAGGACTTGCTGAACAAAATCATTGGTTTTGTCTTTTGGGTGGGGATTGTTCTGGCCCCGATAATGTTTATTATAGCCGGTTTTATGTATGTGATTTCGGGAGGCAGCCCGCAGAAAGTTCAAACAGCCAAGAAGATAATGATATATACCGCCATTGGTTTGGCCGTTCTTCTGCTTGCCAGAGGGCTGGTTGTTGCGTTAAAATCAATAATAGGAGCGTAGTAAGATAATTTATAAAGGTCGATTTTCTAACCTAAAAAATCAAAATGAAAAAAGTTTTATTAACGTTAGTTTTGGCTGGGACATTGATAGTACCAGCTATGAGTTTTGCGGTAGTTGAGACTAGTTGCGACGCTATTAAAGTTCAAACCACCTGCAATACGGCTGGTTGTAATTGGAATCCCCAAGATAACACATGCAGCGGTGTGCTGATTAAACAAACCAGCGATCTGATTGATTTAATCAATAAAATAGGCAACTGGGTTTTTGCCGCCTTGCTGTCCATAGCCGCTATTTTCCTTATCGTGTCTGGACTTATGTGGGTTACTGCCGGAGGCAATCCGGAAAAAGCCAACAAAGCTAGGCAGATGCTGATTAACGCATTGATCGGAGTTGCCATCGCTTTATTGGCGAGAGGCATGGTCATGGTGATAAGGTCTGTTATAGGCGGGTAGGTTTTATTTCTGTCTTCTATAAAAAAATCAGCTCCAGACCTCTGGAGCTTGATTTTTTAATTTTTGAAAGATAAAATTAAGAAAGTCCAATTTATGTCGGAGTGGCGAAACTGGCAGACGCGCCGGCCTTAGGAGCCGGTGGGGAAACCCTTGAGAGTTCAAATCTCTCCTCCGACACAGTTATATTAGCTTTCCTGCTTTATAGAGATCTTACGTTTTTGAATTTTGACTACTTTGGGAATCCTAAGGGTTAAAACTCCGTCTTTTATGGCGGCTTCAGCTTTTGAGCCGTCAACTTCCTCGGGTAAAATAACCTGCCTTGAGAAAGTTCCCCAATAGCATTCCTGGTAATAATATTTTTTAGTTTCTTCGGAAACTTGTTTTTCCCTGCTTCCCTTTACGGTGACAATGTCATTTTCAATTGTAATGTCCAAGTCTTCGGCTTTTACTCCGGCAATAGTCGATTGGACGACAAAATCAGCGTCGGTTTCGTAAACATCAATGGCTAGTTCTCCTTCAAAATCAGAATCGGCCTCTTTTGATTTTTTGGGAAGCTGCTCTTTTATTTTTTCCCCAATGGCTTCGACCTCTTCTTTATCCGTAACCGGAGTTATTTTGGTTTTTACCGCGGAAGACTTTGCGTTCTGGCGCGTTCGTTTGGCCGCCGGGCCGTCGGCGGGTTTTTTTGTTTTTTCTTCCTGTTCGGGCTCTTTTTCCGCCCCGATTTTTAATTTATCGAAAAATCCCATAATACTTTTGCTTCGCAAAAGAAAATCCGAAATCCGAAATCCGAAATCCTAAACCGCGTGTTTTGAATTTATAATTTAACATTTTAGATTTGTTTAGAATTTCGTGCTTCGTGCTTTGAATTTCCTTGCGAAGCAAGGTTGCATATACTTTTCAATTTATCGACCTTTTTAAAGCTTAATGAAACAAAAACGGTAAGTCCCAATAATATAACAATCGGGACGGCAAATTTAAACCCGTTGTCTACCTCTATTATAGATAAATCATAAAGTCCGTGCAAGGATACCGATGCGAAAAATCCCATGAACAGTAATTTTTTTCTATTTTTTGGCCGGAAGAACGACATGGCCATAAAGTATCCCAGAACTCCCGAAGCTAAGGCGTGCAGAAAAGTAGCCCCGACGAATCTGAATACGCTAATAACCGAAGTTTGAAGAAATTGGAACGGATTGGCCAGGGGGAATAGAATTATGAGATTTTCCAGGGCGGCAAACCCTAAAGCTGAAATAATCATGTAGAGCATGACATCGGTCGGTTCATCAAATTCGGGGTCTTTGAGGATTTTTTTCTTTACAATCAGATATTTAAAAAATTCCTCAATAAGCGCTATGCCTAAGAATATATAAATTATCTGATTCAAGAAGTGGGGGAGGGTGAGATTTTTCAGCTGATCGGCAAGAGCGAGCCCGAAAAAAGCATAAAGAGGGTAGTTTATAGCGGCCATGTTTCAATCATTAAACTTTTTTTCTTATCTTTGAGCGGCAGCTGCTGATAAATTTCTTCGGTGATAAAAGGAATGAATGGATGCAGAAGTTTTAGCGAAGTCAGCAGCACATACAGTAAAGCTGACTTGGTTTTTACGTCATCTTTATTTTTTGTTTGCTCAATAAATTTATCACAGAAATCATGCCAGAAAAAATCGTATAAAGTATGCGCCGCTTCACCGAATTGATAATTCTCTAAATTTTTATTAACCGATTTTATAGTTTGGTTCAGCTGTTGGATAATCGGATAATTGTTGGATTTACGAAATCCAACATCTCTTGTGTTTGATTTCGTAAATCCAACAATTTGCAATCCAACAATTTGCAGCATCACGAACCTGCTGGCGTTCCATAATTTGTTGCAGAATTTGCGTCCCATAATTATATTATCTTCTGAAAACTTTATATCTTGTCCGCCGAATAATTGATAGGCGAAGCCGAATCTTACGGCATCGGCGCCATATTTTTCAATTAAACCCACCGGGTCAATGCCCGTTCCCAATGATTTTGACATTCTTTGCCCTTCTTTTGTTAAGACAGTGGGGTGAATTAAAACCGTATGAAATGGCGGCTTTCCCATAAATTCTAATCCCGAAAATATCATTCTAGCTACCCATAAATTAATAATATCTCTAGCTGTGCTCAAAACATTTGTCGGGTAAAAAGTTTTTAAATCTTTGGTGTTTTCGGGCCATCCGAGCGTGGCAAACGGCCACAAAGCCGAAGAAAACCAAGTATCGAGAACATCATCTACTCCCTCTATGGGTATTTTGTGACCCCACCAAAGTTGGCGGGAAATACACCAGTCTCTGACATTTTTCAGCCAGTCAAAATACGGTTTTTCAAAATTTTTGGGAGAGAATTTAATCTTACCGGATTTTACGGCTTTAATCGCTTGCTTGGCGAGTTCTTTCATTTTTAAAAACCATTGGTTAGAAAGAATAGGCTCCAAGACCGAATTGCATCTGTAGCAGCGGGCGGCGTTATGCGTGTACGGCTCGATTTTTTCCAAAATGCCGATTTTTTTCATATCTTCAACCACTTTTTCCCGGGCTTCGAGCACCTTGAGCCCGGCATATTTTCCGGCCAGGGCCGTCATTCTGCCGTCGGGGCCGATGACTTGTTTTTTTTCTAGTCCGTATTTTTCTCCAAGTTCGAAATCGTGCAGGTCGTGAGCAGGAGTCACTTTCATGGCTCCGGTCCCGAAATTCATATCAACGGATGAGTCGCCGATTACCTTCATTTTTGCCGGACCCAGAACGGTTTTAATATCAATGGTTTTTCCGATGTACTCTTTATGTCTTCCATCCTTCGGATTTACGGCAACAGCGGTGTCTCCCAATTTTGTTTCCGGCCTTGTGGTGGCGACAATCAGAGGGCCGTATTTGATGTAATACATATTTGTCGGCTCTTCTTTATATTCTATTTCTAAGTCGGATAAAGAAGTGCCGCATCTCGGGCACCAATTAAC